>NZ_CP075529.1:2867695-3222792 GCF_025809055.1 Devosia sp. | reverse complement strand
GCCAATGCCTATAATCTCATCGATATCGGCGACACGATCACCGTGACCGTGCGCGAATGGCGCGACGGGACCTGGCAGACCCGCGACCGCGCCACCGAGCCGGTCTGATCCGAGGCCGTCAGTCGGCCGCCGGATAGACGCCCAGAATGCGGAAATAGTCGGTGAAGAACTTGAGCTCGTCAAAGGCGTGCTGGACGCCGATATCGTCGGGATGGCCCTCGATGTCGGCATAGAACTGGGTAGCGGTGAAAGCGCCGCCGACCATGTAGCTTTCCAGCTTGGTCATGTTGATGCCATTGGTGGCGAAGCCGCCCATGGCCTTGTAGAGCGCCGCCGGCACGTTGCGGACCCGGAACACGAAGGTGGTCTTGAGCTTCTGCGCGCTTTGCGGCGCCTCGTCCTTGTCGCGCGACATGACGAGGAAGCGGGTAGTGTTGTGCCCCTCGTCTTCGATATTGGCCTGCAACAGGTTGAGGCCATAAATGTCCCCGGCCAGCCGCGAGCCGATGGCAGCAACCGAGCGGTCGCCGCGCGCCGCCACCTCGCGCACCGATCCGGCCGTATCGGAGCCGTTTATGGTGCGCAGATTGTTCGCGGCAATGAATTTGCGGCATTGGCCCAGGGCGGGCGGCTGCGATTGCACGGCCTTGATTTCGTCCAGACTAGCGCCCGGCACCGCCAGGAGATTCATCTCGATGCGGAGAAAGGTTTCGCCGACGATGAAAAGCCCGCTTTCGGGGAGCAGGTGGTGGATGTCGGTGATCCGGCCATAGAGCGAATTTTCCACCGGCAGCACCGCCCTCTGGGCTTCGCCGGACTGCACCGCAGCCATGGCCTCCTCGAAGGTGACGTTGGGCAGGAAACTGCCATCGGGAAACACATTCAGGGCCGCAGCATGGCTGAAGGCGCCGAGTTCGCCTTGAAAGGCAATCTTTTGAGTCATGAGAATGTCCGTCCACGATTGGCAGCCGCGTTTTGGCGCTTAGGCAGGCCGGAGTCAATCTGGACCTAGGCCGGTCGCGCCGTCATTCTCGCCTGGCGAATTTATAGGCCGGCCCGCGCCTTTCCGACTGACCCTCAAGGCCTTCTCACCTAAAACCGCGCCACTGGCGCGCTTTTGCGGCAGGGCCGCCGGTTCCTGCCTTTCGGGCACAGCCCTCAAGGCCTTCTCACCTAAAACCGCGCCACTGGCGCGCTTTTGCGGCAGGGCCGCCGGTTCCTGCCTTTCGGGCATAGCCCTCAAGGCCTTCTCACCTAAAACCGCGCCACCGGCGCGCTTTTGTGGCAGGGCCGCCGGTTCGAAGTGTCGCACATGGCTTTGACCTGTTGCGCCGATGGGGGCTTGATACTATCTTCCGCGCGCGTCGTGCCGGCCGGTTGAGGCAGATTTCCGCTTGGGAATCAGTATTTGGGCTGGTTACGCTTTATGTCCGCAGGGGATGGACTGGCAGAGAGACCAAATGGATTCGTTCGAGCTAAACAAGATTCTAGGCGCCGTCCTCGGCACGCTGATGTTTGTCATGGGTGTCGGCTTTCTGGCCGAAGCCATCTACCACCCGATTGAGAACCGCGGCCCCGGCTATGCGCTTCCCGAGCCTGAAGTCGCTGAAGGCGGCGGTCCGGCCGAAGCTGCTCCCGAAGTGCCGCTCGGTGTTCTCCTGGCCAGCGCCAGTGCCGATCGTGGCACCGCGGCCGCCCGCAAGTGCCAGTCCTGCCATACCTTTGGCGAGGGTGAGCCAGCCAAACAGGGCCCCAATCTCTACCACATCGTCGAGGCCCCCAAGGCGCATATGGACGGCTTTGCCTATTCCGACATTCTGCTGCAGCAGAAGGCCGAGGGTCAGGTCTGGTCCTATGAGAACCTCAATGCCTTCCTGACCAATCCGAAGGCCTATGCGCCCGGCACCAAGATGAACTTTGCCGGCGTCCGCTCGCCCGAAGAACGTGCCGACATCCTGGCTTACCTGCAGACCCTGTCGCCCGATCCGGTGCCGTTCCCGGCCCCCGAGGAAGCCGCACCCGCCGAGGATGCCGCCGCGCCGGCCGAAGACGCTGCTGCGAGCGATGAGGCGGCACCTGCTGCCGAGGCAGCCGAAGGCACCGCCGTGCCCGAGGAAGTCGTCGCGCCCGAAGCTGGTGAAGGCGAGGCCGTCGAGACCACCGCGCCGGAAAGCGCGGTCGAGACCCCCACCGAGACCCAGACCGACACCAATGTCGAAGGCACGCCGGTGCAGGAGACGACAACCGAGGCTCCGGCCACGACCACCGGCCAGTAAGGCCGGTTTGGACTGACAATGACAGGGCCGCGCTTCTTAGGCGCGGCCCTTTTTTCTTCGAGGACCGCGCCATGCTGCTGCTGCATCTTTCCGACGTCGACGAGGCCAGCTGGGCCAAGGCTTTTGCCGAGGCCCTTGCCCCCTATCCGGTCGTGCGGCGCAGCGACAGCTTCGATCCAGCCCAGGTTCACTACATCTTCGTGTGGAAACCCAAGCCCGACGCCTTTGACGGGCTCGATAATCTCAAGGCCGTGCTCTCGCTCGGCGCCGGGGTCGATGCCCTGATGCGTCACCCGGGACTGCCCGACGCTCCCATTGTCCGGTTCGTCGACGACGATCTCAGCCAGCGCATGAGCGACTATGTCGTGGCGCAGGTCAGCATGCACCACCGCCAGTTCACCCGCTTTCGGGCCGATCAGGCCGCGCGGCGCTGGAGCCAGTTCTATCCGCCGTCGGCCAGCGAGACCAATGTCGGCATCATGGGCATGGGCGTTCTGGGCCAGGACGCAGCCCGGCGCCTCAAGCCGCTCGGCTTTGCGCTGCGCAGCTGGAGCCGCACCCCGCGAACCATGGACGGGGTCGAGACTTTTTCGGGCGATCAGGGCTTCGATGATTTCCTCGCGGGCACCGATATCCTGGTCAATCTGCTGCCCCTGACGCCGGAAACCACGGGCATCCTCAACTACGAAACCTTCGGCAAGCTGCGGCGGACGCATCTTGCCGGCGGGCCGGTCATCGTCAATGCCGCCCGGGGCGGGCATCAGAAAGAGGCGGACATCGTGCGGGCCCTGGGCGATGGCACGCTGGGTGCGGCAAGCCTGGACGTGTTCGAGGTCGAGCCGCTCCCCCAGGACAGTCCCCTCTGGGCCATCGACAACTGCTATGTGACCCCCCATATCGCCGCAATCTCCGACGAAAAAAGCGGCGTTCGCTATTTCAGCAAGATCCTGCGCGACAACGAGGCCGGCCTGGGCCTGGTCAATGTCGTGGATCGCACCCGCGGCTATTGAGGCGTCATGCCGACACGCAAAATTCATTGGTTAAGTCCATGATACCGCGCGAAGATCAGGGGCAAGAATGACGGATCAGGGCGGAATGACAGACACGACTTCCCAGGCCAAGCCGGGCCTCTACGAGCGGTTGAAATCGGCCACCGGGCACCCGCTCGCCGAGCCCATCCTGGCGCTGATCTGCTTTCTGGAGGCGATGATCGTTCCGGTCTTTCCCGAGGTCATGCTGGCCCCGATGATCCTCGCCGATCGGCGGCGGGCCTGGCGCCTGGCACTGATCTGCACGGTATCTTCGGTCGTGGGTGGCCTTTTCGGCTACGCCATCGGCTATTTCCTGTTCGATACGATCGGCAAGGGCATAGTCGAATTCTATGGTGCCGGCGCCGGGTTCGAGCAATTGCGCGAGAGCTTTGCGGCCAATGGCGCCTTCATGATCATGGTGGGCGCGGTCACCCCCATTCCCTACAAGATCATCACCATCACCAGTGGCGTGGCCGGTGTTGACCTCTGGACCTTCATCTTCTTCGGCCTGATCGGCCGTGGCCTGCGCTTCTTCGTGCCCTGCGGCCTCTTCTACTTCTTTGGCCCGGTTGCCGGCGAGTTCATCGAAAAGCACAAGAAATGGGCCGGCTGGGTGATGATCATCGCCGTCATCGGCGGTTTCGCCGCCGCGCCGCTGCTCTTCCCCAAGCAGCCCTCGCCCATCCCCGACACCACGATTGAACAATCAACCGATGCCGGCACTCCGTCCGGGAGTTGACGGCTAAAGCTCCAGCAGCCAGTGCTCACCGACCAGGTCGGCGCCAAAGGAATGGTGCGGCTCGGTGCTGGTGAGTTTGAAGCCGGCGGTTTCGTAGATGCGGCGGGCCGAAACGAGGCAACTCTGGGTCCACAGCATGATCCGGTGATGGCCGGCACCCTTGGCGAAGCTGACCGCCTGGCGCACCAGCTGCTTGCCGACGCCGCGCCCCCGGAACATCGGTTCGACATAGAGCGCCCGCAACTGTGCGGTGCGCTCGGGCGCGTCACTGGCCGGGACCACGAAGACCGAGCCGGCGACGACTCCGCCGATATCGGCCACCCAAAGCGATTTGCGCGGGCTGGGCGGGGTCTGCTCGAACTCGGCATAGATCTTGGCGATCAGCGCCTCGAATTCGCCGGTCCAGCCTTGTTCGAGATGATAGAGCAGGCCTTGACGATGGATGAGCCAGCCCAGTTCGCCCACGCGATGGGGCCGCAGGATCATGGGGGCGTCATCGGGCTCGGCCAGCATGGCCAGAATGCGCCGCATCGACCCGATCATATCGGCCTGCTCGAAGGGGGTGAGCGGATCGAGCAGAGTGCGCGCGGCAACCTCATCGCTCATGGCGTCGAAGCGGGCGGCCACGGCCCTGCCCTCTGGCGTCAGCCCGACAGGCGAGGCCCGTCCGTCACCGCCGCGCGGCAATTGCGCCACGAGGCCTTGCCCGATCAGCCGGGTCATCAGCCGGCTCATCTGGCCCCGGTCCATGTCCAAAGCCGCTGCCACCTGGGCGCCGGTGGTCACACCGGCCTTGCCCAATTCATAGATGACGCGGGCCTCGGCCAGGCTGTGCATGGTTTCATGCATGCCCTCGTCCAGCAGGCCGATGACACCGGTATAAAATCGATTGAAGCTGCGGATTTGCGCCACGTCAGCGGGATCGGCCATGACAGGTCTCCTGGTTGCTTGACGATATCAAGCAACTAATTGACTTTGTCAATCATATCCTCGCTCAACTGGGATAGCGCTGGCGCAGCAATCCATAGATCGCCCGAATGCCCTGGTCGGTGCCACCGACGGGACGCCCGGGGCGGGCCTCATTGGTCCAGCCAAAAATGTCGAGATGCGTCCAGACCGCCGCATTGGTCACGAAGCGGCGCAGGAACAGCGCGGCGACGATGGATCCTGAATGGCCACCGGACCCGGTATTGTTCATGTCGGCAATGCGCGAATTGAGCTGGGCGTCATAGCCCGGCCAGAGCGGCATGGTCCAGAACGGGTCCTCGGCGGCGCGGCCGGCCTCGACAATCGTCGCGGCCACCCGGTCGTCGGTACAATAGAGCGGAGAAAGTTCGGGCCCCAGGGCCACCCGTGCCGCGCCGGTCAGCGTTGCCATGTCGAGCAGGAAATCCGGCGCCTCCTCATCGGCCAGCGCCAGCGCATCGGCGAGGATCAGACGGCCCTCGGCATCGGTATTGCCGATCTCGACGGTAAACCCCTTGCGCGAGGCCAGAACGTCGCCGGGCCGGAACGCCGATCCGGAAATGGCATTCTCGACCACCGGGATCAGCACCCGCAGCCGCACCGGCAGCTTGGCCGACATGATGGCATGGGCCAGGCCCAGCACATTGGCCGCCCCGCCCATGTCCTTCTTCATCAGCAACATACCGGTCGGCGACTTGATGTCGAGCCCGCCGGTATCGAAGGTGACGCCCTTGCCCACCAGGGTCACCTTGGGATCGGCGGCCTTGCCCCAAGTCAGATCGATCAGCCGGGGCGCCTGGGCGCTGGCCCGGCCAACCGCGTGTATCATCGGGAAGCGCTGCTTGATCAGGTCATCGCCGGCGATCACCTTGACCTTCATCTTGTGTCCGGCGGCAAATTCGCGAATGCGCTTTTCCAGCGCATCGGGGCCGAGATCATTGGCCGGCATGTTGATGAGGTCGCGCGCCAGCGTGGCGCCTTCGACCTGGCGATTGACCTCGGCCGCGTCGGCGAGGCCGAACAGCTCCAGTTCCGGTCCCGCAACGCTCTTCTTGTACTGTTCGAACCGATAGGCCCCGAGCCGGAAGGCTATGGCGCTGAGCGTGGCATCGCCCACCTCACCCTCGAGCCGGTAGCGACCTTCCGGCAAGCCGGCACCGGCCAGCCCGGCGACGAAGACAGGCCGCGTATCCTTGGCACCGGTGCCAAAGGCCCAGCCATCCAGCCCGCCTGCTGCATCGGGCAGCGGCAGGAGCCTGCCGCGCTGACCCTGGAAGCCATTGGCCTTGGCCCAGACCAGGTCACGGTCCGACAGGCCCGATTGATCGAGACCGTTCTCGGCGACAAAGACGACTGGCAGGGCGGACGGATTGGGCATGTGGGCTACTCCATTGACCCCATGGTTCTAGCCGCGCCCGCCGTCCCGGGCAATGCGGCCGCGTCCGGCTTAACCCCCCGTTAGGGTTAATGAACTATTGCTGGATCGTCTCGTCCCGCTGGCCGGAGTTCGTCCCTTGTCCGCCATTGTCCGGTTTGCCAAGCCCCTGCGCGGCCTGCTTCTGGCAGGTGTCGCGGCCCTTGCCCTCAGCGCCTGTGCGTCCAATCGCGGCGATCTGGGCAATGCCGATTATTCGGGGCTCCCGGCCGGGCAGAGCGCGGCCTCGCTGGCGGAACTGACCGCCCGTTACAAGGCCAATCCCCGCGATGCCAATGTCGTTGTCCACTACGCAGCCGCCCTGCGCGCCGCCGGCCAGCCGCAGCAGGCCATGGCAGCGCTCGAACAATCCATGGCGCACAATCCCAACAGCGTCGCCCTGGCCGTGGCCTATGCCAAGGCCCTGACAGCGGCCGGGCATTTCGACCAGTCGCTGGGCGTGCTCGAAACCGTCATCCGGCCCGATGCGCCCGATTGGAATGCGCTTCTGGTCAAGGGCGCCACGCTCGACCAGATGGGCCGCAATGGCGAGGCCCGGGCCATTTATGCGCAGGCCGCCGTGCTGGCACCGGGCGAAGCCTCGATCGAGACCAATCTCGGCCTGTCCTTCGCAATGACCAATGACCTTGCCAGCGCCGAAAAGCACCTGCGCCGGGCCGTACAGATGCGCGGCGCCAATACCCAGACACGGCAGAACCTGGCGCTTATCGTGGGCCTCCAGGGCCGCTTCAGCGAGTCCCGCGCCCTCTACTCAGCCGAACTGCCGCCCGAACAGGTCGAGTCCAACATGGCCTATGTCCGCGCCCTGCTCACCCAGCAGAACCGCTGGGATCTGATCGAAAAGAGCTGAAGCAGACCTCGGCATAGGGCGACCTGAGTCGTCGGTCTGCAACGGACGTCGTTGCGATCATAGAGCTTCCCCGCGCAATTGCCCAAAACTTGACGTTCAGATCGGCGTCGAAGGTGCGTCTTTCTTGCCGCAATCCAACGACAACACACTGCGTCATTCCGGCGACGGCCGGAATCCATGCGGGGTCATGCCAGCGGCTCGAGTGTTCGTGGACGGGCTCGGACATGGACCCCGGCCTTCGCCGGGGTGACGCAGTGGAGCGGGGGCAATCGCGCCCCAATGCCCTCAACCGCCACCGATCGTCGAGGCCACAGAGCCGGTGAACACCTTGATCATGGCCGGCGAGAGGATGACGATGAACAGTACCGGCAAAAGGAAGACGATCAGCGGCACGGTGAGCTTGGGCGGCAGCGAGGCGGCTTTCTTTTCGGCTTCCATCATGCGGGCCTCGCGGCCTTCCTCGGCCATGACGCGCAGGGCCTGGCCCACGGATGTACCGTAGCGATCCGCCTGGATCAGGGCGGTCATCACGGCCTTGACGTTATCGAGCCCGGTGCGGCGGCCCAGATTGTCATAGGCGCGGGTGCGGTCCTCGAGAAAACTCAGTTCGGCCGTGGTGAGGGTCAGCTCTTCGGAGAGTTCGGGGCTTTGCGAGCCGATTTCCTTGCCCACGCGCTTGAACGCATGTTCCATCGACATGCCCGATTCCACGCAGAGCAGCATGAGGTCCAGGCAATCCGGCCAGGCGCGGCGGATCGAGGCCTGGCGCTTCTGCGTCTTGTTCTTGAGCAGGACCAGCGGCAGATAAGCGCCAAGCAGGCCTGCACCGATGGCATAAACCAGGTTGATATAGGTCGGCCGGTCGCCCGGGGCGAGCACCAGCAGATAGACGGCGGCGATCGCGAACACGGCAATCGGGGTGACGAAGCGCTGGAACAGGAACGTGGTCAGCGCCCCCTGCCCGCGCAGCCCGGCCATGGCGAGCTTGTCGACGGTGTTTTCGTCCTGGAAGGCCTTTTTGAGATCGAAGCGCTCGACGGCGCGCTTCATATAGGACTTGGCCTCGGCATTGCGCCGGATATTGGCGCGCGGGTCCTGGTTGGTATTGCCGCGCAGGCGCGCCATTTCCTCGGCCCGCATCCGTTCGCGATCGAGCGCCACGCGCTTGATGCGGTCATTCATGTCGCGGCGGCCGAGGAAGGACGAGCCGAAGGTGAACACCACGGCCGCGGCCGACACTGCAGCCAGGACCGCAATCAGGAAATCGCGCTGCACGAGTTGATCGACGATATTCATGCCGAGGTGCCCCGCCCTAGATCTCGAACTGAACCATGCGATACATGATGAAAATGCCCGCCGACATCATCACTACCGCGCCACCCAGGCAGACCAGGCCGATATTGGTGGTGAACAGCGGCGCGAGGTAACTCGGCGAGACGATCGATACCAGGATGGCCACCACGATCGGCAGCGAGCCGATAATGCCTGCCGAAGCCTTGGCTTCGGAGGACATGGCCTTGACCTTGGCCTTCATCTGCTTGCGATTGCGCAGCACGCGCGCCAGGTTGCCCAGAGCTTCGCTGAGATTGCCGCCCGATTGCTGCTGCACCGAGATCACGACGACGAAGAAGTTCACTTCCGGCAGCGGCACCCGTTCGAGGAGCACCTGCACCGCTTCGGTCATCGAAAATCCGAAACTCTGCTGGTCGAGCACGCGGCCGAATTCGGATTTCACCGGTTCTTTGGTGTCCTTGGCCACCACGCGCATGGAATCGTTGAGCGGCAGGCCGGTCTTGACGCCGCGCACGATGGCTTCGATGGCGTTGGGCAATTCGTCCAGGAACTTGTTCTGGTAGCGCTTGCGGCGGTTCATCACATACATGCGCGGCAGCAGATAGCCACCCGCGACGCCGAAGACGGCGGCGAAGTAATAGGGCACCTGCGCCACGAACAGCACCACGAACAGCACCACCCCGAAGATGATCGAGTTGCGCAGATAGACGGCCGGCGTGATCTTCATGCCAGCCTGGAAGATCATGTCCGAGACGGTGAGGCGCTTTTTGGCATTGAGCTCCTGCGTCTGGGCCTTGAGCGCCTGCTGCACCGTCTTGCGACGGCTTTCGCGGGTGCGGTTGACGTCCGCGGCCTGGCGATTGGCCCGGATATCGCCCTGAAAGGCCTTCTTGCGCTGCTCGGCGCGCTTGTTGCCCAGTGCCGAGGGCACCAGTGCAAAGCCGGCGGCGCCGACGGTGACCATGGCCAGGATTGCCAGGAGAAGCGTGGTGCCCATCTTCAGCGGCCCAGAATTTCGTGCTGCTCGATATTGGCCTTTTCGAGGGCCTCGACCAGGTTGGCTTCTTCGTTGAAGTAGCGGGCGCGTTCGGTGAAGTTGGGCTTGGTGATGCCGGTCGAGCGGTGCCGCCCGATCAGCATGCCATTGGCGTCTTCGCCCATGATGTCATAGACGAAGATGTCCTGGGTGACGATGACATCGCCTTCCATGCCCAGCACTTCGGAAATGTGGGTGATGCGGCGCGAGCCATCGCGCAGGCGGGCGGCCTGGACGATCACGTCGATCGAGGACACCACCATTTCGCGGATGGTACGGCTGGGCAGCGAATAGCCGCCCATGGTGATCATGGATTCGAGACGGCTGAGGGCTTCGCGCGGCGAGTTGGCGTGCAGCGTGCCCATGGAGCCATCGTGGCCGGTATTCATGGCCTGCAACAGGTCGAAGCTCTCGGGTCCGCGCACCTCGCCGACGATGATGCGTTCGGGGCGCATGCGCAGGCAGTTCTTGATGAGATCACGCATGGTGATCTCGCCTTCGCCCTCGAGATTGGGCGGCCTTGTTTCAAGGCGCACCACGTGCGGCTGTTGCAATTGCAGTTCCGCCGAGTCCTCGCAGGTGATGACGCGCTCGTCCTTCTCGATGAAGGCGGTCAGACAATTGAGCAGCGTGGTCTTGCCCGAGCCGGTACCGCCCGAAATCAGCACATTGGCGCGCACCCGGCCCAGGATGCGCAGCACCTCGGCGCCTTCGGGCGAGATCGAATTATATTTGACCAGCTGCTGGAGGGTCAGCTTGTCCTTCTTGAACTTACGGATGGTGAGCGCGGCGCCATCGATGGCCAGGGGCGGGGCAATGACGTTCACACGCGAACCGTCGGGCAGGCGCGCGTCGCATATGGGCGAGCCTTCGTCGACACGGCGGCCGACCTGGCTGACGATGCGCTGGCAGACATTCATCAGATGGGCGTCGTCGCGGAAGCGGACATTGGTGAGCTTCACCTTGCCGCCCACTTCGATATAGCACTTCTGGCTGCCGTTCACCATGATGTCGGCGATGTCGTCGCGGGCCAGCAGGGGCTCCAGCGGGCCATAACCGAGCACGTCGTTGCAGATGTCCTCGAGCAGGTCTTCCTGCTCGGAGATCGACATGACGATGGATTTCAGCGCGATGATTTCCGAGACGATGTCGCGGATTTCCTCGCGCGCCGCCTGGCTCTCCATGGTAGCCAGTTGGCTGAGATCGATCGAGTCGATCAGCGCGTTGAAAATGGCCGACTTGGTCTGGAAATATTCCTTGGCGCGCTGCGCATCGGCGGGCGCACGCACGTCGAGCACCTCGTCTGTGGTGCGCATGCGCGCGCCGATATCGTCGCGATCACTGGAGCGGCGCTGCTGTGCGGGTGGCGTCGCCGGCGCGCCGCTGGGCACCGGCCGGGGTGCTTCTGCAACTCCAGGTGTATTGCCGCCGAATGTGGTGCGCTTGCCGAACATGGTCCCGATATCCCTGGTCTATCCCGCTCCCGGTGCCGCTAGGCCCGCTTCTTGAAGAGCGAGGGCAGCTTGAGAAGGCTGGCGGACTTGCCGCCGGAATGTGTGCTGTTGCGCCCCGTGACATGCATGCCGATAGCCCCGAACACATCCAGCACCTTGTTGCTGGAGGAGACTTCGGCGATCATCTGGCCGTTATTGGCGGCCGTACCGAACAGGGCAGCGTCAAAGCCCACCTGCCCGATCAGATTGCATTCCACCGAGCCGGCAAACTCGCTTGCATTGATCTCGGGCCGGCGCGGTACGCCCAGCTTGTTGATAACCAGGCTCGGCGCCTTTTCGGCCGGCCGCATCGACTTGACCGCATCGGCCAGGTTCTTGGCATTGCGCAGGCTGGCCAGGTCCGGTTCGGCCACGATGACCAGTTCGTCGAGCGCGGCGATGGTCTGGCGCGTCCAGGCGTTCCAGGCGTGTGGAATGTCGAGAATGATGACCGGCACCGATTTCTGGCACAGTTCGATGATCTGCTCGAAATCGCGCTCCTCGAAGTCCCAGGTCGAATCCAGCGTCGCCGGTGCCGTCAGCAGATTGATGTGGCTGGCCGCCTTGCTCATCAGCCGGTCCAGCATGGTCTGGTCGACCTTCTGGCTGGCAAGCACCGCGTCGGCCAGGCCGTGCGGCGGGTCCTGGTTGAAATTGAGGCCGGCCGTGCCGAAGGGCAGGTCCATGTCCATGATCAGGCAGTCCTGCCGCAACATGGTGGCAATCGACCAGGCGACATTGTGCGCGATGGTCGAGCCGCCGGCGCCGCCCTTGGCGGATACGAAGCCAATGGTGCGGCCGATCGGGCTGGCGCCTTCGGAGGCATAGAGCTCGGTAATGGCGGTGACGATGGTCTGGGCCGTGGCTGGCAGAACCAGATATTCGGAAATGCCCGAGCGGATCAGCTCGCGATAGAGCTGCACATCGTTGACATGGCCGATGACGATGACCCGGGTGGAAGCATCGCAGACCTCGGCCAGCCGCTGCAGCGAGGCGATGATTTCATCGGGCTGCAGGGTGGTTTCGACGATGATGAGATTGGGGGTGGGATTGGCCTTGTAGGTTTCCACCGCGCCATCGAGCCCGCCATTGTGGGTGGTCAGCGCCGCCTTGGACATGCGCCGGTCATACATGGCCGTTTCGATCAGCTGCGCCGTCTGGGAGTTCTCG
The DNA here is from genome assembly GCF_025809055.1 of Devosia sp. Lineage (NCBI taxonomy): Bacteria > Pseudomonadati > Pseudomonadota > Alphaproteobacteria > Hyphomicrobiales > Devosiaceae > Devosia > Devosia sp. The sequence continues at coordinate 3,210,503 of NZ_CP075529.1, read as the reverse complement.
CAGAAGGCCTGGATGGTGATGCGCGGCACCAGCCGGGCACCCGAGGCGATCTCGGCTGCGGCCTCTTCAACCTTTTCGGGCTGCTCAGGGGTCAGGAAACTCATTTACACAAAACTCCTTTTGGCAGCCGGTCAGTCGAGCACGAAGCCGACCGACCCGCCGAAACCGCCACGCATTTCGCCGGTGCTGGACACGCCGTACCGCTTCTCGATGGCCCCCAGGAAAACCGTCTCGGCATCGCTGGGCACGAAGGAATTGTCGGTGGGCACGGCGATGGTCCCGGCCGGGCTTGGATTGACCAGATAGGGCGTAACCAGGATGACCAGCTCGGTCTGCTCGGTCTGGAAATCGCGGGAGCGGAACAGCGCGCCCAGGATCGGAATATTGCCCAGAACCGGCATCTGGTTGATCTGCTGGCGCGAGGTTTCCTGCAGCAGGCCGCCAATCGCCAGGGTCGTGCCCGATGGCAATTCGACCGAAGTCGCCGCCTGCCGCTTGGTGATGGAGAAATCGGCCTGCGGTTCCGAGACGGCCGTATCGACCTTGAGCGAGATCGAGCCGTTCGAGCGCACCACAGGGGTGAACTTCAGCTCGACGCCATAAGGTTTGAACTGCACGGTCTGCTGTTGGTTGGCCGGATCATAGGTCGTGTAGGGCAGTTCGCCACCGGCCAGGAAATTGGCCGGCTCGCCGGACAGCGCCGTCAGCACCGGCTGCGCCAGGACGCGCAGCGCGCCCCGCGCCTCAAGCGCGCGGATGGCGGCGGTGATGTCCACGCCACCGAGACTGAAGCTGGCCGAGGCACCCGAATTGGTGAAGGTGTTGTTCATCGGCTCGCTGTTGAAGCCGAGCGAGGTGGTACCGACGCTGAACGCGGCGCCCAGATTGATGCCGAACTGCTTGGCGACGTCGCGCTTGACTTCGGAAACCGTGACCTGGAGCATGACCTGCTGGGCCCCGGCGACATCGAGGATGCTGGCGACGTTTTCGGGCGCCCCGGCAAACTGCACGGCCACGGCCATGGCGCGGTCGCGATCCTCGGAGGACAGCACCGTTCCGGTCAGCACCACGCGATTGGTGCCGCCGCCCAGGGTGACCGATTCAACCCGGATGCGTGACCCGGGGATGACGCGGGCCAGCGCCGCCTCGAGCGCATTGCCGACCTGCGAGGGCTCCTCGATGACATTGAGATCGAGCACCTGAATGGTGCGGCCATTGTCATCGAGGAAGAAGACATTGGTATTGCCTCCGGTAATGCCCTGCAGAATGGCCCTTGTGCGCGTCCGCATGATGGCGGCCGCGACATTGGGCTGGGACACGATGACCTCGGCGACGCCGGCCGGAAGGTCGACCAGCATGGATTTATTGAGCTCGATATCGAGCGCCCGGGTCGCGCCATAAGCGGTGGCGGGAATGGCAACCTGCGCGGCGGTCTGCTGCGCCAGGGCCGGCGCCATTGGCGCAGCCCCGCCCAGCACACCGGCCAGGAACGCAGCCCGTGTGAAGCGGGAAAGCATGGATGAGGCCCTTGTGGTCTTTATGGTCATGTTTCTCGCCCCTATTGCGGCAGGACCTGGGGCAGAGCGGGCGGCGGCGCCATCTCGGCCGTGGGTTCTTCGGTCGTCACCATGGGCTCGTCCATGGCGCTGTCGTCGAAATTGGCCGCCGGCGTGACCGTGCTTCCGGGCATGGCCGCATTGCCGGCCATCACGCTCTGTTCCTTGCCGTAGCGGATGAGGCGGACGGCCTGGTTGGCGGTGGTGGGCCGTTCGACTTCGGCCTTGTTGAAATCGACCACTGAGCGCAGGGTCAGCGTGAGCTGGCCGCGCATCGAGGCGTTGATCAGGGTTTCGGCCTGAACCGGGTCCAGTTCGAGCGTGGCAATGGTGCTCTTGTCGAAGGTCACCGGGGTCGGACTATCTTTCGCGCCCTCGGCGTCCCCGCCGCTGGCGCCCATTTCGCCCAGGCGCTTGCCGATGGCGAGCACCCGCACATTGGAGAGAATGACTTCCGAGCGCTGCCCGGAGCTGGTTGCCGTGGTCAGCACCACGTCGACATGGTCATTGGGCACCACGAAACCGCCGGCGCTGGACACCGCCGCGACGCCTACCGACACGCCACGCATGCCTTCGGCCAGGACCGCAGAGAGATAACCCTGGTCGGCGCGGACCAGCTTGGCCTCGCGGATGGGTTCGCCGGGGAAGAATTCGAAACGGGCCACGGCCCCGGTCAGCTGTGCCGGAGCGTCGGGCATGGCGGAAATGGTGACATATTCAGGGCGCAGCGCCCCTTCCGGCCAATCCTGCCACTCGACACCCGGCGCCGTCAGGCGCTCGCCGATGCCGATGGGGCCTTTGGCCACCAGGATCTGCGTTTTGGCTTCCTGGACGACTTCGGTGACGACCTGGCGGCTGGGGGCCGGTGCCTGGCCGCCGCGCGTTGCCAGAAATGCTGCGAGGCCCCCTGCCAGCAGGGCGACCAACAACAGGATGATACGCGCCGGTTTCATGACCACACTCCGGATACACCATGGGCGTCAGGGCCCAATTCCACGGTGCCGACTATGCAGTCAAAGGGTCAAAGTTTAGTTAATCAGGGCTTGCGGGATTGCGTTAACAATCTATGAATGCTCGCTTTTTGCGAATCCCCGGCCTCGCCATCGCCAAATTCAAAGCAAAACGGGCGCCAGCACTAATGCCGGCACCCGTTTGACTGTTGATCGACTACCGGTCAGGCAATCAGGCGTTCGTAAATACCCGTATTGGTGTAGATCATGAGACCGGCCAAGGCGAGCGCGACACCATAGGGAATGCCGCTCTTGCGGTCGCGCAGGCGATCGAACCAGGCATAGCGGCCGGCCGGCACCGGCATGGGCAGGCCACGGAAGACCAGAAAGAGAATGGTCAGCACGCCGCCGAACAGCGCCGCATAGACTACATAGGGTAAGGTGAGGCCAAAACCGAGCCAGAGCGTGGTGGCCGCGGCGAGCTTGGCATCGCCACCGCCGATCCAGCGCAGCGCGAACAGGCCGAAGCCGACAACCAGCACCACCAGAGCGCACAGCACATGCATTGCAAACTGTTGCAGCGGCATTTCCACCACCAGCGACACCACGAGGAACCCGACGGTCAGCAGCAGCACCAGCTTGTTGGAGATCTTCATCGTGAACAGATCGGAGAATGCCGCAATGGCCAGCATCAGCGGAAAAAACAGCAGGGCGAGCATGGACATGGGCCATCTCCTCGTTCGGATCAGTCGCCTCACTGTGGCGCAACCCTGTTAAGAAAGCTCAAATGTGACAAGGGGAGGACCTTGCGATCCTCCCCTTGCAACAACTCACCAATTAGATGGCGATCATGCGTCCGGATCTACCGCAGCTTCACCGCCCACGTCCATATTGTCGCCAATAACACCGGAGATGTTATTGAACAGAGTGCCGAGGTTGCCACCCAGGGCCTGTGCGGCCAGGATGATACCAACGGAGATAAGTGCGGCGATCAGGCCGTACTCGATTGCGGTCGCGCCCGACTCGTCCTGCGCGAAACGTGCGAAAATGTTCATTCCCAGGCTCCTTTTTACACGTTCTCGAGTGACGCCTTTTGTCGGACACGTCACACAATGAACATGGCCAAAAGCTATCGGGCACTTCTTGAGATAGCGTTAATCCGGATGCCGCCAAACCGCTGCAGGGCAAGCAGTTTTCTTTTGGTGATCAATGTATTACTTGCATCGTTAAATGTTTAGGAATGTGCAGCCCGCTATGCACTTCCCCTTATCTTCTATAGTAGAGCGCCGGACCCGACCCACTCGACCCCGCCACTCCCAATACTGAAAGCCGGGCCGCCAAGGCGGGTTCGTGGCAAAATTTGCCAAGTATTTACCATTCCAGTGGAAGCTGGCGGCAGCGTATCAGTATCCGGATCGAGCCATGTCCCGCTTTGCCGCATCCCTCTTCGTCCTCGCCGCCATTGCGCCCATGGCGCCCTTGCCGGCCCTGGCACAGGACGGCATCCCGATCACGGTCAATGTCAACATGGCCCGCGTGCTGCGCATCAGCGCTCCGGCGGCAACGGTGATCATCGGCAATCCCGGCATCGCCGATGTGACCATCCAGGATCCGACCACACTCATCCTGACCGGCAAGAGCTATGGGCAGACCAATCTCATCGTGCTCGACAGCGTCGGCGAGCCGATTGCCGATACGCTGGTGGAAGTGGCACAGATGCAGGCCGGCGTCATGACGGTCTATCAGGGGCAAAGCCGCACCACTTTGGCCTGCGCGCCCACCTGCCAGCCCGTCCTGATGATGGGCGACGACGGGGTCTTCTCCAACCAGGCGCTGGCGTCCTCGCAATTGATGCAATCGGCTGCAAACTAGGCCGTTAACCCCGCCTTTACCGAAAGCGCAGACAGGCGCGGTTGCGCGCTTGCCTCTAACCATCGGTTAGCCATGCAACGCCTAGTCTCGGGCCGGATCAAGCGGCACGGACCATGGGCAAGCACACCAACAGGCGAAAGACGGGTCTATTCGGCAGAGCCGGAGCACTGGCGCGCGACGAGCGCGGCGCCACGGCCGTCGAGTTCGGCCTCCTGGCCCTGCCGTTCTTCACCCTCGTCGCCGCTATCCTTCAGACCTCGGTGGTTTTTCTCGCCGGCCAGGTGCTGGAAAGCGCCGTCTATGACGCCTCGCGCATCATCCGCACCGGCGAGGTGCGCGACATGGGCAATTCTCTCGCCACTTTCCGCAGCCAGGTCTGTGGCCGGCTGTTCGGCATGTTTCCCGATTGCAGCGCCATGCATATCCGGGTGACCGAGGTGAATAATTTCGCCTCCGCCGGCGTTGCCAGCCCGATTGACGCCGATTGCGAGGGTGAATGCGCCTGGAATGTCGATGAAGCCTGGACCTCCGGCGCCGGCAAGAGCGTCATGCTGGTTCAGGTCTATTACAAATATCCCATCGTGCTGCAGTTTGGCGCGCTTGGCGTTGGCAACCTGCCCGACGGGTCGCGCCTGCTCGGCACGGCGACCGTGTTCCAGAACGAGCCCTTTACATGAGCGCGCGTCCCCTGGCTGCCATGCTTGGCCTGCTGCACCGGCTTGCCCTCTCCGAACGGGGCGCGGCGGCGGTGGAGTTTGCGCTCATCCTGCCGGTCTTGCTGTTCATCTATGTGGGCACGCTGGAGGCCAGCGCACTCATCTCCATGGACCGCAAGGTGCAGTCGGTGTCCGGCGCCATCGGCGATCTGGTCGCGCGGTCGGAAGTGTCGCTGACCTCGAGCCAGATGCGCGATTACTTCCGCGCCGCCGGCGGCATCATGACCCCCTATTCATCGGCGCCGGTCGAGCAAGTGGTGACGGCCATTTCCGTCAGCTCCGATGGCGAAACCTCGGTTCTGTGGTCGCGCCAGTATCATGGCGGCGAATATGAGGACGGAGTATTCGTGGAAGGCACCTACGAAGTCGGCGAGGAATATAGTCCCGGCGACAGCTATCCGCTGCCCGAAGAGATGATCGCCATCGCCCTGGACAGCACGGTGATTGCGGCCCAAGCCTCCTATTCCTATACGCCGCTCTTCGGCATCGTCATCGACCAGGCGGTCAACCTGCACCGCTCCAGCTACTTCATGCCCCGGTTCGGCGGCTCCATCGCCCTCAACTGATCGCGGCGCCTTGCGGCGGCAATGTGCCCGTGGCACAAGCCAGCCATCTTTCCGTTATCCGGTTGGGGCCATGCACGACGACACCATCATTCCCGTATTCGACCTGGGCGGCGTTTTCGTCGACTGGAACCCGCTCTACCTGTTCCGGAAACTGTTCGAGACCGAAGAAGAGGCCGTCTGGTTCCACCAGAACATCTGCACGGGCGACTGGAACCTGGAATTCGATGCCGGCGAGCTCTATTCCGAGGGCGTGGCGAAGCTGGTGACGCGTTTCCCGAAATACTGGCGCGAGATCAAGGCTTTCGACGAGCGCTGGACCGAGACCTTCGGCCCGTTCATCCAGGGCACGATCGACATCCACAACGAGTTGATCGATCAGGACATTCCCACCTTCGCCATCACCAATTTCTCCTGGGAGAAATGGATGACCCGGCTGGGCGAGTGGCCCTTCCTCGAAAAATTCGATGGCGTCATCGTTTCGGGGCTCGAGGGCCTGGTCAAACCCGACCCGCGCCTCTACCGCGTCTTCTGCGAGCGCTATGGCATGGCGCCGGAAAGCTGCGTCTTCATCGATGACAGCGAACCCAATATCGTCGCCGCCCGCAAGTTCGGCATGCATGGCATCCATTTCAAGGATCCCAAGCACCTGCGCGCCGATCTCATTGCCCTGGGCCTGCCGCTCAAGGCGAAGTAGATCTGGCGACGACCTCGTGGTTCGACACGCTCACCATGAGGTCTGCCACGCGCTTGGTGTTTCCTTAGATCTCTTCCTGAGCTTTCAACAGACCTCGTCCTGAGCCTGTCGAAGGACAAGGTCGTGGCACGAACCTATTTCGTGCCGTACATGCGGTCGCCCGCATCACCCAGGCCCGGCACGATATAGCCCTTCTCGTTGAGATGGCTGTCGATCGAGGCGGTATAGACCGGCACGTCGGGATGGGCTTCCTCGAAACGCTTGATACCTTCTGGCGCGGCCAAAAGGCAGAGGAAGCGGATATTATTGGCGCCGCGTTCCTTGAGCTTTTCGATGGCGGCCGTCGCCGAATTGGCGGTGGCCAGCATCGGGTCGACCACGATGATCAACCGGTCCTCGAGGCTCGAGGGCGCCTTGAAGTAATATTCCACTGGCTCGAGCGTCTCATGGTCGCGATACATGCCGATATGGGCGACGCGCGCGGCGGGCACCAGGTCCAGCATGCCGTCCAGAAGGCCATTGCCGGCGCGCAGGATGGACGCAAACACCAGTTTCTTGCCCTTGATGGCCGGCGACTTCATTGGCGACATCGGGGTGTCGATATCGATCAGTTCCAGCTCCAGGTCACGCGTCACCTCGTAACACATGAGATGTGCAATCTCGCGCAGCAGCCGCCGGAACCCCGCAATGGAAGTCTCCTTGTTGCGCATGATGGTCAGCTTGTGCTGGATCAGCGGATGATCGATGACCGTCACATTGCCCACGATCTTGCTCATCGAAACACCCATTTGCTGTTGGCCTAAAGGAATGACTTGCCGTGGCGGCCAGGTGCGAGACCGAGCCAGGCGGCAATGCTTTCGCCAATATCGGCGAAGGTGGAGCGAATGCCAATCTCCCCCGGCGTGAGGGCTGGGGAAAAGACCAGGATGGGCACCTGTTCGCGGGTATGGTCGGTGCCCGGCCAGGTCGGATCATTGCCGTGATCGGCGGTCAGCACCAAAAGATCGTCGTGCCGCATGGCGGCGATGATCTCGGGCAGGCGCGCATCGAACAGCTCCAGCGCTGCCGCATAGCCCGGCACGTCCCGGCGGTGGCCGTATTCGCTGTCGAAATCGACGAAATTGGTCATGATGAAGGCGCGGTCGGCCGCCATTTCCATGGCTTCGAGCGTCCGGTCGAACAGCTGCGGAATACCCGTGCCCTTGAGCTTGTGGGTCACCCCAGACCCGGCATAGATGTCGGAAATCTTGCCGATGGCGATGACCTGGTTGCCGGCCACGGCGTTGCGGTCGAGCAGGGTCGGCTCCGGCGGCGAGATGGCAAAGTCCCGCCTGTTGCCGGTGCGCTTGAACGTTTTTTGGTCCTCGCCGACAAATGGCCGGGCAATGACGCGGCCGATTTTCAGCGGCTCAGTCAGCTCGAAGGCGATGCGGCAGATGTCATACAGTCGCTCAAGGCCGAAATGGCTTTCATGCGCGGCGATCTGAAAGACCGAGTCCACCGAGGTGTAGCAGATCGGCTTGCCGGTGCGGATATGCTCTTCGCCCAGTTCGGCGATGATATCGGTGCCCGAGGCGTGCTTGTCGCCCAAAATTCCCGGCAGCTCAGCACGGCGGATGAATTCGGCAATCAGGTCGGGCGGGAAAGTCGGCACTGTCTGGGGGAAGTAACCCCATTCGAAAGGCACCGGCACCCCGGCGATTTCCCAGTGGCCGGATGGCGTATCCTTGCCCTTGCTGACCTCCCGGCCGACCCCGAAGCGGCCGCCCCTAGGCGTTTCGGAGAGCCCCGGCGGCAGGCTGCCGCTGGACAGCTTTACGGCGGCACCCAGCCCCATTGCATCCATATTGGGCACGCGCAAAGGCCCCTCGCGCAGGCCCGCCCGGTCAGCCTTGCCCGTGGCCGCCCATTCGGCGATGTGGCCAACCGTATTGGCCCCGGTATCGCCATAGGACGCAGCATCCGGCGCACCGCCAATTCCGACGCTATCGAGCAGGCAGACAATGGCGCGGGGCATGGGCAACTCCTTGAATATCCATCGGATCGTTCCCGCGAAAGGGGGAACCTCTGTTGCGATGGCAGGCTATGACGGAGGCTCCCGCTTTCGCGGGGGTGCCTCCGTGGGTGGTTACTGGGTCGGCGGGACGGAGTCGGCAATCAGCGCATGTTTCTCCGCCCGCTCACCAAGGCGATAGGCGGCCTTCAACCGCTTTTCTGCCTCTGCCGCACTGGCCTCGTCCTTGGCGTGAATACGCGCGATCGGCGTCCTGCCATCGAGCACGGTGCCGAGACCGGCCAGCCGGTCGAACCCGACACGGTGATCGATTGTGTCCGTGGGCGTAGCCCGCCCGCCCCCGAGCGCCACGACCGCCATGCCGACGCCGCGTGTATCCACGGCCGCAACCGTGCCCTGCCCCTCGGCAAACACGTCGCGCACAATGGGCGCTGGTGCCAGGTGGCTATCCATCCGCTCGACGAAATCGGCTGGCCCACCGAGCCCGGCAACCATCCGTTCGAAATGCTCCGCCGCCCGGCCGGAATCCAGCGCCCCGGCGACGGCGTCCTGCGCCGCCTCCAGTGATGCGGCCTTGTCGGTCATGAGCACCAGTTCGGCGCACAGCGCCAGCGTCACCTGCTTCAACCGCGGGTCCTGGTGGGCCCCGGTCAGGAAATCGACGGCATTGCGCACTTCCAGCCCATTGCCGGCGGCCGTAGCCAGCGGTTCATTCATGTCGGTGATCAGCGCCCCGGTCTTGAGGCCGGCGCCATTGGCCACCGTCACCAGGCTCTCGGCCAGGTTTCGCGATGCCTCCAACGTCGGCATGAAGGCGCCGGAACCGGTCTTGACGTCGAGGATCAGAGCGCCGAGCCCGGCAGCCAGTTTCTTGGACAGGATGGACGCCGTGATCAGCGCAATGGATTCCACCGTGCCGGTCACGTCGCGAATGGCGTAAAGCGTCTTGTCGGCGGGCGCGAGGTCCGCCGTCTGGCCGATAATGGCGCAGCCGGTCTCGCGCACCACCTTGCGGAACAGGGCATTGTCCGGGCTGGTCTGATAGCCGGGAATGGCATCGAACTTGTCGAGCGTGCCGCCGGTATGGCCGAGCCCACGCCCGGAGATCATCGGCACATAAATGCCCAGCGCCGCCAGGATCGGCGCCAGCATCAGGCTCACATTGTCACCCACGCCGCCGGTCGAGTGCTTGTCGGCAACCGGGCCATCCAGGTCCGACCAGTCGAGCACCGTGCCGCTGTCGCGCATGGCCAGCGTCAGCGCCACCCGCTCGTCCATGCCCATGTCGTTGAAATAGACCGCCATGGCGAAAGCCGCCGCCTGGGCATGGGAGACGCTGCCGCCGGCAAATCCGGCGATGAAGTCCGCGATCTCGGAAGCCGCAAGCGCCTCGCCATTGCGTTTTCTGATGATGACTTCTTGGGGAAGGAAGACCATGGATGGCTTTCGGCTGTTGCGACTTCCCCCTCATCCGCCCTTCGGGCACCTTCTCCCGCGAGGGGAGAAGGTAAGCGCGGTGAGGTCTCAGTCAGACCCTTCTCCCCTTGTGGGAGAAGGTGGCGCGCAGCGCCGGATGAGGGGTTCTAAGCCCCGTACGGAATCCAGACATTCTTGACCTGCGTCGCCCGGGCCAGGAAATAGTCCCCGGCAAAGCGCGGATCGGACAGGTCGAAATCCAGCCCTCGGCTGGTCCAGGTCTGCTTGAGATTGCCGACCGAGGCCTTCTCGACCATGGTCGACCCCTCGGCCGATCCGGCATACCAGAGTCCGTCGACGCCATCGTGCTCGGCCAGGGTCTTGGCCAGACTCACTGCATCGCCGGTCACGATATTGACCACGCCATTGGGCACGTCCGAGGTTTCGAGCACCTGATAGAGATCGGTAATCGACAGCGGCGCACGCTCGGATGGCACCAGCACCACCGTATTGCCCATGGCCAAGGCCGGCGCGATCAGCGCAATGGACCCGAGCAGCGGCCGGTTCTCGGGTGCCACCACGCCCAGAACGCCCAGCGGTTCGACCATGGCCGCAGCCACGGCGCGCATGGGCGGGTTATGCACCGCACCGTCATATTTGTCTGCCCAGCCGGCAAAGGCGAAGAGCCGCTCGACGGCCTGGGCGACTTCGGCACCGCCATCCTGGCCTGTCTGCGCCTTGATGCGCGCGGCAAATTCGTCGCGGCGATAATCGAGATTTTCAGCGAGGAAATAAAGGATCTGCGCCCGGGCATGGGCCGCCGTCGAGCCCCAGCCGAGAGCGCCGCGCGCCGCTTCCACGGCATTGCGGATATCCTTGCGATTGCCCTCGCCGACCTCGCCCACCAGGTCGCCCTTGCCATTGAGCACCGGGCGATTGTAGCCGCTGTCGGGCCGCGCCTGCTTGCCGCCGATATACATCTTGGCCGTCTGGTCGAGACCGCCGGCATCGAGCGGGTTGTTCGCGGCCTTGGCGGGCGCCGCGCTGGCGGGAGCCGCTTTCAGCGCCTTTTCCCAGCTTGGCTTGAGATAACTCGCCATGCCTTCGCGGCCGCCTTCGCGCCCGAAACCGCTTTCCTTGTAACCGCCGAAACCGACCGCGGCGTCGAAATTATTGGTGCCGTTGATCCAGACCACGCCGGCCTTGATCTTGGGCGCGATGTCGAGCGCCAGGTTGATATTCTCACTCCAGATGGTGGCGGCCAGCCCGTAGCGGGTATTGTTGGCCAGGGCGACCGCCTCCTCGGGCGTGCGGAAGCTCATGGCCACCAGCACGGGCCCGAAGATTTCCTCGGCCACCAGTGTATTGGCTGGCGAGACATTGGTCACCAGAGCCGGCTTGAGGAAACAACCCTTGGCCGGCAGCGTCCCATCGGGTTCATAGATTTCGGCGCCTTCGGCAGCGCCCTTTTTCATCAGGTCCTTGATGCGTTCAACCTGCACCGGGGCAACCAGCGCGCCGATATCGACGGACTTGTCGAGCGGGTCACCGACCCTGAGCTTGGCCATGCGCGCCTTGATCTTGGCGATAAAGCGGGCTTCGATGCTCTCCTGCACAAGCAGGCGCGATCCGGCGCAACACACCTGGCCCTGGTTGAACCAGATGGCTTCCACCAGGCCCTCTACGGCGGAGTCGAGGTCGGCGTCCTCGAACACCACGTAAGGCGATTTGCCGCCCAGCTCGAGGCTCAGCCCCTTGCCGGTTCCGGCCGTCGCGGCGCGGATGATCTTGCCGACCTCGGTCGAGCCGGTGAAGGCGATCTTGTCGATGCCGGGGTGATTGACGATGGCAGCGCCAGTGTCGCCCTCGCCGGTGACGATATTGACGACGCCCTTGGGCAGGCCTGCGCGCTCGCAGATTTCAGCAAAGAGCAGCGCCGTCAGCGAGGTGAATTCGGCGGGCTTCAGCACCACCGTATTGCCGGCAGCCAGGGCCGGGGCAATCTTCCAGGCCAGCATCAGCAGTGGAAAGTTCCACGGAATGATCTGCCCGCAGACGCCGTAGGGCACATGGTCGGGGAAGGCGCGTTCCAGATGCGTGGCCCAGCCGGCGTGATGGTAGAAATGGCGCGCCGCCAGCGGAATATCGGCATCGCGGCTCTCGCGAATGGGCTTGCCATTGTCCATGGTTTCGAGGACGGCGAACAGGCGCGAGTGTTTCTGGATCAGGCGGGCGATGGCGTAGAGATACTTGCCGCGCTCATAGCCGGACAGGGCCGACCAGCCCTTGAACGCCGCCCGCGCCGCCTTGACCGCCTTGTCGACATCCTCGGCGCTGCCATCGGTGATGGCGGCGAGCGAGGCACCGGTGGCCGGGTTGTCGGCGTTGAAGGTCTTGCCCGGCTTGGTCCACTTGCCATCGATGAAATGACCGAACTTGCGGCCATGGCCATCCAGCCAGGCAATCGCCTGATCCGGCGCCTCGGGTGCCGGTCCATAATCGAGGCTATCGAAGATTTGCGCGATCTTGTTCATTTCAGATCCTCCCGCGGGGCAATTCAAACCACCGCGTCATTCCCGCGAAAGCGGGAACCTCTGTTTGCCTGTCCAGCCCGAAACGGGGGTCCCCGCTTTCGCGGGGATGACACCGAGGGTGGGCGCGGCGCTCATTTTGTCAAACCATGGGCTGGCGATAATCGGCTGCGTAGTGGCCGGTCAGCCCATGCTCCAATTGCCGCTCGATATCGGTCAGCAGGCTTGACGCGCCGAAGCGGAACAGGTGCGGCTGCAGCCAATGGGTGCCGAGTTCTTCCTTCATCAGCGCCATATACTTGGTCGCGTCGCCCGCCGTGGCGATCCCACCGGCCGGCTTGTAGCCGATCTCGATGCCGGTCTCCTCGGCGAACCAGCGGATCATGCGGATCATGGTCAGCGAGGTGACGAGATTGGCATTGACCTTTTCCTTGCCCGTGGACGTCTTGATGAAATCGGCCCCGGCCATCATGCAGACCAGGCTCGCCTTGGCGACATTAGTCTGGGTCGCCAGTTCGCCGGTGCCCAGAATGGTCTTGATATGGGCGTCGCCGCAGGCCTTGCGGAAGGCCTTGACCTGGTCGTAAAGCGCCTGCCAGTCGCCGCGCAGCACCATGCCGCGCTCGATGACGATGTCGATCTCCTTGGCGCCGTCCTTTACCGAGGCTTCGATCTCGGCCAGCTTGGTCTCGACCGGCGCCAGGCCATGCGGGAAGCCGGTGGAAACGGCTGCCACCGGAATGCCGCTGCCCTCCAGGGCATCGACCGCCGTCCCGACGAAGCTGTGATAGACGCAGACCGCACCCGGCAGCACGCGCAGGTTGCCGATGCCGAGCCGTTCGCGAATGTCGCTGCGCAGCGGATTGCGTGCCTTGGCGCAAAGCCGCTCGACCCGGCCGGGCGTATCGTCGGAATTGAGCGTGGTCAGGTCGATCATGGTGATCGCCTTGAGCAGCCAGGCCAGCTGATAGTCCTTCTTGACCGTGCGGCGCGCGCCGATGGTGCCGGCGCGGCGCTCCAGAGCCGAGCGGTTCATCCGCACCCGGCCGACCCAGTCGAGATCGAGCGGGAAACCGGGATTGCGCTTGTGGTCCACCTCATGGGGTGGTGCGGTATCGACGACCTTGAGACTCATAGTTCCTCCACCAATGCGGGGATCAGCCTTTTGAGTTTTTCAGCCCCCTGCACAGCCATGGTCTTGGTGTGTTCATGGCTGATATTTTCGCTCGACAGGCCCGCGCCCATATTGGTCACGGACGAGCAGGCCCACACTTTCATGCCCAGATAACGCCCGAGAATGACTTCGGGTGCCGTGGACATGCCCACGGCATTGGCGCCCAGGCGAATGGCCATCTGAATTTCGGCTACCGTCTCGAAACTGGGGCCGGAATACCACAGGTAAACCCCCTCCCCGAGCGGGATGCCGAGGCGGTCGCCCACGGCCTTGGCCTTGCCGCGCAGGTCCGCATTGTAGCAATCGACCATGTTGACAAAACGACGGTCGGTCGGCTCGCCGATCAGCGGGTTCATGCCCGCATAATTGATGTGGTCGGCGATCAGCATGAGGTCGCCGGGGCGGAACCGCTCGTCCACAGAGCCGGCCGAATTGGTCAGCATCAGCGTCTCTGCGCCGAGGTCCGCCAGGGCCTCCAATGCCGGTCGCATGGCGGCGGCATTGCCATGTTCGTAATAGTGCTCACGCCCTGTGAGGATGGCGAGGCGCTTGTTGCCCATCTGGCCGATCAGCAGGTCGCGGCCATGGCCGGACACACCGGAGCCGGGAAAACCCTTGAGCTCGGAATAGGGAATGGTGATGCAGTCCTCGAGCAGGCCGCCGATGGCGGACAGGCCAGAGCCCAGCACCAGCGCGGCATCAATCCGCGCCTTGCCGGCAATTTTTGCGATGGTCTTTGCGGCCTTGCTCATCTGCCCAGATACTCCGGCCCGAAGGAATGCGGCAGCAATTGCTCCAGCGTCTGCACCAGCGGCACGCCATCGACGCCATGAGAGATCACCGTGACATCGGCATCGGCAAATTCGCGGATGCGTTGCCGGCAACCACCGCAGGGGGTGACGGGCGCCGTGCCCGGTCCGGTCACATAGATGCGCTTGATGCGCTTTGCCCCACCGGCCAGCATGGCGGCAATGGCGCTGGGTTCGGCGCAATTGCCCACCGGATAGGCGGCGTTCTCGACATTGCAGCCGGCATAGATGTTTCCGTCATCCGCAAGGATGGCCGCACCGACCTGAAAATTGGAATAGGGCGCATAGGCCCTGGCGCGCACGGCCTCGGCGGCAGCGAAAAGGGCCTTGTCGTGCGAATGCTCAGACATTCATTTGTCCTCAATAGACCTCATATTGCGCCGGAGTAGACCTCATGGTGAGCCTGTCGAACCACGAGGTCGTGGCAGGGTGTCTCCACTCGCTCGACCTCGTCCTTCGACAAGCTCAGGATGAGGTCTTGGATAGCTTGGAGCGCCGATCCCGGCGCTACCGCTCCTTGGTATAGGGCACGCCACCGGCCTTGGGGCCGACGGCCTTGCCGATAAAGCCGGCCAGCAGCACCACGGTCAGCACATAGGGCAGCGCCTGGATGGCCTGGACCGGAATTTCGATACCGCCGAACGAGGCGCCCTGAAGGCGGATCTGCAGGGCATCGAGGAACCCGAACAGCAGACAGGTGAACATGGCCGGCACCGGCTTCCACTTGGCAAAGATCAGCGCCGCGAGGGCAATGAAGCCCTTGCCGGCCGTCATGTTGTTGCCGAAGCCCGAGCCCTGGGCAATGGAGAAATAGGCGCCCGCAAAACCGCAGAGCAGGCCGGTGATCAGCACCGCCTGGTAGCGCAGCTTGATCACCGAAATACCGGCCGTATCCACCGCCTTGGGGTTTTCACCCACGGCGCGCAGGCGCAGCCCGAAGCGGGTGCGGTAGAGCACATAGGCGGTGATCGGCACGGCAAGGAAAGCCACATAGACCAGGATATAGTGCCCGGAAATCAGCTCGGAATAGATCGGTCCGATGACAGGAATCTGTCCGATTTCGTTGGCCAGCGGCAAATCGATGGTCCCGAAACGGCCATCACCGGAGAGTTGCGGCGTGCGGCCGCCCTGGCGGAACAGCTGCTGGCCGAGAAATGTCGTCAGCCCCGCCGCCAGCATGTTGATGGCGACGCCGGCGATCAGCTGATTGCCCTTGAGCGAGATGGCGGCGGCACCCTGGAGCAACGCCGTCATGATGGAGATGATGAGGGCCGCGCCCAGCCCGAGCCAGGCCGACCCGGTAACCGCGGCAATCGCCCCGGCGGCGAAGGCCGCCATCAGCATCTTGCCTTCGAGGCCGATATCGAAGACCCCGGCGCGTTCGGAATACATGCCGGCCAGACACGCCAGCAGCAGCGGCGTCGAGAGGCGGATGGTGGCGTCGAGCAGCGACAGAAGAGCTGAATAGTCCATCGATCAGCTCTCCGACTTCACGGTTTCGCGGGCAATGGCCTCGGCCTTCTGCTCGGGCGAGAACAGCATCATCGTGCGTTGCAGACCCGGGCGGAATAGCCCTTCCATGGCGCCGGTAAACAGGATCACCAGGGCCTGGATGATCACCACCACGGTGCGGTCGAGCCCGGAAATCACATATTGCAGCTCGTTGCCGCCCTGGTAGAGCGCTCCGAACAACAATGCCGCAAAGGCAATGCCGATCGGGTGGTTGCGGCCCATCAGCGCCACGGCGATGCCGACGAAGCCGGCGTCGGCGACGAAGTCGAGCACCAGCCGGTGCTGCACGCCGAACACCTCGTTGAACGCCACCATGCCGGCCAGCGCGCCCGAAAGCGTCATGGTCACCATGATCATCTTGGAGTTGGAAATACCGGCATAGCGCGAGGCCGTCGGGTTCTGCCCCATGACCCGCAGCGCATAGCCGAAGCGCGTATGCCAGATGAGCACATAGACGCCGATCAGGGCCGCAATGGCCAGGAAGATCGAGAAATTGACCGGGGTATAGTTGAACGGGGCAAAGAACGTGCCCAGCTTGGGCATGCGCGCGCCTTCCGCCAGCATGGCCGATTCCGGCCCCGATACGCCGGCGGGCTTCAGCACCCGATTGAGCATGTAGATCATCACCGCCGAGGCGATGAAATTGAACATGATGGTGGTGATCACCACATGGCTGCCGCGCTTGGCCTGCAGATAGCCCGGGATGAAGGCCCAGACGCCACCGAACAGCGCCGCGGCGAGGATGGCGACCGGCGCGATCAGCAGCCAGTGCGTATCCTGCAGCGCCAGGGCGACCACGATCACGCCCAATCCCGCAATATAGGCCTGGCCATTGCCGCCGATATTGAACAGCCCGCCATGCGCCGCGATGGCGACGGCGAGGCCGGCAAAGACGAAGTTGGTCGCGTAGTAGAGCGTATAGCCGATATTGTAGCCATTGCCGAAGGCGCCGGTGATGATGGCCCAGATGGCGGTGAACGGGTTGTGCCCGATCGCCAGCACCACGATGCCCGAGACCACGAAGGCCAGGAGCAGGTTGAGCAGCGGCAGAAGGGCCACGTCGGCCCAGCGGGGAAGAGGCTTCAGCGCACTCATGGCAGCGGTCCCTGTTCGGCAATGCCGAGGCCGCGCGGGCTGGCCTTCTGGTTGATGCCGGCCATCATCAGGCCGAGGTCGCCCTCGGTGGCGGTCGCCGGATCGGCCTCGCCCACGATCACGCCGTCGAACATGACGAGGATACGGTCGGCGAGCGAGCGGATTTCGTCGAGCTCGACCGATACCAATAGGATGGCCTTGCCCTCGTCCCGCATCTTGATGATCTGGTTATGGATGAATTCGATGGCGCCGATATCGACGCCGCGCGTCGGCTGGCCGACAACGAGCACATCGGGGTCCCGATCCATCTCGCGCGCCAACACGATTTTCTGCTGGTTGCCACCGGAAAACAGCGAGGTCTTGAGGTTGATATCGGCCGGGCGCACGTCAAAAGTCTTGACGTGTTCGGCCGCCTTTTCCTTGGCCATGCCGATATCGAGCAGCAGGCCCTTGCGGTATTCCGGGCTGTCCGAATAGCCGAGGATGGCGTTTTCCCATTCCTGGAAGCCGGTGACGAGGCCCATGCGCTGACGGTCTTCGGGCACATGCGCCAAACCGCCCGCGCGCGCCCGCGCCGCGCCGTCGTCGCCCCGCAGGTGCAGTTGATTGCCCTTGATCGACACGGTGCCCGATTTCTGGTCGCGCATGCCGGTAATGGCCTCGAGCAGTTCCGATTGGCCATTGCCAGAAACGCCGGCAATGCCGACGATTTCCCCGGCGCGCACGGTAAAGCTCACATCCTTGACGCGAACGACGCCCATGTCGTCGGCCACCACGAGATTGTTGACCTCGAGCAGGTCCTTGCCGGGATTGGCAGCGCCCTTTTCCACGCGCAGCAGCACGCGGCGGCCAACCATGAGTTCGGCCAACTCTTCCGGACTGGTCTCGGCGGTCTGGACCGTGGCCACCATTTCACCCTGGCGCATCACCGATACACTGTCGGTGATGGCCATGATCTCGCGCAGCTTGTGGGTGATCAGGATCACCGTCTTGCCCTGTTCGCGCAGCGTCCGCAGCACGCGGAACAGGTCATCGGCCTCCTTGGGGGTCAACACCCCGGTCGGCTCGTCGAGGATCAGCGTCTCGGCACCGCGATAGAGCGCCTTGAGGATTTCCACGCGCTGCTGCTGGCCCACCGAAATGTCTTCGATGATGGCATCGGGATCGACTTCGAGCTCGTATTCCTTTTCGAGCCGGTCGAGTTCGCGCCGCGCCCGGTCGAGACTGGGCTTGATGAAGCCGGAGTCCTCGGCGCCGAGTACGACGTTTTCGAGGACCGAGAAATTGTCGACCAGCATGAAGTGCTGGTGCACCATGCCAATGCCGAGCGCCAGCGCATGACGGCTGTCGCTGATATCGGCAATGGCGCCATTGACGCGGATGGTGCCGCTGTCGGCGGTGTAAAATCCATAGAGGATGGACATCAGGGTCGATTTGCCCGCGCCGTTCTCCCCCACGATGCCGTGGATGGTGCCGCGCGCGACCTTGAGGTCGATGTCCTTGTTGGCATGGACGGGCCCGAAGCTCTTGTTGATGTTCTCAAGCTCGATCGCCCAGCCATTGGCCGGTGTGGGAGCAGCGGCCGTTTCCGGCCGCTGCGTATTGGCGTTTTCGCCGTTCATGACTGACCGCTTAGGCCGGGCAGGTGGAGTCGGTGGTGTAGTCGTGAACCACGATTTCACCCGACATGATCTTGGCCTTGAGGTCTTCGACCGCAGTGATCATGTCTTCGGTGATCAGGTCCTGGTTATGCTCGTCGAGGGCATAGCCGACAAAGTCGCCTTCGAGGCCCAGGGTCGTCAGGCCGGGCTTGAAGGTGGCGTCGTCACCGGCTTCGGTGAAGGCCAGGCCCACGGCATTGTCGACGCGCTTGAGCATCGAGGTCAGGACCGAACCGGGGTGCAGGTAGTTCTGGTTGCTATCGACGCCGATCGAGTACTTGCCGGCATCGGCCATGGCCTGCAGCACGCCGAGGCCCGAGCCACCGGCAGCGGCGAAGACGACGTCCGCACCCTGGTCCATGGCAGCCTTGGCCAATTCGCCAGCGGTGACCGGATCGTTCCAGGCAGCCGGGGTGGTACCGGTATAGGATTCGATCACGGTCGCATCAGGATTGACCGCCTTGGCGCCCTGGGCATAGCCGCAATAGAACTTGTGGATCAGGGGCACGTCCATGCCGCCGACGAAGCCGACAGTGCCGGTTTCGGACTTGAGAGCGGCCAGCGCGCCAACCAGGTACGAGCCGGTATGCTCGTCGAACAGCAGCGACTGCACGTTCGGGCCGTCGACGACCGAGTCGATCACCACGAAGTTGGTGTCGGGGAATTCGGCAGCCAGGGCACCCAGCACCGATTCCCACATGAAGCTCATCACCACGATTGGGTTGGAGCCCTGCGAAGCAAAGCGGCGAAGGGCCTGCTCGCGCTGCGCGTCGTTCTGCAGTTCGAGGTCGACGTACGCGCCGCCGGTCTCGGTCTTCCAGGCTTCGGCACCGTTATAGGCCGACTCGTTGAACGACTTGTCGAACTTGCCGCCCAGATCGTAGATCAGCGCCGGATCGGCCAGGGCCGCCCCGGTCAGAACGGCGGAAAGCGCAACGCCGCCAGCCATGGCCTTGGTGAGGATCGAAATTTTCATTGATGGTGTCTCCCTGTCTCGCACCGAGCGCCGGGAAAACCGACGGACAATCTCAATGCGCTGAAAAGGGATAAAATCGTGCAATCATCGCGCCTGCAAGAGGGAAGCGACAAATTTTTTCCGATTGGTCAAAATTCGCGCAGGACGCTCCAGTATTGAACAGGCGCGAACTGGCACTTCGATGTTGAGGCAATCCAACGCCGCCGGGAACCATCCGCACACTGGCGGGCTGGCACCTGACCGTCCGTACACGGGATTGTTGCTCCAAGATCTCTGCTGTCACCCCGGCGAAGGCCGGGGCCCATCCTGAGATTTTGCAATTTAACCCCGGCAGAGGTCTAGCCACTGATGCAAAGCGACCCCGGGGGCCGGAGCACCATCTCGAACCAGCCGAAGGGTAACACCCCCTAAAGCCGGGCCAGGATCATCGTGAACAGTTTTCCCAGGTCGGCATCGGCATAGAGCGTGACGAGAACCGCCAGGCTGGCGATGAAATAGAGGGCAATACTGTCGCGGGCGGACATGGACATGATGCAATTCGACACAAATTGTAGAGACCGCCCTGTCTCTACGGCATCGCCGGCGGCGGAATGATGGCCGCTCCAAGGCGCCTTCCGGCATGGTGAGCAAACCCTTAAGCAGGGCCTAGGGGAATGATCTCGGCGCCCATGGCCGTCGCGAATCGTTCGAAGAAGCCGTCGATGATCTTCTGGGCCGAATTGCCGACAATGGCCTTGCCCAGTTTCATGATCTGACCCGATGCGCCACCCTCCGCCGTAAAGGCCAGAAGGGTTCCCCCTTCATTGTCTTCGAGCGCGATATTGGCGGCGCCTTCCGCCAGGCCCAGCAGGCCACCCTTGCCCTTGCCGGCCAGCCGGTAACGCTCCGCCGGCTCGACATCGGTCAGCAGCAGCTCGCCTTTGAACACGGGCTTCATCACCCCCAGATTGACGGTAATGTCTAGATCGAGGCTGGCCGGGCCGGTCCAGGCGATGCGGCTGCAACCGGGAATGGCGGCCTTGAGCGTCTCAGGGTCGTTGAGGGCTTCCCAGACGGCAAGTCTGGGTGCTGCGATCTGATAGCGTCCGCCGAATTGCATCGAGCCTCCCAGGTCCGGAGGGCTCGTTGGCCCAACCCTTCTTTACGTGCGGCTTTTTCGCACCAATATGGTGTAAATAGTTGTCGCCCGGTCAACATGCAATTGTCAGGGGGGCCCATAGACGCAATCTAGAGTCAGGGCCGCAGACGACGGTCCGGCCACCAAAGGGAGCCAGTCATGACCGATCCAGTGAACACCGCCACCACAGAGGCCCAGACGGCGATGCCCGCCATTGCGGAAAAGCCGCTGCAGTATCTCGACAAGGCCGTGAACGCCATTCGCGACCTCGGCATCTGGCCGGAAAACCAGGCTGAGGCTCCCATTACCGGGCTGCTTGCCCAGATCACCGAACTGGATGAAACCCGCGTCATCCTGATCGGCCGTACCCTCAGCCAGGCCAGCGCCTTCAACGAAGTGGTGCGCGAACAGGTCGCCGCCATGAAGATCGGCGAGCGCTACGAAGACATCACAAAGGGCTTCGACTCCATCCGCGACGATGCCAAGGGCATGGTCGACCAGCTTGCCGACAACAAGCTCGATCTGTTCGAGCGCGCCTCCAATGTCTGGATGAAGGTGAGCCGTGGCGACATCGCCACCCGCTTCAACAAGATCCGCGACACTTATCTGGATGTGACGCGCGACACCAAGGACCAGATCGACCGCGAGCAGACCATTCTCGAGGCCTATCGGGATTTCCGCGGCGCGCTGAAACAGTCCGAAGTCATGGCGCTCGAAGTGCTGCAGACCGCCGAGAAGCGCCTCGAGGAAAAGAAAAACATCCTGCAGAAGTCGGCCGATGAACTGGCCGCCTTTTCCGGTACCGTACCGGCCGACCGCGCCCGCCTCGAAATGGCGCGCGACGAGCGCCTGCGCGAAATGCAGAACGAGGAAAAGCGCTACCAGATCGCCAAGGACCTCTCGGACAATCTGACCATTTCCTACAATACGTCCGAAGTCGTCATGGCGCGTCTGATGCAGACCACCAATGCCAAGGAGCGCGTCTATCAGCAGTCGATTTCGTTCTTCTCGACCAACGAGACCGTCCTGACCGCGCTCAGCGCCTCCTTTACCGGCATGTTCGGCCTGCATGAATCGACCGAAACCCTCAATGCCATGAAGGAAGGCATGTCCAAGTCGCTGGAGACGCTTTCCGAGATTGGCGACAAGGTGCAGGAAGAGGCGGTCAAGGCCGGTTATGGCCCCACCGTGCGCGCCGACGCCGTCAAGAAGCTGGTCGATTCCGTCGTCAACTTCCAGGAGAAGAGCCGCACCATCATCAACGAGATGCGCGTGGCCTCGACCAAGAACTCGGCAGAAATCCGCGACGCGGTGGAGGACGGCAAGCGGCGCCTCGCCACCCTCGCCGCCGAAGGCAATGCGCTTCTGCTCGAAACCAGGAACTGAGGGCTCTTTGACCGGACGGGTATCTTCAGCCCATGAGTGACGCAACAGCCAAGCCCGGCGCTCCGCTCGACGAGGTCATGCTGGCGATGGACGTGGTCGACACGCTCCGTCACCGGCAGGATCTGGTGACGCGCGAACTCGATGGCGCCGCCCGCGAGAAGCAGCTCATCGAGCGCCTGCGCTCGGTCTATCACGACCAGGGCATCGAGGTTCCCGACCACATCCTCAAGGAAGGCGTGGCAGCCCTGGCTGAAAGCCGGTTCACCTATGAACCGCCGGCGCCGGGCCTGGGCACCACCCTCGCCCGGCTCTATGTCGGCCGCAAGAGCTGGGGCCGGCCGGCGCTGATTGCGCTGGGCGCCGTCCTCTTGCTCTCGGTGGGCTATTTCGGCATCTGGCAGCCCTATCAGGCCGGGCAGGCCGAACAGGCGCGCCTCGAACTGGTCGAGGGCCTGCCGGCCCAGATGGACGGGCTCTACCAGACCATCTTCGAGGAAACCAAGGTGCAGTCCGCCGTGGTTCAGGCCGAAGCCATCGTGCAGCGCGGCAAGGCCTTTGCCAGCGAAGGCAATCGCGAGGGCGCCGAGGAGGCGGTGGCCAGCCTCACGGCCCTGCGCGACCAGCTGCGCCAGGCCTATTCGCTGCGCGTCGTCAATCGCGAAGGGGTGGATTCGGGCTTCTGGACCTTCCCCGAAATCAATACCGACGCCACCAATTACTACCTCGTGGTCGAGGCCATCGAGGCCAATGGCGATGTCTTGTCGCTGCCCATCCTCAACGAGGAGAACGGGGAAACAGAAGTCGTGTCGATGTGGGGCGTGCGCGTTCCCGAATCCATCTACACGGCCGTGGCCGCCGACAAGCGCGACGACGGCATCATCCAGGGCAATGAAGTGGGCCGCAAGCAGGATGGCTTCCTTGACGTCGAATATCTCATGCCCGTCATGGGCGGCGCTGTGACCCGGTGGTGAGGCGATGAGCATAGGCGGACCCCAGGCCCTGGCCAGCCTCGAAGAGGCGATGCGCGACATCCGGCGCGAGGAAGACGAAATCTCCCGCCGCCTCGCCCGCACGGCCGAACGCATCACCAAGATCAAGGAAAGCGAAGCCGAGCTGTTCCGCCAATTGGCGCAGTTCCGCCTCGACCCCGCCATCCAGGGCGAACTCGACGGCACCATTTCCACGGCCGAGCGGCAGGCGCGGGACATGCTCAAGTCCCATGCCAAGGATGTCGCCAAGGCCGAAAAGACCATCGGCGATTTCGACGAGGCCCGCTCAAGGCTGGTCGAGCGGCGCAGTGCCGCCGTTGCGCGTCTCGAGGAACAACAGGCCGAACTCAAGCGCCTGACCGACCAGCAGGCGGCGCTCCTCGCCAGCGAACCCGCCTACACGGCGCAGCGCGCCGAAACCGAAGAGCTCGACCGCATTGCCGAGCAGTCGCTGCGCAAGACCGAACAGGCCGAGAAGGACCGCGAGGACAAGGGCCGACCCTATCGCGACGATCCGCTGTTCATGTATCTGTGGGACGCTGGCTACGGCACCTCCGGCTATCGCGCCAACAACCTCGTCCGCTATTTCGACGGCCTTGTCGCCAATCTGATCGGGTTCCTCAAGGCCCGGCCCAACTACGCGATGCTCAACGAAATTCCGTTGCGCCTGCGCGAGCATGCCGACCGCCAGGAAGCGGCCGTTTCCGAGGCCGAACAGAAGCTGCAGGCCATGGAGGCCGCCGCCGTCGACCGCGCCGGGGGTGCCCCGGTCCGACAGGCCATCGCCGCCGCCCAGGCTGAAATCGAAGAGGTCGACGCCCATATCGTGGAAGCCGAGGACCAGCGCGACACGGCCGCCAAATCGCTCCACGCACTCGCCGAGGGCAAGGATCCGGCCTTCGAGACGGCCACTTCGGCCCTCGCCGCCGCCCTGGGCCGCGAGGATATCCAGACCCTGCTCGCCGAGGCCCGGCGCACCCGCACCGGGCAGGACGACACCATCGTCGCCCAGATCGACGAAGCCCGCACCCGCGTCCGCGAAGAAGACGAGGACAGCCGCGAGCAACGCGATCGCCTCAAGACCCTCGCCGCGCGCCGCCGCGAGCTCGAAGACATCCAGTGGGAGTTCAAGAAGCAGCGCTTCGACGATCCCCGCTCGAGCTTCAAGGAAGACCGGCTGGTCGGCGACATGCTCAACGACTTCCTGCGCGGCACCATCACCGCCGCGTCCTATTGGGACCAGTGGCAGCGCAGCCAGAACTGGGCCAAGGGCTCGGAATGGGGCTCGGGCTATCAGCCCACGCGCTCCAATCGCAACAGCAATTCCGGGCCATGGTCCGACGGCGGCGGCGGGTTCCAGTGGCCCGACAGCAGCTTTGGCGGCAGCCCGTCGGGCGGCAAGAGCAAACCCGGTCGCGGCGGTTTTGGCGGTGGTTTCGGCGGCGGCTGGGGCGGATCAACCGGCGGCGGATCGGGCGGCGGCTTCTCCCGCCCCCGCACCGGCTCCTCCGGCACCCGCAAACATGGCGGCTTCAAAACCGGCGGCGGCTTTTAGCCGAAGGCGTACGCTCACAAGTGTGCAGCCCGGCACAATGTCACTCCCGCGAAAGCGGGAGCCTCCGTTTCACCCCACCAAACCAAAGCTTCCCGCTTTCGCGGGAATGACCCGGTGGAAATGCAAATCACACTGAAAATCGCCCGGGAGCCGAGCGCTAGCCCCTGCGCCTCCCTCCCCTAGAGGGGGAGGGACCGAGGGTGGGGTGACCGGACCATCCGCCTGCGCACCGCCTTGCGCTACCACAACCACCCACAAGGTCACTCCCGCGAAAGCGGGAGCCCCCGTTTCACCCCGCCAAACCAAAGCTTCCCGCGTTCGCGGGAATGACCCGGAAGCCGCTCAAACCACCGTCTCGATCTCGATCACCAGGTCCGCCCGGTCCCTTGAGGCTTCCACGCGGTCGTAATTGGGCAGGTCATTGCGCTCGATATGGGCGCGATTGCGGTCCTCGGAAAACAGGCCTTCCTCGCCATGCCGCTTCATCAGCCGGGCGCGCACCAGTTCGCGCGGCACGTGGATGAAGACCGCATAGTCCAGGAGCGGCCTGATCCCCGCCCAGGGGCCATCGGTCTGCAGCAGGTAATTGCCTTCCACCACCAGGATGCGCACGTCGCCATCAACGGTGAAAGCATCGTCCACCGTGTCCTCGATCTTGCGGCTGTATCCGGGTCCGCTCACCGCGCCCTGCGCGGCTTTCAGCCGGCTGAGAAAATTGAAAAATTCCGCGCCCTCAAAGGTGTGAGGCGCGCCCTTGTAGTCGGTCTGCCCCATGGCCTCGATCTTGGCGTGCTTCATATGAAAGCCATCCATGGGCACATAGGCGGCGCTGCCCGGCCGCGCCGCATTGAGCATGGCGACGAGTTCGACGGCCAGCGTCGATTTGCCGGTGCCGGGCCCACCCGCCAGGCCGATGGCGATACGCCGGCCCTTGGCATCACTCTCCATCTGCAGGCCATGGGCGACGAGATGGGCCAGGGCCGCCTGCGGGGTCAGCCGAGTGGTGTCGGCCATGTCAGCGTCCTCGCGTCAGCCGCAGCAGCAGCCAGACCGGCACGACGATGGCCGCGCCCGCCAGCACATAGTTCAGCAGTTGCCGGAAAACCCCGGCGCCATCGCGCAACGCCTCGCGCACCATGTCCACGGCTCCGCGCACCAGATCGGCAGCGTTGAAACCGAAGACCGACATCACGAAACCCACGAAAAGCGAGATCAGCACCAGCTTGATCACCACCGAAACCGGGCTGCCGCCCATGAAGCGGGCCAATCCCGAACGCGGCTCAGGGCGATAGTCTTCTGTCATCGGTCCACTCCGTTTGGCAGGGTCAGGACCATCATATAGGCTCGCGACTGATTTGTATTAGGTGCCATGTGTCGCAAAGCGGGTCACAGTCTCTCCTTCACCGCTCCTCTTGGGGAGGCGGCCCGCGCGCTGCGCATGGTGACGTGCCGGCGGATGGTACAACCGCCGTGAAGGTGCGCGCGCCACTGGCGTCGCCATCGCCATGACCACCCTCCCCCCCATTATCGAGGCCTGGTTCACCACGCGCGGTTGGTCCCCGCGCCAGCACCAGCTCGATGTCCTCTCATCCTATCAATCCGGCGCCAGCCAGTTGCTCATTGCCCCGACCGGCGCGGGCAAGACGCTGGCCGGGTTCCTGCCGACCCTGGCGGATCTGGTCGAGGGCGGCTTCGAGGGTCTGCACACGCTCTATATCTCGCCGCTCAAGGCCCTGGCGGTGGATGTGCAGCGCAACCTCTCTGCGCCGATTGCCGAAATGGGCCTGCCGATCCGCGTCGAGGCCCGGACGGGCGACACCTCCGCCGCCAAGCGGGCGCGCCAGAGGATACGACCGCCGCAGGTCATGCTGACGACGCCCGAGCAATTGGCGCTCCTGATCTCCCATCCTCATGCCGAGCTGATGTTCGGCAGCCTCAAGCGCGTCGTGCTCGACGAGCTTCATGCCCTCGTCACCTCCAAGCGCGGGGACCTCTTGTCCCTGGGCCTCGCCCGGCTGGCGCATCTTGCGCCCGAGCTGCACATCACCGCCCTCTCGGCCACGGTGGCGCGGCCGGACCTGTTGCGGGACTGGATTGCACAGCCCCTGCCCCACCGCCGCACCGACCTGTTGCGCATGGCCGGAGGCGCGGCGCCCGAACTCACCATTCTGGAAACCGAGGCGCGCCTGCCCTGGGCCGGACACTCCGCCAGCTACGCGCATCACGATCTCTACGAGACCATCAAGCGCCATCGCACCAGCCTGTTGTTCGTCAATACCCGCTCCCAGGCGGAGATGCTGTTCCAGGGGCTCTGGGATATCAACGAGGACATGCTGCCCATTGCCCTGCATCACGGTTCGCTATCGGTCGAGCAGCGCCGCAAAGTCGAGGCGGCCATGGCCGGCGGCAGGCTCAAGGCCGTGGTCTGCACCTCCACCCTCGATCTCGGCATCGACTGGGGCGATGTGGATCTGGTGGTGCAGGTAGGCGCGCCCAAGGGCTCCTCGCGCATGCTCCAGCGCATCGGTCGCGCCAATCACCGGCTCGACGATCCGTCACGCGCCGTCCTCGTGCCCTCCAATCGCTTCGAAGTGCTCGAATGCGAGGCCGCAGTCGAGGCCGTGGCCGAAGGCCATCAGGACAGCGAAGACCCCCATCCGGGCGGCTATGACGTCCTCGCCCAGCATGTCCTGGGCA
The DNA here is from genome assembly GCF_025809055.1 of Devosia sp. Taxonomy (NCBI): domain Bacteria; kingdom Pseudomonadati; phylum Pseudomonadota; class Alphaproteobacteria; order Hyphomicrobiales; family Devosiaceae; genus Devosia; species Devosia sp. Next base: position 3,183,217 of record NZ_CP075529.1, on the reverse strand, counting down.
TGGCCTGCGCCGCCCCGTTCAGCGCCGATGACCTGTTCGCCGAGGTCAGTCACGCCTGGCCCTATCGTGACCTCTCCCGCAGCCAGTTCGACCGCGTGCTCGATTTCGTCGCCACCGGCGGCTATGCCCTGCGGGCCTATGAACGTTATGCGCGTCTGCGCCTCACCCCCGACGGACTCTGGCGGCTGGCCAATCCGCAGGTGGCCCAGCAATACCGGCTCAATATCGGCACCATCATCGAAGAGCCCATGGTGCGGGTGCGGCTGGTGCGCGGACGCGGCCAGAAGCAGGGCCGGACCACCGGCCCGATCGGCGCCGGCGGGCGTGTCCTGGGGGAAATGGAAGAATATTTCTTCGGCACCCTGACCTTGGGCGACACCTTCATTTTCGGCGGCGAGATTGTCGCCTTCGAAGGCATGAAGGACAATGAGGCCTTTGTCTCGCGCGCCTTCTCGAAGGACCCGAAAATTCCCTCCTATATGGGCGGCAAGTTTCCGCTCTCGACCTATCTCGCCGAGCGCGTCCGGCGCATCATGGACACGCCCGAGAGCTGGCACAAGCTGCCCGGTCAGGTCAGCGACTGGCTGCGCCTGCAGCGCGACGTCTCGGTGCTGCCGCGCCGCGACAGCCTGCTCGTGGAAACCTTTCCCCGCGGCACCAACAATTTCCTCGTCTGCTACCCGTTCGAGGGCCGGCTGGCGCATCAGACACTGGGCATGTTGCTCACCCGCAGGCTTGAGCGTATGCGCGCCCGGCCCCTCGGTTTCGTCGCCAGCGAATATTCGCTGGGCATCTGGGGGTTGAGCGATCTTTCCGCCCTCATCCGAACCGGCCGGCTATCGCTCGACGAATTGTTCTCCGAGGACATGCTGGGCGACGATCTCGAGGCCTGGCTCGATGAATCGGCGCTGATGAAGCGCACCTTCCGCAATTGCGCGATCATTGCCGGGCTCATCGAACGCCGCCATCCCGGCAAGGAAAAGACCGGCCGCCAGATCACCATGAGTTCTGATCTCATCTATGACGTGCTCTACCAGCACGAGCCGGACCACATCCTGATTCAGGCCACCCGGCACGACGCGGCGCGCGGCCTGCTCGACATCGAGCGCCTGGGCCAGATGCTGGCCCGCATCCGCCACCACATCGTCCACAAGCCCCTGCCGCAGATTTCCCCGCTCGCCGTCCCGGTCATGCTCGATATCGGCAAGGAACCCATTTTCGGGGAAGCGCGGGAATCAGCTATGGCTGATGCAGCCGAGGAACTGTTGCGCGAAGCTCTTGGCAATCGCTGACCCGTTCCGCTCCCCACAGGGGAGAGGGTGGATTGACCGCAGGTCGAGACGGGTGAAGGGGGCTTCCGCAGGACACGCGAAAAGACCATATGACCAACCTCGCCTTTGCTCATCCAAATCCGGACGTTTCCGTGCTCCGTTTCGCCGGCCACAATTTCGAGCCTCTGCCCTCCGGCGCCCTTTTTTGGCGTGCCCGCGAGACCCTGCTCGTCGCCGACCTGCATTTCGAAAAGATGGCCAGTTTTGCCCGTCGCGGCCAGATGCTGCCGCCCTACGATACGGGCATGACGCTGACGCGTCTGGAATTGGATCTGCGGCGCACCGGCGCGCGTCACCTAATTGCCCTCGGTGACACGTTTCATCGTGCAGATGCGCACAGTCTGCTAACGCATTCGGACCGGATGCGCCTCGATGCTATCACCGACAGCGTCTCCTGCACCTGGCTTTCAGGCAATCACGACCCGGCGCCCACCAGTCTCGGTGGCACTTGCCTTCCGGAACTTGAACTGGACGGACTGGCGCTTGCCCACGAGCCGCAGCGCGGCAAAAAAGGCTTGATCTGCGGGCACTTGCACCCGGCGGCCCGCCTCGCCATGGACGGCCGCTCGGTCCGCAAACCCTGTTTCGTGCATGACAACCGGCTGATGATCCTGCCGGCCTATGGCAGCTCCACCGGCGCCCTCAACATCCTCTCCCCCGCCTTTGCCGGTCTCTTCAATTTTTCGGCTCTGGAGGTCGTCATGCTGGGCCGCGACCGCACCTATCCGGTCCCGGCGCGTCGGCTGATCGGCGGCTAAATGCCTGTTATCGCTTGAAGATCAGGCCACCCAGCCAGCCGGTGAATAGCGCCAGGACAACGCAGGCCAGGCCATAGAAGAATGGGCTCTGCACCGCCGATTGCGCCAGAAACCGCTCGAATCCGATCTTGCGCACCGCAAATCCTTCCGACTTCCGGGCAATGATCTCGCCGTTCTTGAACACATAGGTCAGGGCCAGATAGGGACCAGGCGGCGCATGGCTGGGCAGGGTCAACTGGGCCGAATAAAAGTTGTCCGACAAGAAGTTAACCGCATTCTCCTGCACGCCGAACAGGCGCTGCTGGGTCATCAGCCGCACCAGTTCACGACCGAATTTCAACGTCTTGGCCCAACCGGCCTCATTGGGCGCGGTGGCATGGGCCTCAGGCAGGATATAGTTGGTCGCCAGCGTCGACAGGTCGGTGATATTGGTCAGCCGGTCGCTGGCCAGGACGTGGAAATAGCTGGGAAAATGCCGGAAACGCATTTCATCGGTATTGAGCCAGACACCGAAGACATTGGCCTTTTCACGGGCAACCCGGTCCTGCGCCGGACCGACAATGGCGATGATCACATGGAATGGCCCATCAACGAAGCGCTGTCCTGATCCGACGTCGGGCGCCACGGTCCCGTAAAAGGTCATCCGCTCGCCATCAAAGCTCGAGGTGATGTCGACATTTTCATTGGAAAGCGTCGAGATCAGCCGCTCGCCCAGCGCCGGGGTCGCCAGCGCGATCATGACCAGAAGCGATAGCCAGAGCCGCCTCATCGCACCGGCCCCATCACGGCCATGGTGAACGGATCGGCTGGGGTGAGCACCAGCGACAGGCCGAAGCGGATGGCTACGGCGAGGATCAGCAGGGCCAGAAGCCCGCGCAATTGCTCGCCCCGGAGGTTGCGACCGGCAGCAGCACCAAACTGGGCGCCCGCCACCCCGCCGACCATGAGACAGAAGGCGAGCAGGATATCGACGCTCTGGCTTTGCACGGCATGAAGAATAGTGGTCGCGGCCATCATGGCGACGACCTGGGCCAAGGACGTTCCGATCACCACATTGCCGGGCACGCGCAGCAGATAGACTAGAGCCGGCACCATGATGAAACCGCCACCGATACCCAGCAGCGAGCCGACGAAGCCGATGAACAGACCGATGACCAGGACCGGCAGGACGCTGATATAGAGCCGGCTTTTCTTGAAGCGCACGCGCATAGGAAGCCCGTGAATCCAGCTGTGCTGGTGCGGCAGGCGTTCACGCACGACCACGCCCTGCCGGCGCTTGAGCAGCGCCCGGATGGATTCCTGCAGCATCAAAATTCCGACCGAGCCGAGCAGCACGAGGAAGCCGAGCGAAATGACGAGGTCGAGCTGGCCGGCATCGCGCAGGAGGGCAAAGGCAGCCACGCCTCCAAAAGCCCCGAGAATGCCGGATAGCACCAGATACATGGCCAGATGCAGGTCGATACCGCCGCGCCGGTAGTGACTGAGCGCCCCCGATGTCGAGGCAGCCACCACCTGACCCGTCACCGAGGCTACGGCAACGGCGGTTGGCACGCCGGAAAAGATCAGGAGAGGAGTAAGCAGGAACCCGCCACCAACTCCGAACAGCCCGGACAAAAAGCCCACTGCCCCGCCAATTCCCACGAGGAAGAAGAGGTTTACGGAAAGCTCGGCAATGGGCAGATAGATCTGCACGGCTTACGGTCCAGCTGTTTGGACACCCATCTTACACAGCGGTCCGTCAACAAGAGGTCAAAGTGGCGCCGGACCGAAAAAACAATGCCGGGCACAGGCGGCCCGGCATGAAAATGCTGACCCGCGTCACGTCTAGACGGGCTGGCTGCCCAGTACTGCAAGGAACCGCGGATTGATCTGGCCAATTTCGCTCATGCCGACGCCGCGCTCGAAGGCGCGAACGGCCTGGGCGGTCTTGGGCCCGGCAACGCCATCGGGCGTGCCCACATCGAAGCCGAGGCGCGTCAGGGCCTGCTGCACCTTGAGCACCACGTCCTTGGTGGCGATCGTTTCTCCGGGCACGAAATCTTCGGTCCAGGTGCCGATGGGCGCAAAGTTGGCGGCAAGGTCGATCGGTTCGGCCGTCCAGGCCTCGACCTGACCATTGAGCCGGCCGACCGCATCGGCCGTGAGGGACTTTGCGATGTCGTCGCGGGCGCGCCCGGCATCAGCGTCACCGCTCCGGGCCGCCAACGAGAACCATTTGTAGGATTGCTCGAAATCCTGATCGACGCCCAGGCCGCGGGCATAGAGCATGCCGAGATTGAACTGGCTGTCGGTCATGCCGCGCGCTGCGGCCCGCTCGAACCATTCCGCCGCCATTTCGAACTGCTGGTCGCCCATCTGTCCACCGGCATAAAGGGCCGCCAGGTTATGCATGGCCATGCGATTGCCCGCTTCGGCAGCGCGCTGATACCACAGGCGCGCCTGGTCGAGATCCTGCTCGACCCCGGTTCCCATCTCGAAGAGGTTGCCGAGCCGATATTGTGCCGGTGCAAAGCCCTGGGCTGCGGCCCGTTCGTACCAGACCGCGGCTTCCGCATAGTCCTGCGGCACCACCTGGCCTTCGGTATAGATGGCGGCAAGCTCAAACTGGGCCCGCGCGTCACCATCAGCGGCCGCCTGCCGGAAAGCTTCGGGGCCAAGGGCTTCGGGCGGCAGTGGCAGTGACTGGACCTCGATGGCCCCGGTATTGATCGCGTCGGCGGTGTCGGGCGTGTCTGCACCCTCGGCCGCGGCGGCCGTGACCGGCTGCAGCTTTGAGGGCATCGGCGTGGCCAGCGCGGACTTGGTGAAGCTCATCGGCTCGCCGGGATTGATGGTACCGGTGGCGACCGTGTCGACCAGATCGATGACGCGCGGCGGAACAACCGAGGACTGATCGTCAGAAGGCGGCGGATTGCTGGTTTGTGTTGCCGGGGCCGAGGCGCTGGCTGTTGGCGCCGCGACCTGCTGGGCCGAACGCTGCAGGACCAGGTTGAGTGCCAGCATCGATACCGCGACCAGCGTCGCCGCCAGGAGGAGCGGTCGCCGGTGGCGCGTGAGGAAACTTTCCTCGGCAGGGGCCTTGGGTGCTGCCTGGCGCCGGGTGGGCTTTTCGGCCTTGGCGCGCTTGGCCGGTTTTTCCTGCCGCGCTTCCGGCGCAACACTGGATGGCTCGGCAATGGCGGGGATCGGCGCGACCAGCGCCGCAGCAACGGGCGCGACCGGCGCTTCTGTCGGAGCGGCCTGCTCAGTACCGTCCCGGCGCCGGGACCGCACGCGGGCCACGGCCCGGCCAAAGAGTGAATTGCTTTCTTCCTTGGCCACAGGCTCCTGCTTGGCGCGCTGTGCCCGCCGGGCAGCGGCGACAAAGGTATTGGTGCTCGACTGCGCGGGCTGCGGCTCCGAACTGGGCCGCGGCGCAGGCGGTTGGGCGAACGGATCGGCGCCATCGGCGGCGAAGCTCGACACCGGGCGCGGCGGACGATCTACCTTGGTCGGATCGAAGGCCGGCGCGGCGGATGCGGGCGCTTCAGCCCTTGCTGGCATTTCCGGCTTTGCGGGACGGGCGCTGGCTGTCCGCGCCGAGAGGGGCGAACTTGCCGGCATGTCTTTGGCAACGCCCTTGTCGACCAGCGGCGCATCGTCTGCCGGATTGGCGGGCATGGAGTCGCTGCGCTTGGCGCCAAGACTGGCAAGGATTGAATCGAGGCGCGTGTCGCTTTCCGCCCGATACGTATTGTCAAGGGCCTTTGCCACCTCGGCCGCGCTGTCGGCTGATGGGACCGCCTGGTTACGGGCCGGGGGCTGCGCCATTTCCGCCTCGGGGGATGCGGGCTTAGCCTCGGCCATGGCGGGCCGGTCGCGTTCGGCCAGGGTGGCTTCAAGGCGGGCCAGCCGCTCGGCCGTTTCCTTGCCTGCGGTGTTGAACAGGGCCGTCATGCGCTGCTCGAGCGCGGACATGCCCTCACCATCCATTGCGGATGCGCCGGCCGGGGCCTTGGCGAATGCCTCGGAGGCGCGGCTGGCGACCAGATCGGCCAGCTTGTCATAATCGGGCGTCTTGCCGGCCGACTTGATCAGGCCGCCAATCCGATCCTCGATGCTCTTGAGACTGTCGGGCCCAAACATGGCGACCGGTGCCGGGGCCTTCTTGGCCATGGCTTCACTGGTGCGCTCGGCCACCATCGATGCCAGCGATTCGAGATCAGGACGATCCTCGCCGCCTGAATAGAGGCGCGAGAGTTCATCAAGCTGGGCACCGGCATCGTCCATGCGCTGCATGAGGGCGCGCAGCTGGTCCTGCACGGCACCGGTATCGGCTGGTGCGACCTTGTCGCTAAGCGCTTCGATCTGGCTTTCGATGCGCAGGAACCGCGGCTCCATGCTCTTGACGACGGCCTCACGCAGATCGGCCACATCGTTCCGGAGCCCGGCGACATTGTTGTCGACGCTGTCGATCGACTCCAACTGCCCAGCCAGTGCGTTCAGCCGTTCGATGAGTCCATCCGGATTGGTCGCCAGGGATTTCATGGCCTTGGTGATATCGGCCATTTCGGTGGTCACGCGCTCGAAGTCACCGGCCGACAGGGTCACATTGCGTTCGATGGCGTCGATGCGGTCATAGACGTTGCGAACGCTGGATTCGATCGCCTCCATGGCGGGTGCCAGGCGCTCAACCCCGCCATTTTTGGCTTCCGACTGGCTGCGCTTGTCGCGCGCGATCTCGCGCTCCATCTGCTGGGCCTGCAGGTCGGCCAGTTTTGCGACCGTGGCCGAGACGTCGTCGAGCCGGGCGTTTACGGCGCCGAGATCGACCTTTGGTGCATCCTCGATCATCACGGCCAGTGCGGCCATCTGGGATTCGAGGCGTTTTACCTGGCCGGTTTCGCCAACGGCACCAGCCAGCATTTCGACAACCTGGGTCAGCTGCTCGACCTGCCCGGCGACTTCGCGGATCTGTCCGACGCCGTTGCGCTGGCCCTTGAGTTCACCTTCCAGGGTTTCGAGGCGCTGGCTCATGCCACCGACCAGTGCACCGAGTTCGCGCAATTCCGGCATATCGCTGGCGCGCCGCGACGGCATCGCACCCTGGCGGCTGCGAATCTCGGAAATGGCGGCCACGAGGTCATCCTGGGCCTCTTCGGGATAGGCCATGTCGCGCTCGCTGAAGCGATCGACAGCGCGCTTGACTGAGCGCAGGGCCTCGCGGCGCCGATTGGCGGGCTCGGGGACTTCGACCTGTTCACGCAAGTGCTGAACGCGGCGCTGGATGCTGCCAGTGGCCTGATCCGCGGGCGAATAACGGCTCTCGACCTTGTCGAGGAGTGCGACCAGCTCACCGCGCAAGGCCTGCCACTCGCCGGCGCCTGCCTGGCCCCTGCGGTCGGAATAGTCCGTTTCGTTATAGGCGCGGGCCATGGCAAGTCCCTGTCACAGAAAGACGAACCCCTCGCGATTCAATACGAAGGTGTGACGGTTACTCTTGGGAAAACATGGTAAAGAAGCCGTTAAGTATTGTCGCAATATGCAAGGGCGAGCGCCGGAAATCGGTGCTTTATGGGTTTGTACATAGAGGGAGGCCGGACCGTTCATGACGCGCCGCCGCATTATCATCGTCGACGATCATCCCCTGTTCCGCGCCGCATTGCGGCAGACCCTGTCGGGGGGTGACGCGACGGTAACGGTCGAAGAATCGGGAGACCTGGCCTCGCTCAGCGCGGCCCTTGATGCCGATCGCGACTGTGACCTGGTCCTCCTCGACCTCAACATGCCGGGCGTACGCGGATTTTCGGGCCTGTTGCTGCTGCGTGCCCAATATCCCGACATTCCGGTGATGATCATTTCGGCGGTGGAAGATGCGACCGTTGTCCGGCGGGCCTTCGAGCTTGGCGCCGCGGGCTATCTCCACAAATCCGAGGGCCCGACCGAAATTCGCCGCGCCATCGAGACGGTGCTGTCCGGCGAGGTCTTCGTCCCCTCCGGAACGACGCTGGGCGGCGAGGACGACCAGACGGCGCTGATGAAACGGCTCGGCAGCCTGACGCCGCAACAGGTGCGCGTGCTGATGATGCTCAGCGACGGGCTGATGAACAAGCAGATCGCCTATGAACTGTCGATCTCGGAAGCCACGGTCAAAGCCCATGTCTCGGCGATCCTGCAGAAGCTTGATGTGGATAGCCGCACCCAGGCGGTGATCGCCGCGGCCCGTATCGAAGAGGGGCAGTTCGAGGCCCTGTTCTCGACCGGCGCCGATAAGACCTGAGCCCGAAGCCGCCACATGAAGCCAGATATCTCCATCATCACCATCGGCGTCGACGACCTCGAACGGGCCTTCGAATTCTACCGCACACTGTTCGACATCGAGGACAGCCAGATCGGCGCGGGCGAAGATCACGTTGCCTTCTTCTTTTCTTCGGGACTGTCCTTCGTGCTGTTTCCCCGCGACCAGATTGCCCAGACCGCCGGCAAGCCGGACGCCGTTGCCGGAACGCCCGGATTTGTTCTCAGCCACCGCGCCGAGACCGCAGCGGCAGTCGATGCGATCCTGGATCGCGTTCTGGTCGCAGGCGGCGCGGTCGTGACGCCTGGCACGGAGTCCGAGTGGGGCTATTCGGCCTATTTTGCTGACAGCGAAGGCAATATCTGGGAAGTGATGGCCACGCCGCCAGCCAACTAGGATCGGGATGACGCCGCAGGCTGCCGCGGTTAGTCTATGCGGCCCACCTGAGAATCTTTTCCGCCATGTCCATCCAGCGCCCCCAATATCCCTTCGACGTGCGCCACGCCGATGTCTGGAAGATTGCCCTGCCGGCCTCTGTGGCCTTCATCACCGAACCGCTGGTCGGCATTGTCGACATCGCCGTGATCGGCCGGCTGGGCGATGCGGGCCTTCTTGGCGGGCTGGTTCTGGGCGCATTGGTTTTCGACGTGCTGTTCTCGCTGGCCTATTTTCTCAGGATCGGCACGGCGGGCCTCGTGGCGCAGGCTGTGGGCGCGCGCGATCCGAGCGATGGCCTGCTGCATGTGTCACGGGCGCTCGTGCTCGGCTTTGGCATCAGCCTTTTGATGATTGTCCTAGCGCAGCCGATCCTCTGGGGCTCTGAAGCTTTGCTGGCGCCGGAGCCTGGCGTTGCAAGCGCGCTTTCCGCCTATTTCTTCGTGCGCATAGCCTCCGCACCCTTCTCGCTCATCAACTACGCGCTCCTGGGCTGGTTCTATGGGCGAGCGGCGGCCCGCACCGGCATGATGTTGCAGATCATGCTGCATGGCATCAACATCCTGGCCAGCGTCGCGCTGGTCTATGGGCTGGGATGGGGCGTAGCCGGGGCCGCGGCCGGCACTGTGCTTGGCCAGATCGTTGCGGCGCTGGCCGGGCTTTTCATCCTCGTGCGGCATTATGGCGGCGCGCGGGCCATGCTCGCCCGGCTGAGCCTCGCCGACATGCTGGACGCGACGGCGGTCCGGCGCATGTTCGGGCTCAGCCGCGACCTGATGATCCGCTCGATCGCCCTGATGAGCGCCTATGCCTGGTTTGCAGCACAGGGGTCCCGCATGGGCGAAGTGCCGCTGGCCGCCAATGCGGTGCTGCTGAACCTGCTCATGGTGGTCGGTTTCTTCCTCGACGGCATTGCCCAGGCCGCCGAGCAATTGACCGGCAAGGCCATAGGAGCCAATTGGCGACCCGCATTCGACAAGGCCTATGGCCTGTCGATGATCTGGGGCCTCATCATCGCCTCGAGCCTGGGGCTCGTCTGGTACCTGACCGGGCCCTGGCTGATCGGTTTCATGACCACCAATGAGGCCGTACGGGCCCACGCGCTGGACTATCTGCCGCTGGCAGCACTTTGTGCGCTGACCTTCATGCCGGCGGTTGTCTATGACGGCATTCTCATCGGCACCACGCAGAACGTGCTGATGCGCAATGGCATGCTCATATCCCTGCTGATCTTCGCGGTCGCTGCCCTGTCATTGCAGCCACTTGGCAATGCCGGGTTGTGGCTGGCCCTGCATTGCTGGTTCCTGGGCCGTGGCATGATCTATTGGCTGGGGCTAGAGCGGCGCCGGCCGCACCTGTTCGCCCAAGCCTAGATTGTGCCGCGCCCGGCGGCCCAGTCATCGGTCCGGGTACCGCGAATATCGGCAACAGACTTGCCGCCACGCGCGCGAATGCCGGCGACGAGACCACGCTTGATCCGGTCGAGCAGGTCAAAGCCGCCGAACACCAGGGCCGAATAGAGCTGGATGGCGTCGGCGCCGGCCTCGATCTTCGCAATCGCCGATTGCGGCGAGTGAATGCCGCCCACGCCGACGATCGGCAGCGTGCCGACCCGCTGGCGCATCTGCGCGAGGCGGCGGGTCGACAGGTCGAACAGGGGCCGACCCGAAAGGCCGCCAGTCTCTGAGGCATTCTCCAGCCCCCCGACGCCGTCACGGGACAGGGTCGTATTGGACACAATCAATCCGTCGAGGTCGGTCGCGGCGATCACGGAAGCGATGACATCGAGCCCTGCTTCGTCCAGATCCGGCGCAATCTTGAGCAGAACCGGCACGCGGGTGCGGGCCTTAGCGCGGGCCGTGAGCACCTCCCCGAGCAGTCGGCGCAGGGCCTCGTCCGCCTGAAGATTGCGCAGGCCTGGCGTGTTGGGCGAGGAAATATTGACGGTCAGGTAGTCGGCGAGGTCGGCAAAGCGGCTGACCCCTTGCACATAGTCGGCGACGAAATCGGCACTGTCCTTGTTGGCGCCGATATTGACCCCAAGGGCAGCCGGTACGCGCAGGCCCTTGAGACGCGCGAATGCGGCTTCGTGACCCTCATTGTTGAACCCCATGCGGTTGACCACGCCCTCGGCAGGTCCAATGCGAAAGAGGCGCGGCTTTTCGTTTCCCGCCTGCGGACGGGGGGTAACGGTGCCGATCTCCACCATGCCAAAACCCACTTGCGCCAGGGGTTTCGGCACTTCTGCATTCTTGTCAAAGCCTGCCGCCATGCCGACCGGATTGCTGAGATCGAGGCCGCAGAGGCTGGTGCGCAATTCGGGTGCATCCGGTTCCTGCTGCACCGGCGCGAGGCCCAGCCTCAGAGCTGCAATCGTGGCGCGATGGGCGGTTTCGGGATCCATGCGCAGCAGCGTATCGCTGGTGAGCTTGGCAATGCCGGCGTGCCGCAGCAATGGCGACAGGGGGGAAAAGATCATTGGACAGCTTCCGGCAAAATGCACTCACCCGTTTCCGAAACAGAAATATGTTCTTCCCAGGCCACCGCATCGAGAACCAGCGGACCATTGTAGAGATGGGGAAAAAGCGCCCCACCGCGGGAGGCTTCCCAGACCAGGTCATCGCCCAGATCGGCCGTTCGCACGGCAAGCAGGATCAGGTCCCGTTGACCCCTAAAGTGCAGGCGCAGGGTTTCGGCGAGTTGGCTGGCCGTCGAAAAATGCATGTAGCCATCAGCGGCATCAACCGGCATGCCGGCATAGCGGCCCGTGTGGCGGGCGGCGTCCAGGCTTTGCCGCGTCGCGATCTTGTAGATGAGGTCCGGATTTTGGGCGGGCTGGTTCATGGCGGGGCTCCGGATCGAGACTGTTGCGGCAGGGGTTAAATCGTAAAGGTTCCCTTTACAAGTCGCTTGGCGGGCCATACGATAGGACTGTATTCCAAACTATGACATCATTCCTCTTCAGGCTGGATCATGCTCTCGCACAGGGCCATTTGGGACGGTATTGATGCCCTTGCCCGTCGGCAGGGGGTCTCGGTGTCTGCCCTCGCCAAGCTCGCCGGGCTGGATGCGACGGCATTCAATGTCTCAAAGCGCGTGAGCAATACCGGCCGCGAGCGCTGGCCCTCGACCGAGAGCATCTCCAAGATACTTGAGGCCACGGGGGAGACCTTCGACAGCTTCCTGCATGGCACCGGCCTTTACATGCAGACCTCCGGCCTCGCCGAGCCCGCGGAGCGCACTGTGCCCCTGATTGGGCTCGCTCAGGCCGGCTCGGGCGGCTTCTTCGACAGCGCCGGTTTTCCCGCCGGTCAGGGTTGGGATGAAATTCTGCTGCCCTCGCCGGGCGACAATGGCATCTACGCTCTGGAAGTGTCCGGGGACAGCATGGAGCCACTCTATCGCGAGGGCGATCGGATCGTGGTTTCCCCCACCGAACAGGTCCGAAGGGGCGACCGCGTGGTGGTGAAAACCCGCGACGGCGAAGTCATGGCCAAGATCCTGTTTCGTCAATCCGCCCGCCAGCTCGAACTGCATTCGCTCAACCCGGCCTATGAGCCCCGCATCCTCGACATTCGCGATATCGAATGGGTGGCGCGGATCATCTGGGCCAGCCAGTGAAAATCGCCAAGGCAACACCGGTCGATGCCCCGGACTGGGTGCAGATGCGCACAGCGCTCTGGCCGCGCGGCGGCGCTGAGGCACATGCGGCGGACATCGCCCGCCTGCTTGCCGACCCCGGAAAGACCATCAATCTTGTCGCCCGCGACGTGGACGGTCTGGCGCTCGGCTTTGCCGAGGCGGCCCTGCGGCATGACTATGTCAATGGCTGCAAGACATCGCCGGTGGCGTTCCTGGAGGGGATCTTCGTTTTGCCCGCGTTTCGCGGCCGGGGCGTTGCGCGGGCCCTCGTAGAGGCCGTGGAGGATTGGGCACGGGCGCAGGGCTGCACCGAATTTGCCTCGGACGCATCGGTGGAAAATCACGCCAGTCACGAGATGCATCGTGCCCTTGGTTTCGAAGAGTCCCAGCGCGTGGTGTTCTTCAGAAAACTCGTGGGGACTTCGTAGCTACTCCGCACCGGGAACGGTTGCGTATTGCGGCAAGCCGTCGGCGATGTCGTAGTAATCGCCCTTGTCGGCTACGAATATGTGGCGCACCAGGCGTGTACCGGTCGGGGCGTCGAAAGCGCCCAGATTGATACCGATCCAGTCGGCCGCTGGCGGGTCGAAGAACAGGGGCGTGCCGCAGGTCGCGCAAAATCCCCGGCGGACTGCCTCCGAGGAAAAATACCAGGTGATGGCGTCGCCGCCGGACACGGCAAGACGCGACCTGGCCACATCGACACCCGCCTCGAAGTGACCGGTATGCTTGCGGCATTTCGTGCAATGGCAGGCGCTCGCCTCGGGCAGGTCGCCACTGACCTCGAACTGGACCGCCCCGCAGGCGCATGAGCCCCTGTGCACATCACTCTCCTGCCCTCAGGCCTTCAGCATTTCCCCGGCCAGCGCCCTGTCGATCAGCTTGCGGGTGTTGTCGATGCCATAGAGGGCAGCGAACGAACCGAAGCGGGGTCCGCGTTCCTGTCCGATCAGCACCTGGTAGAGCATCTGGAAAAACTCGCCGGATACGCCGGGGCCGCCGGTGGGGCCCTTCTTGGTGTGATCCTGGTATCGTTCGATGGTTCGGGCCACGTCGAGGGCGGTATTCTGGATGGTTTCGTTGCTGGCGTCGGACGGCAGTTGGGCAAAGGCCTCCGACAGGGCCTCAAGCGCCGCGCGCTCGGTGTCGTCGGGCGCCCGATAGGACTTTTCCACGAAGTCGTGGAAGTAGCGCATGGCGTAACCGACCAGGGCATCAAGATGCGGATGGGTCTTTGCCGAAACGCCCGGCGCATAGGCCGAAATATAGCCCCACATGACTTCCGGCGTTTCCGGATTGGACGCGGTGGCCAGGTTCAGCAGCAGCGCGAAGGTAACCGGCATGTCGATCTTGGGCACATTGCCGAAATGGACATGGAAGGCCGGATTCTCGAGGCGGCCGGCGGCGTCCTGTCGCTCGAAGGCGGCGACATGGGCTGCATATTCATCGACGGCGCGCGGGATGACATCGAAGTGCAGGCGCTTGGCGACCCGCGGCTTCTGGAACATGTAAAGACCCAGGCTTTCCGTCGGCGCATAGGTCAGCCATTCGTCGATGGTGAGACCATTGCCCTTGGACTTGGAGATCTTCTGGCCTTCGCCATCCAGGAACAGTTCGAACACATAGTGCTCGGGCGGCGTGCCGCCGAGGATCGAGCAGATCTTGTCATAGATATGCTGATTGGTCTGGTGGTCCTTGCCGAACATTTCAAAGTCGACGTCGAGCGCGGCCCAGCGCATGCCGAAATCGGGCTTCCACTGCATCTTCACATGGCCGCCAGTCACCGGAACGGTGGTGTCACTGCCGTCTTCGTCGGCAAAGGTGACCGTGCCGTCCTTGGCATTGACTTCCTTCATCGGCACATAGAGCACGCGGCCGGAAATCGGCGAAATCGGCAGGAAGGGCGAATAGGTGGCCTGCCGCTCGGCGCCCAGTGTGGGCAGCATGACCTTCATGATGTCGTCATAGCGCTCGGCAGCGCGCAGCAGGACCTCGTCGAACCGGCCGGAGCGGTAATAGTCGGTAGCGCTGGCAAACTCATAATCGAAGCCGAACGTATCCAGGAACCGGCGCAGCATGGCGTTGTTGTGCTCGCCGAAGCTGGAATATTCATTGGTCCAGGGGTCGGGCACCGAGGTCAGCGGCTTCTGCAGATGCGGCTCCATCGCGGCCTTGGAGGGCACCGTGTCCGGGATCTTGCGCATACCGTCGAGATCATCGGAAAAACAGATGAGCCGGGTCGGGATCTGGTCGCGGGTGAGCAGGCGAAAGGCCGTGCGCACCATGGTTGTGCGGGCCACCTCGCCAAAGGTGCCTATATGGGGCAGGCCCGAGGGGCCATAGCCGGTTTCGAACAGCGCCTCGCCCTTGCCCGACTTTTCCAGCCGTTTGACGATCTTGCGCGCTTCCTCGAACGGCCAGGCCCGCGCGTTCTGTGCGGGCTCGAAAAAGGAGGGGTCAAGGGCGGGCAAAGCGGCAGACGACACGGGTTTGCGGCCTTTCGGCAAGGAAGGAAAAAGACGGAGCCCGGTCAATGCACCGGAACCGGGCAGACGTCAATGTCGCAGGTGGTTGCACCGGGCCGGGACAGTGCCTAGTTGTTTGGAACGCTTTCAACACCGGGACCGATGATGAACACCGCCGCCCATGACGCCCTGATCCACCTGATGATCGTTGCCGCTACTTCGGACAGCGCCATAACCGAGAAGGAACTGGTGCGGATCAAGGCGCTGATCGACCGGCTGCCGGTCTTCGAGGGCTTTGACAAAAGCCGGCTCGAAGCGGTCGCCAATCAATGCGCCGATGTCCTCAACGGGCCGGACGGACTGGATCGGGTGATGGACGACGCCATCGCCGCCATTCCGGTCAAGCTGCAGGACACCGCCTATGCGCTTTCCATCGAGGTCACGGCTGTCGATCTGTTCCTCGAACAGGAAGAATTGCGGTTCCTCGAGTTGCTGCGCGACAAGTTGAGCCTCGACCGGCTGACCACCGCCGCCATTGAAGTGGCCGCCCGCGCGCGCCACCGGCGGATGCCCAGTTAGGCCGGCAATAGCCTCAATATGACTTGCCGGGTGGCCCAATAGCTGAACCCGGCAATGGCGCCACCTGCGGTCAGTGGCCAGGAGTCGATCACGTCCGACACCCGGGGCATTGCCCCAAACCAGACGGCGAACTGGGCGAACAGGCTGACGCACATGCCGGCAATGACATGCCCGAGCCAGCCTGTGCGCCCGGTAAAGTGCAGGATGACGAGGGCGATGAGAAACGGGACGAGAGCGGTTGCGGCTGTAATGGCCAAGGCCGCCATCACCGTCTCGCCATCATAGCGAAAGACCGTCGTGAACCCGCCTCCGGTCCCTTCGACCAACTCCGTCATGGAGAACAGGACCAGCACCGAGATGGCGGACACGCAGACGGCAACCAGATAGCCGACCGGCACGATTATCGCCTCGCGCAGCGTCATCACCGCCTCCTCAATAGAACCCGACCGGGAACCAGCGCAGATAGAGCTCGTCCAGCGTGCCATTGTCCTTAAGGCGCACCAGTGCCCAGTCGATGGCATGGCGCACCGGGTCATTTCCGGTCGATGTCGCAATGGTCATGCCCTGACCGAACAGGGCGGGGCGAAAATAGGCGCCGCCGGCAAAGCTGCAGCAATCGAGGTTGTCGTTCAGCCAGAATGAGGCCCGCATGGCATCGCCGAAATAGGCGTCGGCTTCACCGGTCTTGACCGCCTCCAGCGCCTCGATCTCGCCGGCAAACGGCAGTTGCTCGATCTCGGGCAGGTAGCGGGCCAGAAACTGCTGATGCGCGCCACCGTCCCGCACGGCAACCTTGCCCCCCTCAAGCGCGTCCGGGGTAAATCCGTCGACCTGGTTGCGCCGCGTCACGAACCGCCCCGGCAGGGACAGGTAGGTCGCCGAATAGTCAAAGCGGCCGGCGGCCTCGCCATCCATCGACAGGCCGGCGATCAGCGCATCGCCCTGGCTGTCCGCAAGGGCGTCGGCCGCCTGGGCCCAGGGCCAGGCCTGAATGGTGCAGGCGACATTGACCTCGGTGCAGATGCGCTTGGCCAGGTCAATGTTGAAGCCGATCAGGTCGCCATTGGCGTCCCGGAAGTTGAACGGCGGAAAATCGGCGGTGGTCAGAAACCGGATCGCCGGCACCGGCCGCAGATTGGGCAGGATTTCGCGCGCATCGGGATCGGCATGATAGGGCAGCGGCTGCGCCGCGGCTGGCGCGAGCAAGACCAGGGTCACCATCATTGCCTGGGCGATACGCATGGTCATGGTCCGCATGGGGCCCCGCCTCGGCTCATGGCGCCTATACCTGATCCAGACCGTACGTCAGGTCCGCGATCAGATCGTCGGGATCCTCAAGGCCCACCGACAGCCGCAACAGGCCAGGAGTAACGCCCGTTTCCAGGCGCACTTCTTCCGTGAGACGCGCATGGGTGGTGGTGCGCGGATGCGTGATCAGCGATTTGGCATCCCCCAGATTGTTGGAAATCAGGATGATGGCCAGACTATCGGACAGCGTGAATGCGCCCTCCTGTCCACCCTTGACGTCGATGGCCAGCAGGGTCGAGCCGCGCTTCATCTGCCGCTTCGCCAGCTCATATTGCGGATGGTCGGGGCTGTGCGGGTAAATGACCCGGTTGACCTTGGGATGACCGGCCAGAGCAGCGGCGACCTTTTCGGCGCTGTTGGTCATCTGCTCGACGCGCAGCGCGAATGTCTCGAGGCCCTTGGTCAGCACCCATGCATTGAACGGCGACAGCGTCGCGCCGGTATGGCGCAGGAAGGTGTGAATGTCGCCTTCGATCAGTGCCTTTGATCCCAGCACGATGCCACCCATCGCCCGGCCCTGGCCGTCGATATGCTTGGTGGCCGAATAGGTGACGAGGTCCGCGCCCAGGGCCAGCGGCTTCTGGTAGAGAGCGGTGGCAAAGACATTGTCGACAATCAGCTTGGCGCCATGGGCATGGGCGATCTCGGCCACCGCCGCGATGTCGACAAGTTCGAGCGTCGGGTTGGTCGGTGTCTCGATGAACACGACCTTGGTATTGGGCTGCATGGCGGCAGCGAAATTGGCCGGGTCGCGTCCATCGACCAGGGTCGAGGCGACACCGAAGCGCGGCGCGAAATCCTCCACCACGTAGCGGCACCCCCCGAACAGCGCCTGGGAAGCGACGATATGGTCCCCTGCCCGCACCTGGCTCATAACCGCATTGGTGACAGCCGACATGCCGGTGGCAAAGCAGCGCGCCGCCTCGGCCCCTTCAATCAGCGCCATGCGGTCCTGGAACATGTCGTAGTTCGGGTTGGCGAAGCGCGAATAATTGTGGCCACCCGGCACCTTGCCCTGAAACAGCAATTCGGCATGTTCGGAGCTGGGATAGGAGAAACCGGAATTGAGGAACAGGGCCTCACTGGTTTCCAGGAAGTTGGATCGCTTGTTGCCGCCATGAACCATTTGCGTGGCCGCAGACAGTTTCCTGGGATCGGCGAGGGGATTGTTCTTCCTGGACATGCTCGTAAAACCTTCAGACAAAAAAACCGGCACGCAAGGGGCGGCCGGTTCCAAAACGGTCTTTAGCAACTTGTTTAAAGTGGCTGCAAGCGACCGGCCAAATCACCACTGGGCTGTGATGTAAGGCCAATTGGCAGTTGGCGTCAATTGCCGGGATTGGTAGGGAGAGCTATCGGCGGGGGATGGATCGGACATATGGCTGAGAACTGGCCCAGGGGCGTCTTTCCGGCGCGGTTGATCGAAAAGCTGCATGCCGAGGGCGCGATTGCCACCACGCGACCCTTCGATAGCGATCAGATCCAGCCGGCCAGTCTCGATCTGCGCCTTGGCACCAAGGCCTTCCGGGTGCGCTCGAGCTTCCTGCCGGGGCCTTCTCATTCGGTGGCCGAACGCATCGAAGCGCTCAAACTGCACGAAATCGACCTGACGCGCGGGGCCGTGCTTGAACGCGGCTGCGTCTATCTCGTACCGCTTGAGGAAAGCCTCGACCTCCCGGAAGAGGTCGGCGCCTCGGCCAATCCGAAAAGTTCGACCGGGCGTCTCGATGTCTTCACACGGGTGATCGGCGACCGCGCGCGCGGCTTCGATCAACTTCCCCCAGGCTACAAGGGGCCGCTCTATCTCGAGATCAGCCCGCGCACTTTCCCCGTCCTCGTCCGGACCGGCTCACGTCTCAGCCAGATGCGGTTCCGTCACGGCGATACGCGCCTGTCGGTCGCGCAGCATCAGGCGCTGCATGCGTCCGACACGCTGGTCATCGACGGCCAGCAGCCGGTCGACAATGGCGTGGCTCTCTCCATCGACCTTCTGGGCGAAGGCCGCGACGGATTGATCGGTTTCAGGTCCAAGCGCCATACGGCCGTCGTCGATGTCGACAAGAAAGCGGCGCTGGATGTGCTCGATTTCTGGGATCCGCTCTATAGCCGCGGCCGCAGCGAATTGATCCTGGATCCCGACGAATTCTATATTCTCGTCAGTCTCGAAGCTGTGCATGTGCCGCCCACACATGCCGCCGAAATGGTGCCGTTCGATCCGCTGGTGGGCGAGTTCCGTGTTCACTATGCCGGCTTTTTCGACCCCGGCTTTGGCCACTCGGCCGCCGGTGGAACCGGAAGCCGGGCGGTGCTGGAAGTGCGCAGCCGGGAAGTGCCCTTCCTGCTGGGCCATGGCCAGATCATCGGGCGGCTGATCTATGAGGACCTCGCCGAGCCGCCTGACCGGCTCTATGGCACCGCCTTTGGTTCAAACTACCAGGCGCAGACCCTCAAGCTCTCCAAGCACTTCAAGCCATTTGCGGGCTGAGGCCGGCGCATCGTTCTGATGCACCGGCCCCCATTGCCCGGCTGGAGGACGTGGCCGGGATGATCAGGCCGCGTTGGCCGCTGCTCCCGGCGCGGCCTTGGCGCCCGTCATGAAGGCGACGGCATCGGACATGGTATAGTCCTTGGGGTCGATGACGGTGAGCCGGCGGCCCAGCCGATGCACGTGGATACGGTCGGCAACCTCGAATACGTGCGGCATGTTGTGGCTGATCAGGATGATCGGAATGCCACGCGCGCGGACGTCGAGGATGAGATCGAGCACACGCCGCGATTCCTTGACGCCCAGGGCTGCGGTGGGCTCGTCGAGAATGATGACCTTCGAGCCGAAGGCCGCGGCGCGGGCCACCGCGACGCCCTGGCGCTGGCCGCCGGACAGCGTTTCGACCGCCTGGTTGATGTTCTGAATGGTCATCAGGCCCAGATCGGACAGCTTTTCACGCGCGATGCGTTCCATGGCCGGCCGGTCGAGCTGGCGCAGCACCTTGCCCATGAAGCCGGATTTGCGGATTTCGCGCCCCATGAACATGTTGTCGGCGATCGACAGGGCCGGTGACATAGCCAGGGTCTGATAGACGGTTTCAACCCCGGCGTGGCGGGCCTCGATGGGCGAGGCGAACTGAACCTTGTTGCCATCGAGGAAAATATCGCCGCTATCGGGCCTAATTGCCCCGGACAGAGCCTTGATCAGCGATGACTTGCCGGCGCCATTGTCGCCGATGACCGCGAGGATTTCGCCGGGCATGAGCTCGAAATCGCAATTGTCGAGGGCAGTCACGCGGCCATAGCGCTTGGTAAGGCTGCGAGCCGAAAGAATGGGTTCCATCAGGTTGAGACCTTTCTGATCCACTGGTCCACGGCGACAGCGCCAATGATGAGGGCGCCGATCAACAGATATGTCCATTGCGCATCGGCTCCGAGCAGGCGCAGGCCGAGCGAGAAGACGCCGACGATC
The DNA here is from genome assembly GCF_025809055.1 of Devosia sp. NCBI lineage: Bacteria > Pseudomonadati > Pseudomonadota > Alphaproteobacteria > Hyphomicrobiales > Devosiaceae > Devosia > Devosia sp. The sequence goes on along the minus strand of NZ_CP075529.1, from coordinate 3,162,965 downwards.
AGCGCCCCGAAGAACATGCCCAGGATCGATCCGCGACCGCCAAACAGGGAAATACCCCCGATCACCACGGCCGTAATCGACTCGATATTGGCGGACTGGCCCGAGGTCGGCGACACAGATCCGATGCGGCCGATCAGCACCCAGCCGGCAAAGGCGCAGATGACGCCGGAGAGCATGTAGACGGAAATGAGGATGCCCTTGGTGTTGACCCCCGAGAGCGCCGCGGCCTCGGGATCATCCCCTACGGCATAGACATGGCGCCCCCAGGCGGTATGGCGCAGGGCATAGGCGAGCACCAACACCAGCAGGATGAAGAATATGACGCCGTAGGTGAACACCGCGCCGCCGACGTTGAAGGACGTGCCGAAGAACTGCAAAAGCGGCGCGTTGGCCTCGATATCCTGAGCCCTTATGGTCTCGTTGCCCGAATAGAGGAAATTGGTGGCCAGCGCGATCTGCCACATGCCCAGGGTGACGATGAAGGGCGGCAGCTTGATGCGGGCGATGAGCCAGCCATTGATGAAGCCGATGAAGGTGCCCACGGCAAGGCCGCAGGCTATAGCCACTGCAGGTGGCAGGCCCAGGCGGAAGGTGAACTGCCCCATGATCACCGAGCTCAGCACCATGATGGCGCCCACCGACAGGTCGATCCCGGCAGTCATGATGACCAGCGATTGCGCTGCACCGACGATGCCGACAATCGCAACCTGCTGCAGGATCAGGGTCAGCGCGAAGGAGGAAAAGAACTTCGTCCCCAATAGCGCCCCGAAAACCACAATGCTGAGCACCAGAACGATCAGCGGCACGAGCGCCGGATTGGAATGCAGTGCGTGCTGAAGGCGCGACAGCAGCGTGTGCTGGTGTTCGAAACTGGCAACGGTTTCGGCACGGTTGACGAGGCTGGTATCGGCCTCAGTCTGGTTCGACATGGGTCATCCTCCCAATTCCCAAGCAGGCCGGGGCCTGTTGGCCCCGACCCATTATAGCGCCGAAATGCGGCTCAGCCCCAGCAGAGCGCTTCGCCTTCGGCGGTGTCGATGGATTCCACGCCTTCCACCGGAGCGTCGGTGACAAGGCTCACGCCGGTGTCGAAGAAGTCCTTGCCCTCGGTGGGTTCCGGCTTCACGCCGCTATCAGCCCAGGCCTTGATGGCCTCGACGCCCAGCGCCGCCATCTGCAGCGGATATTGCTGGGAGGTCGCACCGATGACCCCATCGCGCACATTGGCAACGCCCGGGCAGCCGCCGTCGACGGAAACGATCAGCACGTCGTTTTCACGGCCGAACGACTTCAGCGCTTCATAGGCACCGGCCGCAGAAGGCTCGTTGATGGTGTGCACCACATTGATGGCGGGGTCCTTGGCCAGAAGGTTTTCCATGGCCTTGCGGCCCCCTTCCTCGTTGCCGGCGGTCACGTCGTGACCGACAATGCGCGGATCGGTTTCGTCACCCCACTTGGCGGGGTCACCCAGGTCGATGCCAAAGCCCTGCAGAAAGCCCTGGTTGCGCAGCACGTCGACGGTAGGCTGGCTGATGCCCAGATTGAGCAGGGCGATCTTGGCATTGGCAGCCTCGTCGCCGAGGGTTCCGGCCGCCCATTTGCCGATCAGTTCGCCGGCCAGGAAGTTGTCGGTGGCAAAAGTTGCGTCAGCCGCATCGATCGGGTTGAGCGGGGTGTCGAGGGCAATAACCAAGAGGCCCGCATCGCGAGCCTGCTGCACCGACTGCACGATGGCCGAAGTATCGGAAGCGGCGAGCAGGATGCCGCTGGCGCCGTCGGCGATGCAGGTTTCGATTGCGGCAACCTGGGTCTCGTGATCGCCATCCACGCGGCCGGCAAACGACTTGAGCGTCACGCCCAATTCGGCCGCCTTGGCTTCGGCGCCTTCCTTCATCTTGACGAAGAAGGGGTTGGTATCGGTCTTGGTAATCAGGCAGGCGGAAACGTCCTGCGCCATGGCGGCAGGCGTCAACGCGGCAAGGCACAGCGCGGTGCCAATCAGCAGCTTCTTCACTTGTCTCTCTCCCGTGGCGGACCCGTCACGACAGGGCTCCTCCCCCGTCGCCACCTCCTGGTCCGCATGTCTTGACGAAGCCATCGTGAAGAGGTTTCATGCCCTCGTCAATATATAACTCTAATTTATTTATTTATTCTGCGCCGCCCATCTTTCGCTTCTCAAAACCCCACTCTATGGTGCCGCCCATGGGAGAGCCGATCATCAGAACTGTCAGCCGGGGCGTGAACCAGAGCGGGGTTCGCGACCACAATGAGCGGCTGCTGCTGACGCTTCTGCAGCGGCACGGCCCCACCGCCGGCAGCGATCTGGCGCGGCTGTCAAACCTCTCCCCACAGACTGTCTCCATCATTCTGCGCGAAATGGAGGGGGAAGGTCTTCTGGCCCGCGGCGAGCCGGTCAAGGGCCGGGTCGGCAAGCCTTCGATCCCCATGCGGCTGGCCGAAGGCGGGGTGCTGTCCATCGGCTGCAAGATCGGACGACGCAGTGCCGTGCTGCTCCTGACGGACTTTCGCGGCACGGTGCGTCAGGAACTGCGCCTCACCTACCAATATCCCCTGCCCCGGCCGATCTTCTCATTCCTGCGCGAGGGATTGGACACGATCCTGGGGCAGTGCAGCGCGTCGGAACGCGCACGAATATGCGGTATCGGCATCGGTGTGCCGTTCGAATTGTGGAAATGGTCAGAGCTTGTCGGCGCCCCCGCCGAGCAGTTCGCATCCTGGCGCGAGGTCGATTTCAGCGCCGAACTGGCCCAGTTTACCGACCTGCCCGTCCATGTGGTCAACGATGCCACCGCCGGTTGCCAGGCCGAGCACATCTATGGGCGGGGCAAGGAATTTCGCGACTACGCCTATTTCTTCATCGGCGCCTTTGTCGGCGGCGGCATCGTGCTCAACCATACCGTCTATCAGGGCCATCAGGGCAATGCCGGGGCGCTGGGCTCGCTGCGCAGCTTTGGGCCGCAGGGCGAGAGCCAGCAACTGATCGACACGGCGTCGATCCACCTGCTCGAATCACGGCTTTCCGAAAATGGGCAGGACCCTCAGCGTCTCTGGGATCAGCCACAGGACTGGACGCCATTCGGCCGCTTTGTCGAACCCTGGATCGGCCGGACGGCGCAGGAACTCGCCAAGGCAAGCCTGTCGGTCTGCGCCGTGATCGATTTCGAGGCCATCCTGATCGATGGCGCCTTTCCCGACATGGTCAAGCAGGAGCTGGTCGAGCGTACGCGGCGATACCTGGTCAATCAGGACATGCGCGGCCTTATCGCCCCGCGTGTCGAGGCGGCCGTGGTCGGCTTCACTGCCCGCGCCATCGGCGCCGCCACGAGCCCGCTGTTCGAGCGCTATTTCATGAACGGCAATCTGCGCCTGCAGGGATAACTGGCCCTAGCGGATGCGCTTGCCTGCCGTATCGAAGACGAGGAGTGCAGCCGGATCGAAATGGGCCGCATAGCGGTCCCCGGTCTTGAGCGCACGATCGTTACCGGTGGCAATGGTGATCAGTTCGGTGCCTTTGTCGCGGGCATAGGCATAGGTCTCCCCGCCCAGATGCTCGATAATCTCGACATTGACCTCAAGCGCCGCGGCGCCATCGCGGCTGAAGTGCTCAGGCCGGATGCCGACGGTCACATCGGATCCGGAAGCGAGCGTGACAGGGCTCGGAATCACCTGCCCCGGAAAATCGGCGAGACGGATGCCATCGGCCTCCACGGTTCCCTTGAGGAAATTCATCTTGGGCGAACCGATGAAGCCGGCGACGAACAGGTTATCGGGGTCGTCATAGAGTTCGAGTGGGGAACCGACCTGCTCGATACGGCCGTCCCGCAGCACCACGATCTTGTCGGCCAGGGTCATGGCCTCGACCTGATCGTGGGTCACGTAGATGATGGTCGTGTTGAGCTCTTTGTGCAGGCGGGCCAGTTCGATGCGCATATGCACGCGCAGTTCCGCATCGAGGTTGGACAGCGGCTCGTCGAACAGGAACACGTCGGGGTGCCGGACGATGGCGCGACCGATGGCGACGCGCTGGCGCTGGCCACCCGACAACTGGCCCGGGCGCCGCTCCAGCAGCGGCCCCAGTTCCAGGATGCGCGCCGCCTCGGCGACCCGCGCCTCGATCTCGGATTTGGGTGCCCCGGCAAAGCGCAGCGCAAAGCCCATGTTCTCGCGCACGGTCATGTGGGGGTAGAGCGCATAGGTCTGGAACACCATGGCAATGCCGCGCCGGGAGGGATCGACATCGTTCATGCGGTCATTGCCGATGAACAGGTCGCCGTCCGAGATCTGCTCGAGGCCGGCGATCATGCGCAAGAGGGTGGACTTGCCGCAGCCTGAAGGTCCGACAAAGACAACGAATTCCTTGTCGGCAATGTCGAGGTCGACCCCCTTGATGACCTCGACCGCACCAAAGGACTTTTTCACATTGGTCAGCTTCAAACCGGACATGGGCGTTCCTCAGCTTGCAGACAGGGTTGTGACAGCGCGGCCAAGCCGCTCGCTGGTGACGGTAACAGTGATGGGCCCGGCCCCGGTCGAGCGCAGCCAGAAGCCGGTCGAACCGGCGCGCAATGGCACTAGCGCCGGCCCCAGCCGCTCGGCGGCACCGGACACTTCGATGGCCACCGGCTCCGGGAAAAAGGGCAGTTTCCGACCCGATTGATCGAGCGCCCGGATCATGACGCGGACGGTGTCTCCATCGGCGGCAATTTCGGTGCTGTCCGGGTCGACCTCAAGGGAGGTGGCGATGGGATCGGAAATGAACTTTTCGCTCCTGACCGCCTTGCCGCCGATATAGCCGGTGATGACCGCATCCTCCCAGGACATGCCCCACAGACCGAGTTCTTCCTCGGTCAGGTCTTCCCGCCGGATGACGACAGGGGCATGGGGCAGGTGCGGAAAGCTCTTGCGGTCCGGGCGGAAGCGCTTGGCGCCGTTCTTGCCATAGACCAGTTCCACCTCGTCGCAATTGGTAAGCACGATCAGCGGCAGGACGCCTCCGATATTGCGTTCACCGCGCGCCCAGAAGGTCACGGGTTTCAGAACCACCTCATCGGCAGGATCGCACTGGCTGGTATAGGCAAAGGCCGCGAATTTGGGCTCGCGGAACATGTCCATGACCCCGTGGTGACAGATGCGGTCACCGGAACCGAAATCCTTGTGGGTGTTGTAGTCAAAGGCGCACCAGCCGATGCAGCCGGCGATCTGCGGATCGCCATAGGCGGCGTTGAGCACTTCTAGGTGGCGCAGCACATGCTCGGCCTGACGCTGTTCCTGATCCCAGCTCTTGGTGGGATACATGTGGCCACCATATTCGGTGATCATATAGGGCACGACCTTGGAGAGGCCGGTCACTTCCTGCTGCGGCCGGAGCGGCGTGCGCGGGCGATTGCCGCCCAGTTCCTCATTGCCGAGAATGAAGTCGTTCATGGTGTAAACGTCTTCGAGCAGTTCGCTATCGGTGATGAAGCGAACGCCGCCCGTCGGACGGGTCGTGTCGAGCTCATGCGCCAGGGCATTGGTGCGCACGTAAAAATCGTGATCGTCCTGGCTTTCGTTGATGCGCACGCCCCAGATGACGATGGCGGGATGGTTCCAGTCCCGGGTGATCATGCGGCGGACATTTTCCACCGCCTCATCTTTCCAGGCCGCCCCGCCGATATGCTGCCAGCCGGGGATTTCCTCGAACACCAGAAGGCCGAGCTCGTCGCAGCGGTCGAGAAAATAGTGGCTCTGCGGATAGTGCGAGGTGCGCACCATGTTGAGCTTGAGCTCATGCTTGAGGATTTCGGCATCCCGCACCTGCGCCGACTTGCCCATGGCATAGCCGCTATAGGGGAAGGACTGGTGCCGGTTGAGGCCACGAAGCTTGAGCGGCCGGCCGTTGAGGCGGAACCCTTCGATGGTGAACTCAGCCGTACGGAACCCGAACCGGAAACTGGCCCGGTCCTCGCCGTGTGGACCATCCAGGGTGATATCGAGCGTATAGAGCGCCGGATTGTCGATATCCCAAAGCGCGATGTCCGTCAGCTGGTCGAACCGGACCGCAACGCTCTCGCCGGCAATCGCGGCTTCAGTGGCAGCGATGGGCTTGCCGGCGCCGTCCTTGAGCACGGCCTTCAGCGATCCGGCCAGTTGCAGCCCACGCGGATTGGCCAGCTCGATCCGGGCGCTGACCGACTTGCTGTCCGAAAGGGCATCGGGGGTTTCGATCTTGGCATTGCCGACAAAGACCGGTGCAGTGACGCGCAACCAGGCCTCGCGATAGATGCCGGCATAGGTCAGGTAGTCGATCTGGCCGCCAAATGGCGGAATCTCGGGATTCTCGCTGCCATCGATCACGACCGACAGGATGTTTTCGCCCGGCTTGAGTTTGTCCGTCAGGCGCGCCTCGAAAGGCGTGTAGCCGTCCTTGTGGGCCACCAGAAGTTCGCCATTGAGGCTAACCTTGGCATTGGCCATGGCGCCATCAAACACCACCGCGATTTCCTGACCTTGCCAGGCGGGGTCCGCGGCAAAGCGCTTTTCGTAGGTAAAGGGCCGCTGATAGGCCTTTTCGTCGAAATAGCTGAAGGGCAGGTCCACCGCATTGTGCGGCAGACGCACGCTCTCCTTGCCTTCGAACAGCCAGCCGGAATTGAAGTCGATCAGGGGACGCATAGAAAACTCTATTTGACGGCGCCCAGCATGCCTTGGACGAACTGGCGCTGGAGCAGGAAGAAGATGATGAGCGTTGGCAGGGTGGCAAAGATCGACCCGACCATGACCACCGCAAAATCGGGCGAGTAACCCTGGCTGAGTGTCGCAACCACCAATGGCAGGGTCTTCATGTCATTGGTCTGCAACACGATCAGCGGCCAAAGGTAATTGTTCCAGTGGCTCATGAACACGATGATGGTCGCCGCGGCATAGGTCGAGCGCATGACCGGCATATAGACGTAGAGAAAGATCTGCCATTCCTTGAGCCCGTCGATCCGGGCCGCGTCGCGCAGTTCATGCGGGAAGGCCTTTGTCGCCTGCCGGAAGTAGAACACGATGAAGATGGACGCCACCGAGGGCAGGATGATGGCCTGGTAGGTGTTCATCAGCTTGAGGTTCGCCATCAGGATGAAGAGCGGGATCATCAGGGCGGCAAAGGGGATGGACAGCATCAGCAGCAGGCCGCCGAACAGCTTTTCGCGAAACCGGCTGCGGAACATCTCGAAGCCATAGCCGGCGAGGGATGACACGAGCAGCGTCAGGATGGTGCCAACGCCGGCGATGAAGATGGAGTTGAAGAACACGCGCGGCATGTCGGCGGAGGCGAAGAACACTTCGATATTGCGCCACAGCGCATCCCCGAAGGTGGACTTGCCGCGGATCAGGTCGGCATTGGTATTGGTCGATCCGATGATCATCCAGAAGAAGGGAAAGACTGAAACGAAGGCGGCAAGGCTGAGCGCCAGATAGGTCGCGGTCCGGCCAATGAGGGCGAGGGGATTGCTCATGCGCGGCGATCCCTTGCGGCCAGGAACTGCAGGAAGCTCAGGATCGCAACCAGCACCACGATGACGTAGGACACCGTGGCCGCATAGCCGAAGCTGGGCATGAAGCGGAAGCTGAGATTGTAGATATACATCGACAGCGTCAGCGTGGAATCTGATGGACCGCCCGAGGTCAGCAGGTTCGGCTCGTCGAAGAGCTGCAGCGTGCCGATCGTGGAAATCACGGCGGTGAACAGGATCACCGGTTTCAGCATCGGGACCGTAATGTACCAGAAGCGCGCCCAGGCCGGGACGCCGTCGATCTTGGCCGCCTCATAGATCGACTTGTCGATGTTCTGCATGGCGGCGAGATAGAAGATCATGTTGTAGCCGGTCCAGCGCCAGGTAATGGCGGAGATGACCACCACCTTGGCCCAGAACGGGTCGGCCAGCCACGGAATGGGCGAGGAGATGACGTGCAGGCCCAGCAGCATCTGGTTGATGACGCCGTCGGACGCGAACATGGACTTGAAGGTCACCGAATAGGCGACCAGCGAAGTGACGCAGGGCAGAAAGATCGCCGTGCGGAAAATGCCGCGACCCCAGATATTGGGATTGTTGAGCGCATTGGCGAACAGCAGGGCCAGGACCAGCATGATCGGAACCTGCACCGCCAGGAAGATCAGCGTATTGGTCAGGGCCCGGATAAAGATCGGGTCTTGTGTCAGGCGGATGATGTTGGTCAGGCCGCCAAAACTGAACTGCATGCCCCGCCCGACCTGGAAACTCATCCAGAGCGACCAGATGATCGGATAGATCATGAAGATGCCGAGAAGCACCAGGGCGGGCATGACAAATGCCCAGCCGTTGATCCGCTCGTTCCGCGCCAATTGCGATACCGCCACGCGATCCTCCCTCTGCGGCCCTGATCAAGTCCCCATCACCGCATGGCCGAACCCGGTTGCGATGACCCCCGCCACCGGCGAGGGTCTCGGGGAGTCCGGGGACGGCAGGCCGCCCCCGGGATACCGATGTTACTGGGTCTGCTGGCGGACCTGGGCGTCGATCTGGGCGATGATCTCGTCCACATTGCCGCCGCCGGTGATGGCCGGGATCTGGGCCACGACGGCCGAGTCCGCTTCTTCGGTGAAGATGCCGTAGTTGACCGGCGGAATTTCGGCCAGCCATGCGGAGAAGTTCTGCCAGACCGGGGTGCCGCCGAAGAACTCGTCCGAGGCCTGGTAGGCCTCGCCATCACGAGCCGCCAGAAGCGAGCCGAGGGCGCCCTGGTTCACCAGGATTTTCTGGTAGAAGTCGACATCCTGACCCCAGATCGTGGCGAGGAAGTCGATGGCAGTGTCCTTCTCGGGTGCCGAGGACAGCACATACCAGCTCGACCCGCCCAGGTTCGACGCATTGACCGAGGTTTCCACGTCGCCGAGGCGCGGCACCGGGGCGACGGCCCACATGCCGGACTGATCGGGATTGGCCTTGATGGTGGCGGTCATCCACACGCCGGTCGGGGTGGCCAGCGTGTCGCCGGAGGTGAAGCTGCCGGTATATTCGGTCCAGCCGGCGACCGGCTTGGTGATCCCGGCGGTCAGCAGGCGCTGGTAGGTCTCGATCGTGCTCTTGAAGGCCGGGTTGTCGGCGATGGTCACGTTGCCGCTGGCATCGAAATACCAGGTGCCGGCGGACTGCATCATGATGCGGAACAGATCGGAAGCGTTCGGGTCGATCGGCAGCAGGGTATCGCCGGTCTTTTCCTTGACCGCCTTGCCGATTTCGATGAGCTGATCCCAGGTGATGTTTTCGAGATCGGCGGCGCTGTAGCCGGCTTCCTCAAGCTTGTCGGCCCGGTAGAAGAGCCCGGTCACGCCGGAGTCGAAGGGCATGGAATAGGTCTGCCCGTCGACAGTGGACACTTCCACCTTGTAGGGGGCGAAGGCCGAGTAATCGATCTTGTCGGTCAGCGGCTCGAAGGCGCCGGGGAAGGACAGCAGGTACTTCTGGGCGCGGTAGTCTTCGACCAGCACGATGTCGGGCAGACCTTCGGTCGTACCCGAAGCGAGCTGGGCCTGCAGCTTCTGCTCCATGGCCGCCTTGTCGAAGACCTGGATATCGATGGTCGCGTCAGGGTGCGCGGCCTGATAGCGCGAAAATGCCTCTTCCATGGTGGCGCCATTGAAGTTGGGATCCCAGCACCAGACGGTGATCTGGGCCGCGGAAGCGGCAGTTACGCTGAACATGGAGATGCCGGCCAGAGCAACGGCCAGCGAACGCTTCATGCCATTTGAAAAGCGAGTCATTGAAATTCCTCCCATATGGGTGTTTCCTCATCACCCTGAGCGCAGCCTAGTATGACTTTTGGGCGCAAGCAAGAATTTCAGTAAATTTTTACTACGCCGTTTTCACCGTGCTTCCGAGGCGAGCGGAGCGCGCGTACTTTCCCGCCAAACAATGCGCGAGGCCAGGGTGATTTGCTTGGCCAGTTCGCGCCCTGCAGCCCGCTCGAGCAGCATTTCCACCGCGGTCTCGCCGATCTCCTCGGCGGGCAGATGCACGGTGGTGAGTGGCGGATTGAGAAACTGGGCCACGGAATTGTCGTTGAAGCTCGCCACGCTGACGTCGCCCGGAATGGACAGCCCCATCTCGGCGGCGGCGCGATAGACCCCGATCGCCATGGAATCGTTGAAGGTGACGATGACTTCGGGCGGGCGGTCTTCCGAGAGGATTTCGCGCGCCAGATTGTAGCCGCCCTGCTCGGTCTTGCCGCCGGAGCGGAAAAGCCGGTCGTCGAACCAGCCTGCCTTGGTCAGCCATTCCACGAAGGCCTGGGCACGGCGGTCATAGACGCCGATATAGGCCATGCGGCGATAACCGAGATCGGCCAGCGACTGCAACAGCCGCTCCATGGCCACACGCAGATCGGCCTGGACGCTATCGACCTGCTCGTCGAAGGCGACAAAGTCGGCCATGACCAGGTGACGCGAGTGACGCTGCAACCAGTCAATACCGTCATCGTCCTGCCGGCCGATGGCGATCACCCCCGACGCGCCCTGCAACAGTCCGGCATCGGGTTTTGAATCGGTCTGATAGACCTTGACCGTCTCGATCTTGAGGGCGGCGCAACGGCTCTCGATGCCAAGGCGCAAGGCGACATAGTAGGGGTCGGCCAGTTCCTGTTCGGGCCGCTGGAAATGCACCAGGGCCAGTTTCGACAGGCCCTGTTGATGGGCCCTGTTGCGGTTGCGCGGCGTTGCATAATTCATCGCCTCGGCCGTCTCGATGATCGCCTGGCGCTTGCGCTTGGAGATCGACAGCGTCGCGTCGTAGTTGAGCACGCGCGACACCGTGGCGTTGGAAACGCCCACGGCCGCTGCGATTTCTTTGATCGTAACCATGCAGATACGCTAGCGCCGGACTGCGGAGGCGGTCAATCCGGGATCACAGACTGTGGCATCGCACCATGTGGCCGGCGCCGAGTTGGGTGGGCTCGGGCATGGTTTCGCTGCAGACGGCGCTGGCCTTGGGGCAGCGGGAAACGAAGGGGCAGCCCCGGCTATTGCGGGTCCAGAGCGGAATATCGACCGCCCGGCGGGCCCGTCCGGTGGCAATCTTGCGCGCCGGATTGGGCACCGACTCGATCAGCAATTGCGTATAGGGGTGGCGCGGATTGTCGGTGATGTCCTGGCTGGGGCCCTGCTCGACCAGGTGGCCGGCATACATCACCGCCGTCTCCTCGGCGAAATAGCGCGCCGTGGCGATGTCGTGGGTAATGTAAAGGGCCGCCAGTTGCCGCTGCTGCTTGAGGTCCTCGAGCAGATTGAGAATACCCAGCCGTACCGAAACATCGAGCATCGAGGTGGGCTCATCAGCCAGCAGCACTTCGGGCTGTACCGACAGCGCCCGGGCAATGGCCACGCGCTGGCGCTGGCCGCCGGAGAGCTCGTGCGGGCGGCGCTTGAGGTAATCCGCCGCCGGCTTGAGGCCAACGCTTTCGAGCAGGCCCAGCATTTCGGCCTCGATCTGCTTTCCCTTTAGGTCGGGCCGGTGCAGGCGGATCGGCCGCTCCAGGTGATAACCGATGCTCTGGGTCGGATTGAGCGACCCAAAGGGATCCTGGAACACCATCTGCACTTCCGAGCGGTAGCGCTGCAGCCTTGCACCGTGAAAGCCGCCCGTATCCTCGCCGCGAAAGCGGATGGCGCCGGCGCTCGGCTCATAGGCGCGGGCCAGCATCCGTGCGCAGGTGGATTTGCCCGAACCGGATTCACCGACCAGCGCCAGCGCCCTGCCCCGCACCAGTTTGAGCGAGACGCCGGAAAGCGCCCTGAGAAATGTCTGATTGAGAAAAGCCCCGCCAAGGACGAATTCCTTGTCGACATTGTCCATTTCGATGATGGGCGCGTCGGTGGCCGGTGCGGGCGGCGACGCCTCTAGTTCAGCAAGTGACATGCGGCCTCGCTTCGATGTTCGGGGTAGTAGCGCAGTTCGGGATCAGTCTTGCGGCACAGATCCATGGCGTGCGGACAGCGGGGCGCAAACCGGCAACCCTGAGGCAGGTCACGCAGGTCGGGCGGCGTGCCGGCAATGCCTTCGAGCCGCTGCCGTGGCCCGGTGAGTGGCGGAAAACTATTGCCCAGGGCGCGCGTATAGGGATGCAGCGGGTGGGTCAGAATAGACTCGGCTGGCGCTACCTCGACCAGTTCCCCGGAATACATAACCCCGATCCGGTCGCAGAACTCGATCATCAGCCCCAGGTCATGGGTAATGAACAGGACCGAAAAACCCATGCGGTTCTTGAGCTCGACAATCTGCTCGATGATGTCGCGCTGCACCACCACGTCCAGCGCGGTAGTCGGCTCGTCCATGATGATCAGCTTGGGGTTGAGGGCCAGGGCGATGGCGATGCAGATGCGCTGGCGCATGCCACCCGAGAACTGATGGGGAAAATCGTCGAGCCGCGAGGGTGGGATGCCAACCAGTTCGAACAGGCTCACAGCGCGGGCACGGGCGCCGTCCTTGCCCAGCGTGGGTTCATGGGTCTCGATGACGTCCATGATCTGCTCGCTCACCGGAATGACCGGATTGAGCGCGTTCATGGCCGACTGGAAGACAAAGCTGACCTCGTTCCAGCGATAGGCTTTGAGCCGCGCCTTGTCGAACTTGAGCACGTCCTCGCCATTGAGCCGCACCTGGCCGCCGGAAACGAGCCCGGGCAGGCGCGTGAGCCGCGCCAAGGCAAAGGCGACCGTGGATTTGCCACACCCGCTCTCCCCTGCCAGGCCAAACGCTTCGCCCTCGCGGATTTCGAAGTCGATGCCGTTGACGGCGCGGGCGACTGAGTTTTCGCCGACATAGTCGACCGTGAGGTTGCGCACCTCGATCATGGCGCGATCAGAAGACATCGGCGCTTCTCCCCCGGCGCTTGAGGAACCGTCTGATGCGGCCGATGCCGCGAGAGGCCTTGAGCTGTGGATTGGTAATTTCATCGACGGCGAAGTTGACCATGACCAGCGCGGCGCCGGTCAGCATGATGGCGATTGCCGGCGGCCAGATTTCCCACCAGGCGCCGGTCTGCAGGGCCATGTTGTTCTGCGCCCAATAGAGCATTGTGCCCCAGGTCACCGCATTGGGATCACCCAGACCGATAAAGCTGAGCGCGGCCTCTGCCAGGATGGCGGCGATCGTGCCCAGCACCAGCCCGCCCATAAAGAAGCTCAGCATATTGGGAAAAATCTCCTTGAGGATGATGCGCCACTTCTTTTCACCCATGAGCTCCGCCGAGAGCACGAATTCTCGGGTGCGCAGGGACAGCGTCTGCGTCCTGATGGTGCGCGCCGGCCAACCCCAGCCGGTCAGGGCCAGGACAATGCCGATGACAAGGGGCCCCGCACTTTCCACCAGGCTTGCGATGACGATGATGAGCGGCAGGCCCGGCAGGACCAGCACCACATTGACGAAAAAGGTCAGGATGTCATCGACCCGGCCGCCGAAATAACCGGCCGAAATGCCGATGGCCAGGCCGATGGCGGCGGCGGCAATGCCAGCGCCAAAGCCGACAGCGAGGCTGATGCGACCGCCATAGGCGACCTGGGTGAAGACGTCCTTGCCCATGCGGGTAGTACCCAACACATGCTCGTAACCGGGCGCCACATGCGGTTTGCCTGCCCGCCGATGGGGATTGTAGTCACTGAACATGGGCGCCAGGATCGAAAACAGGATCATGCCGAGCAGGATGATGACCCCTGCCATGCCCTTGGGATTGGTCACAAAGGCCGCCAGAGACGGCGACAGTTTGCTGGTCCAGCCCGGTTTGGGCCGGATGCGCAATTCCTGCATCAGTTCGGCCTGGCTCGGCGCGGCACTGGCCAGCGCCGCTTCATCGAGACGGTCCAGCATCGAGCCGGATGTGGTCTGGGTGATGTCAGCCATGGGTCAGCCCTTTCTCAAGCGCGGATCGAGAATGACATTGGCAATGTCGGAGAGGAAATTGGCGACCAGAACCGACATGGTGAGCAGCAGCAACTGCGCCTGGATGAAGGAATAGTCGCGGCTTTCGATGGCCGTGACAGTGAACTTGCCAAGGCCGGGATAGTTGAACACCTGCTCGGTCACCAGGGCCCCGCCGAGCAGGAAACCGACCGACAGTGCCAGCGAAGTAATCTGCGGCAGGATGGCATTGCGGGCCACATAGCGGTAGCGCACGCGGCGGTCGCTCAGGCCCTTGGCGCGCGCCAGGATCACGAAATCCTCGTTGAGCAGATTGATCATCACATTGCGCATGCCCAGGTGCCAGCCGCCAAAGCTGACAATCAGGATGGAGAGCACCGGCAGGGTGGCGTGGTAGAGCACGTTGCCGACAAATTGCAGGTTCCAGCCCGGCATCAGGCCGGTGGAATGGGCCCGGCCCAGTGGAAACCACTGCAATTGCAGCGAAAAGGCATAGAACAGCAGCAAGGCCACCACTGCCGGGGTGAAGGCGTTGAGCATAACATTGATCGGCGTAAAGACGCTGTCAAAGAAGCCGCCGCGGTTCCAGGCGGCGTGGATGCCCATCATTGTGCCGATGAGGAAGGCAAGGGTGATGGCTATGCCCACGAGGACGAGAGTCCAGGTGGCGCCATAAAAGAGCAGCGACGAAGTGGGCTCGGGGAACTGGACCGTCGAGATGCCGAAATCCATGCGCAGCACCTGCCCGACATAGCCGACATACTGCTCCCACAGGGATCCTGTCGTCCCATAGGAGGCGCGGATGGCCTCGACCTGGGCCTCGTTGAGGCGACCCTGGAACGAGGCGATGATCCGCGCCGACGGATCACCGGGCATGATGCGCGGAATGAAGAAATTGAGCGTCACCGCAACGAAGAACGCAGCCAGATAGAAGGCGACGCGCCGCAGGATATATAACATCGGTCCAATCCTCGAATGGCCGGGCGGGGCCGGGAGAAGAGCCCCGCCACGACCCCTGATTGTCCGGAACCATGGGTCCCGGACAATGTGGGCATCTCCCCGCCCCGGGCGGGGAGCAACGCGTGGGTCAGCGGCTGATCGGCTTCAGCGAGAGAGCGTGGATCACGCGCTCACGCGTGCCCTCGAACACGACCGGACGCACATAGGGGTTTTCTTCGGTGACCCAGCCTTCGAAATTCCGGGTGGAATATTCGTACCAGGTGGGGTTGGCGAAGAGCCCGATGATCGGCAGGTTTTCGGCCACGGCGATGTGGATCGCCGTCATCTGTTCCTGCTGGGCGTCGCGGTCTGCAGTGCTGCGGAAGGCCTGGAGGGCTTCCTCGACTTCGGGCAGGCGCATCTGGTGCATGGCCTGATAGTCGACGCGGCCGGCTTCCATGTTGCGCGGATTGAACATGGGATTGTAGGTGTTGTACGGCGTCGGCCCGCCATTGGTCCACATGATGTAGCTGTCGAAATCGCCGGTGCGGGCCTTATCGTTCCAGGCACCCTGGTCCATGGTCCGGACGACGGCATTGACGCCGACATCCTGCAGGTTTTCCGAGATCGTCTGGCCCGAATTGATCCAGTCGGTCCAGCCATTGGGAATGTTGATCTCGAACGCGATCGGCGTCCCATCCGGATTGTCGCGGAACCCGTCGCCATCAGCATCCACAAAACCGGCAGCATCGAGCAGTTCCATAGCGCGGTCCGGATCGTACTGCATCAGCCAGGTGTACGGCTCCAGCGCAGCTTCATCGAGCCATGTCGCATAGGCCTCGCCCGTGCCCACCGGGAAGCGGGTATGGGTGGTGAGGCCGAATGTCGAGATATCCACCAGCGTATCGCGGTCGATCGCGACCGAGAGCGCCTTGCGGAACTCGAGGTCGTTGAACGGGGCCTTTGTGGTGTTGATCTGCAGGTTCACATCGCCGCCGGCGGGCAGCCAGTAGTTATTGAACTCACTCTGCGGGGTGAAGGTGATTTCGGGATCGGTCAGACCGGTGCCGAGCCAGTCCACTTCGCCTGCGGACATTGCGGCAATGATCTGTTCGTTGCCGTTGAGCTGCAGGAAGCGCAGGCAATCGATGGCATTTTCCTCGTTGTAGCGGCTGGTTTCGTTGCGGCAGAGTTCGACCGAGGAGCGCGAGAAGTTTTCGATTTCCGTCCAGGGGCCGGTAGCGACCGGGTCGATGTTGGCGAAGTTCTTCGGGTCCTCAATTTCGGCCCAGATGTGCTCTGGAAGCGGATAAATGCCGCCCAGTGCATAGCGCGCCAGGGCGTCGGGGTGCTTGAGATTGAACTTGACCGTGTAGTCGTCGATCTTTTCAGCGCTCACCACCGTGCCCGTGTCGGTTTCTTCGACATAGACGTCGATGCCCATCGGGTAATCGACATTGGCCTTGGCGTATTCGAAGGTGAACACCACGTCGTCGGCGTTGAAATCCTCGCCGTCGTTCCACTTGACGCCTTCGCGCAGTGTGTAGGTGATCGACATCAGGTCTTCGGCAATCTCGAAAGACGTCGCGAGCGCCGGGAAGTCCTCTTCCGGGTTCCAGATATTGTCGATCCACAGCGGTTCATAGGCGAAGTCGCGGACCATCTGCTGGGGTCCGGTCGGATTGTTGGGATTGAAGTTTTCGATCAGCGCGTCGCTGTCGATCGGATGCAGGGTCAGCACCACCCTGTCGTCCTGCGCCATGGCAGGCGCGGACAGCGCCAGTGCGGCCACGCCCACTGTCGCCATGGCGAGGCTTTTCAGGGTCTTCATCTTCTTGTTGTCCACGTTAAACTCCTCCTTGTGGATGAATGTGAGAACGATCCCATATCGTTGTGGACTCGTCCTCCTGACGGCACGATGACTGGAGGGAACTCCTCACCCTCCTAAGCACCAGTGTTCTAAGCGCCCTCCCTATGCATGGCCGGTGCGGCGACGCTGGACCGCACGACCAGTTCGGTATTGACCACCGTTTTGAGGCGGTCGGTTTCCGGCTCCGCCAGCAGCGTGAGCAGCAGATTGCCGGCAGCTTCGCCGAGCGCATCCATGCACTGGCGCACCGTTGTCAGCGGAGGCCACATGTGCTGGGCATGAAAGGCATCGTCAAAGCCGATGACGGAAATGTCGTCGGGCACCCGCACGCCCCGCTCGCGCAGCGCCAGCAGCACGCCGCCGGCGATATCGTCGTCTCCGGCACAAATCGCGGTGAACGCGCGGTCCTCGTCCAGGAGTTCGAGCGTTGCTGCGTATCCGAACCTCTGGTGAAATTCACCGGCGACGACATGGATGTCCGACATGTCCATGCCGTATTCGGCCAGCGCCGCGATCATGCCGTCGCGGCGGGCAATGGTGTCACCGAACTCGGCCTGACCGGAGAGATAGACGATTTGCCGATGATCCCGTTCGAGCAGGTGGCGCATGGCCGCGCGCGCGCCGCCATAATTGTCGAGCATGACCTGACCGCGCGAGACGGGGCTGGGCTTGTGGCCGATCGAGACGACCGGGACATCGGCGCGGCGCAACATTTCGGCCACGTCGTTCCGCATGGGATGTTCGAGATAAAGGATGAGCCCGTCGCAGGACCGATCGATCAACTCGATGATGGCACGCGCTTCCTCGTCCTGGTCGGCAAAGCCGGAAGACACCATCAGGGACTTGCCGGCCGGCCGGATGGCGCGCTGCACGCCATAGGTCATGTTGGCAAAATAGGGCGTACCGACGTCAACGAATACGGCGCCGATGACATTGGACCGGTTGGAGCGCAGAGCCTGGGCCAGGGTATTGGGCCGATAGCCCAGTTCGGCAATCGCGGCCTCGATGGCCTTGCGATTGGCTTCCGAAACATATCCGTTTCCCGCCACCACCCTGGAGACGGTGGAGCGAGAGACGCCCGCGCGTTTGGATACGTCCGTAATGGTCGCCATGCCGGATCCGGTTCCTCCCGTCGGCCTCTTATGGGACCGATCCCACATATGATGAAATCGATTTCAGGCAGCTGTCAAGCGGTAGACGCCCCGCCAGCAAAAACGTGAAGAGACCTTGGCCGGGAGCGAGATTTCTCTATTTATTTCCGTGGCTTGTAGAGAACCGCGCTCAATATGCACGCGACCCCCGCAGGGGCCGCGAAATAATTTTCCTTCTCAGGCAGCGAGCTGAGGTAGGTACGGCAGGCACGGCCACCATTCCGGGCCACCTTGACGCCTGCGCGGAAATCCAGCATCTATCTCGGCGCCTCGGCGGGTGTAGCTCAATGGTAGAGCAGAAGCTTCCCAAGCTTACGACGAGGGTTCGATTCCCTTCACCCGCTCCATCCCCTTCCTGTCGACACTCACCTGATGCGGCGTCTTGTGCCAGTGGAAGGGATTGTGCGCGAACTCAAACAGGGCGCGCAGCGTCGCCCAGCCGATGAGCAGCCAATAGACCGGCAGCAACAATTGGTAGCGCAGCAGCGCCAATTGGCCCGTGCGGCGAAGGCCAAGGATCGTGTGAATGAACGCGACTCCATAGCCGAAGGCGAGCACGACACCGCAGGCGGCCGACCAGACGCCGAAGGCGGGCAGCAGGGGAATTTCGAGCGCCAGTTTGATGCCCATGCAGACGAGGAACCCGGCATGGAGCACAGGCGAGAAGATCATGCCGATGACCACGATCTGGAACAGCAGTGTGCGCATCCAGCCGAGATCCGCCACCAGTTCGGGAAAGCGGCGATTGTGGACCACCATGGTCTGGATCCAACCCTTCATCCAGCGCGTGCGCTGCCGCATCCAGACATTGAGATCGCGCGGCGCATCCTCCCAGGTCACCGCCGGACACACCATGGTACGACACTTCATGCGCGCCAGCCGCACCCCCAGATCGGCGTCCTCGGTGACATTGTAGGAATCCCAGCCGCCGATCTCGCGCAGTGTATCGAGCCTGAAATGGTTCGATGTGCCGCCCAGGGGGGCCACCAGGTTCCAGTCCGCCAGCGCCGGCAGCCATACCGTGAACAGGGCCGCATATTCTCCGGCAAATAGAGCCGGTAGGCAGCCCTTGTGACCATTGGTGATCAACAGCCGCGCCTGCACGCACTCCACCTGAGGGTTGGACCGGAAACACGCCACGGCCTGGCGCAGATGTTCGGGTTCCGGGCGGTCCTCGGCATCGAAGACCACCAGAAGTTCTCCCCGGCAGAGGGGTAGCGCGTAATTGAGCGCCTTGGGCTTGGTTCGCGGCAGACAGTCGGGCACCGATACAAGGGAAAAGCGCATGTCGCCCAGATGACGCTCGAAGGCGCGCAGCGTCGCTGCGGACTTTCGCTCGACCACGAACATGATGTCGAGCCGCTCCGGCGGATAATTCCGGTATTATGTAGCAGTCACACCTAACCCAAACGAACTTTATACCCCCTCTTTGTTCCCATTCTGTTCAAATGGGAGCGGTTGGGGTTGACTTTGGGTAAGTTGCGGATCAAATGGGATCACTCAAATTGCTAAGGTGAGTCCCATGAGCCCGAAAGAGCGAGCCGTTCAAACAGCCATTGCGACCATTGAAAAGGCTGTGCGCAAAGCTTTGGATGCAGCGCTGCCGCAAGTCATGGCCGACCTGTTCGATGCTGGTGGCGCTGCGTACGCAGCCGCCTTGCAGCAAGCCATGCACTCGATGTCCACGCCCTTGCATCCCGTTCTCCCGGTTAGCCCTCCAGAGACGCAAACGCCTGGAGCGCCGGGCAAAGATGGACGCGCTCCGCGTGGCTCAATCCGAAGGGCAGTGCTGACAGTGCTGCTACCCAAGCCTGACGGCCTTACTGCGTCGGAAGTTGTGACGCAGGCTCAAGAGATCGACCCGTCAATCAGCGCTGGCGGCATTCATAACGAACTCAACCGCCAGAAGGGGATGATTTATATCAATGAGGATGGGCGTTGGCGTGTGCCGCCCGAGCTAAAACTCGGCGGCGACTATTACGACCTCAACGAATTACGGAATCCTGAAAAGGATAGGGCGACGGAGCCTCGCGAGCTTTGACCGTCGCCCTGAACACAACCACGGAGAACGCTTATGCGCCCGCCATAGCCTGATTAACCCGGCTCCGCCCTTGCGGGCGGGGCCATCCCCTTGCGGGGGCGGTGTGGTACTGGCTGCGGCTTTCCACCCAGCGGCCAGCGGGTTCGACTCCCGTCGCCTCCACCAATAGCTCCCTAGCAAAAACTAGGGATTCCGTCAAACCGGCTCGTCTCTAGACGGGCCGGTCAATCCGCTTTCCTGAAAGCCGATTCCGCGCGCTGTGAGCGCGCCAACCATGGCGGTCAGGTTGTTCCCAATGGGCGTTCTGCGCCCCTTCTCAAAGTCCCGCACCGTGGAAAGTGAAACCTTTGCCGCGTCGGCAAGCTCCGACTGCGACAGGTCCAACCATCCGCGAGCGGCACGGCATTGTTCTGGCGTCATGCAATGACACTTAGCGACCTAACGTTTTTGCGTCAACCCCAACGAAAAGTGTTGACCTCGCTCATTTCAACTAATATGAATGAGGTCAACGAAAATCGTTGGCCCGGAAATGACGCAACACTTTCTTCTAACATCGGCTGCAAGGACGCTCTCGCTAGCGACCGTTGCCCGTATGTCGGATGAAAAGGCCCATGAAACCTTCCGTCATATCCGTTGGGCTGAGAACAACGGCGAGGCAGTTTGCCCCCGTTGCGGTAGCGTCGAGTGCTACACGTTCAAGGCTCGCAAGATATGGAAGTGCAAGGGCTGCAACCATCAGTTCTCGGTAACGTCCGGCACGATCTTCGCCAACCGCAAGCTCGCTATCCGGGACTACCTGCTGGCCATTGCGATCTTCGTCAACGGCGCTAAGGGCTATGCGGCGCTCCACCTGAGCCGTGACCTCAACGTTCAGTACAAGACGGCCTTCGTTCTTGCGCACAAGCTCCGCGAGGCTCTTGAGGCTGAGCAGAACACGACAGAAAGCCTGTCCGGTCATGTCGCCGTTGATGGCGCTTACTTCGGCGGCCACGTCCGCCCGGCCAACCGCAAAGAGGATCGTGTTGACCGTCGCCTTGCCCGCAACCAGACCGGCAAGCGCATGGTCGTGGTTGCTGCCCGCGAACGCGACGGCAATACGCTCACCCAGGTATTCAAGCGCGAAGGCGACGGCGTTGCGTTCGTCGCCAGCCGCATCAGCCCCGATGCCACTGTCTATGCCGACGAAGCCGCTCATTGGGACGTGCTACACGCCAAGTTCCTGACCAAGCGGATCAACCATCAGGAAAGCTATTCGGAAGAAGGCGTTCATACCAATCAAGCCGAGAGCTTCTTCTCGCGTCTCCGTCGCGCTGAGATTGGCACCCACCACCATATCAGCGGCAAGTACCTACACGCCTACGCAGCCGAAATGGCTTGGCGCGAGGATAACCGTCGCATCAGCAACGGGCATCAGTACCTTGCGACGGCCCGCGCATCCCTCACCCATCCGGTTAGCCGCAATTGGGCTGGCTATTGGCAGCGCTGATAGTGGGAAATTTACCCCAAGGGGGAACTTTCAATGCGCTACCCCTTTACGACCATATGAATGGCCCGTTAAGGTGCCGCTAACCTGAACTAGCGCAGACTAAGGGTTGACACTGGCTTATTTCGCCGATATGGGCCCCGCGTCTTGATATAGACATGATGCATGGGCATATATCGCATGGTGACAAGCCCACTGTCTGCAACAACCTTTGAAGGAGGGAGCATAATGACGACTCTTATAGAGCGCGCCGCCGACCTGCTGTTCCCTGCGGGGGAACAGCGGACGCGCAACGTAAAGTTCTTTTGCGGCGGCGAAGACAACATCTCTGCAGTCGAACTTGCAGAGCAAATCGTGCGGGCGGAATCTCAGATTCGCGCAGGTTCTGCACGTCTCGTTGAGAGCATCGACCGCTAGTCATTGACACGGTTTCGCATTTATGAGATCGGCGATCCAAGGAGGATTGCCGATCTATGCTTTTCCGCGATCTCTACAAAATTGTTGAACAGGAGTTCACGGAAGCACCTGTGAGCTTCGATTTCCTACGCTCTACGGTCAACAAAGGACACGCGGGCGTCGGCGAAATCAAAATCTGGGCGATAACATATCCGGTCCCCAATCATCAGGCGCATTACGTCCTACTCTATACCGATCGTACTAGTGGGTACGATGACGAATTCGACGTTGCCGAAATCCGATATTGCGATGCTTTGGATGGCGACCCTTTCGAGCGCCGCTACGCGCTTACGAAAGAATTGATGCACGTCTTTGACACCGACGCTGAAAAGACGGATACCCGAGAAAAATTCATCAAGCTCCTCAAAGAAATACAGAACCAGCCTCTCGCTGCTCACGCGAGCGCTATGTTCAATTCAGAATTGGACACGCGATGGATGGCCGCGATCATCCTTTGCCCCAAATATTTGCGGGATAAATACTATCCCGATTATTGGGCAAATAAGATTGAGGATTTCGAGCTCTCCGAGATTTTCCAAATCCCGGAGTGGGTTATTGGGTTTATCATGGATGACTACTATGATGAGGCATTCGAACTTCTTATGAAAAAGGGCGTTGCGTAGGTTATCCAGACGGCGGTAGGGCCCACAACACCACATTGCTCACCTTACCCGCCCGCTCTACGCCCGCGCCTCGCTTCGCCTGCATGGTAAGCGCCTGAACAATCCGAAGCGCTACAGCCGTACGCAAATAGCGGTCATCACCATCCAGCCCCTTATGCTGGATCACCCATGCCGCAAGCTCCCGCGTATTCATCGGGCCACTGGCCAACGCCTCTTTGCATAGCGTGGCCAGTTCACGCCGCCGGAACAGCGCATTGACGTTCATGTAGGACGGCTGGCCGTTTTCGCGTGGCGCTTCAAACAGCGTCATGGTTGCGCGGACATGGGCCAGGTCCGCACGAGCCCGGTCTATGTCGCGCTCGGCCTTGGCAATGAATGCCTCTAGCTGGTTAGCCTTGGCTCTGAGGGTATTGATAACTTGAGGGTCTGACATGGGAATATCATACCCCAACGCTATTCGTTGGCCTTGGCCTTTTTAGGTGTGACTGCTACATAATACCGGATAATTCAATCGCCGCAGGGACTGGCAGATCTGGTCCACCATATTGGCTTCGTCGTGCATGGGAACGAGAATGGTGTAGTGCGGCAGCTCGGCATCGGCGATATCCGATGGCGGCCCCTCGTGTTTCGGCGCGGGCTCCAACAGGGCCTGCATCCGTACCAGGGACGGGGTCACGACCAGGACAGCCCAGACCGGCATGAGCCAATAGAGTTCAATCAGCGGCGCCAACACCATGAGCATGGCAAAGGCGAACAGGCATAGGGCGACGCACCAGCGCAGGGTGCGCGTCAGTTCCAGTTGAGCCACCGCGCCCGGCCAGCGCCGCGCCAGCCGCTGCCGGGCCTCATCGAGAAGCTGGTCTTCGGTGGCCGTGAGCAGGAATGCGCGCAAGGCACGCGGCGGAACCAGGCATATCCGATTGGCCAGATCGGGGTCGGCATGTCGCGCCCGGGCGAGGCGCAGGACGCCATAGAAGTCGGGGGCGGCATAACCGAGCCGGTGATGCGGCGGTGCCGGGCGGACCATGCGGATATCATGGAGATGATCCACGATTTCGGGACGAAACGCCTCCGCCAGATCATGGGGAATGGCGTCGTGAAACGCGAGCCCCGCATGGAGCGCAGCGCGGCGCATCACTTCGGCCTCATCCACGCCGAAGCGCATGGCGCACCAGTGCAGCGGGTCGACCTCGGCGCACAGGGCCTCGTGCAACACCTGGTCGGCGTTTTGCGCGCTGCCCAACACGGCCGTGATCAATGCCACCGCCTGCTGCATGGCCTGGCCTAGTGAACTGGTGGATGCTCGGCGCCGGGCGCCATGCAGCGATGGCCCAGGACCAGAATGCGCTGCATGCCGGTCGCCTTGCGGACATTGTAAAGGGCCGCTTCCGACACCTCGATCCAGGCCGCAATCGTCGGTTTGCCGTCGATCATGGCGGGCGGGCCAAGCGGGGTGATCTTCCAGCCCACGCTGGTGCCATGCTCCAGCATGTAGATGGACGAAACAAAGGTGATATAGGCCAGCCCCTCACACAGGGCATGTTCCATCACCGCGCAGAAAAGGGCTGCAGACTCGGGAGTGCGCCGCCGGCCCTGGCGTCGATCGGGCCGCACGTAAAAGCGCGTCCAATCAGCCCCAAGCCAAGGTGCAGCGGGGAGATTTCCGAGCACAAGTCCGTTAAATACAGTCTGCAGCAAGTTCGGTCGGTCGAGCGGGGTCAGCCGCGACCCGCCAACCAGAATGCTCTGGCTGGTAATCAGGATATGGGTGGCGTCGTCATTGTCGAAGGCATCGACATCGCGACTATCGGGGCGGCGCAGGGCTTCCCAGCCCTGCTGGTCAACGAAGACCCGGTGCCGCATCCGGTAGTGCTCTTCCAGCAGCGCCTGTCCCGCCGCGTCGGCGGGTGTGCGCAAGATATGAACCAGCATCCGGCCTGCCCCCCAAGCCACTCCATGTGCGGGCTAGCTAGACACGGGCGGGACCCGGGGCGAAATTGGTAGAAATCACAAGTTGTCTCAAATGTGAGACAATCAAAGCCTGATGAGTTTGTGCCGGATGGCCTCGACCACGGTGTGCAGGCGATTGCTGGTGCCCAGCCGCTTCTGGGCATTCTCGCAGTGCTGGTTGATGGTGCGGACCGTGAGGCCCGTAATATCGGCAATGTCGGATGCGGTCTTGCCCCCGGCGGCCCATTTGAGAATTTCGGCCTCGCGCGCGGTAATGGCCCGCCGCCTGCCGCCCTCGGGGATTGTGGTGTTGAGAAAGCGCATCCGCCCATGGGCGTAGAGCGCCAGCATGTGCAGTTCCAGCCGGGTCTTTTCGGTCAGGTCAGGCTGGCCGCCGACCAGCGAAACCACGCCCTGCATGCCCCCCTCCATGTGCACGGGCACACAAAAGCCCTCATGCATCCCGAAGTCGCGAGCCTCCTCCATCACCCGGCGTGCCGGCAGGTCCGCTTCGGCATCATAGGGTGCATCGGCCCATTCAAACGGCAAAGCCGTCGAGAAACAGTGGCGTGCCACCGGATCAAGATGCACATAGCCGAGGCCCGTATAGCGGTCGAACCATTCCGCATTCCATCCGGACAACAGCACAAAGGGCCGCACGTCCTGGCCGCGATCTGGAAGTCCGGAAATGATAAATTTCTCAAAGCCATAGGATTGTATGGCCCCGTTCATGATGTCGAGAATGACATCTGCCCGCGTCTGGCTCTGCAGGTTTTCAATTGTCGACATCAAGTCGGCATTCATCAGAGTGCCCCCGCCTCTGGTGCATTTTGTACGCAATTTTACGGAGTGCCGCGCCCTTGGCAAGCAGGAGCGCGGTCAAACTCTAGGGAGGCACGGTCCGGCAGGTCGATACATGACCCGCCGGACCGGTTTCAGATCACTCGTCCGAGTTGAACTGGTGCGGATTGAACCGGTAGGCGGCCGAGCAGAATTCACAGACGACTTCGATCTCGCCATCCACGGTCATGTCTTCCCGCTCTTCGGCGGAAAAGTTCGTGGCCAGCATGTCTTCGATCCGCTCGGGCGAACAGGTGCAGCGTTCCACCAGATCCTGCGGCGGGAACACCCGGACGCCGGTTTCGTGGTAGAGCCGGAACAGCAGCCGCTCGGGCGAGAGGTCAGGATCGGCCAGTTCGAGATCACCAACTGTCGCCAGCATGGCCTTGGCCTCGGCCCAGCCGTCAGCCTCCACGAAGTCGGGATCGGCCATGGCGGGATCATCGAAATCGCCATTGCCCGGCAAATCGGCCATCACCGATCCACCATGGGCAGGCAGGTGCTGCACCAGCATGCCGCCCGCCCGCCAGCGCGCGCGATGATCGCCCTTGGTGGTCATCTGCGCCACCGCGATCCGCACCTGGGTCGGGATCTGCTCGGACTGCATGAAATAGGTGTGAGCCACTTCCTCGAGCGAATTGCCGTTCAGCGCGACAATGCCCTGATAGCGCTCCATGTGCTGCCCCTGGTCGATGGTCATGGCCAGATGGCCGTTGCCGAGCAGGTCGGCCGGCGTGATCCGCCCCTCCTCGGCGGCCTTGACCACCGCGTCCTGGTCGAAGCGGGCATAGCCGCGCATACCGTCGGGCGCGTCGAAATCGACAACGATCAGATTAACCGGCCCGTCGGTCTGAGTTTGGAGGATGAAACGCCCTTCGAACTTCAGCGAAGAGCCGATGAGCGCTGCCAGCACGACGGCCTCTCCCAGTAGCCGCGCGACCGGAAGCGGATAGTCGTGCCGGCTCAGAATGGTGTCGAGCGCGGCGCCAAGCCGGACCACGCGGCCGCGGGTATCGAGTTCATCAAGGGTGAAGGGCACCACGGCATCGTCGCCCGACTCGGGGCGATCGAGCCCCAGCGAAGAGAGCAGATTGTCGGTCATGGTCGTTTCCGGGGTCATATTTCGGTCTTTCCTTAGGCTACGCCTTCGGGTCGCGATGCGCCAGCAATCCGCCACCGGGACAGCCGCGCGGCGGCGATTTCCCGGTACAAACAAAGGCCCCCGCTTTCGCGGGGGCGGCGGTTTGGGGCGTTGAGACGACGGATGGTTCCGTCTAGTTCGTCTCGACTCCGAAGGCCCAGCACAGAATGGCTTTCTGGGCATGCAGGCGGTTTTCGGCTTCGTCCCACACGACCGACTGCGGCCCGTCGATGACCTCGTCGGTCACCTCGTCGCCGCGATGGGCCGGCAGGTCGTGCATGAACAAGGCGTTCTTGTCCGCCAAGGCCATCAAATTGGTGTTCACCTGATAGGGTTTCAAGACCCGGCGGCGCTCGGCCACGTCAACGTCGCCCATCGATACCCAGGTATCGGTGATGACGAGATCGGCCCCGGCCACGGCTTCGCGCGGATCCTCGGTCAGCTTGACGAATTTTCCGGCGCGATTGATGTCCTGCATCAGGTCCTTTTCCGGGCTGTATTCGTCCGGAACCGCAATGGTCAGTTCGCATTCGAAGAGCTCGGCCGCGTTGACCCAGGAGTGCAGCACATTGTTGCTGTCACCCACCCAGGCAACCTTGGCGCCCTTGATGGGGCCGCGGTGCTCCTCGAAGGTCATGAGATCGGCCATGATCTGGCACGGATGCGCACGGCGCGTCAGGCCGTTGATCACCGGCACGGTGGCGGCTTCCGACAGCTCAAGAAGATCGGCATGGCTGAGGATGCGGATCATGATCGCATCGACGTAGCGGCTCAGCACCTTGGCAGTGTCCGAAAGCGTTTCCTCGCGGGAAAGCTGCATTTCCTGGCCGGAAAGCATGATGGTCTCGCCGCCGAGCTGGCGCATGCCGACGTCGAAGGAGACACGGGTGCGGGTGGACTGGCGCTCAAAAATCATGGCCAGCACCTTGTCCTTGAGGAGCTGGGGCCGATCGCCGTCCTTGAGGCGGGCCTTGAGCGCCCCGGCCTGGTTGAGCATGCCGCGCAGTTCGGCATAGGAAAAATCGTCGATGGAAAGAAAATGTCTCGGGGTGCCGGTCGTCATGGGCCGGATTCCTTATGTTGGACGCTATAGAGGTGGGGCGGCCAGTGCCGGTCCGGCATTGGCCAACTAGGCCGGGCAGCGACCTCGGCGGCGTCCGAAATGATAGAAGGTCATGCGCATCAGGAGCCCGCCCCTGCCGCTGCCGCCGTTTCGGCATCGAGCGCATCGAGAGCGGCACTGATCTTGCCAATGGCCTCTTCGATGTCGGCCTCCGACACGATGAGCGGTGGCAAAAGCCGCAACACATTGTCCCCGGCACTCATGGCCAGAAGCTGGTGGTCGTCGCGCAGGCGGGTGACCATGTCGCGCACGGGCGTCGCAATCTTGATGCCGGTGAGCAGGCCCTTGCCGCGCAGCTCGAGCACGTGGTCGGGATATTTCTGCGCCAGTTGCTGCAGGTGCCAGGTCAGTTTCTGGCCCATGGCATTGACGGTGTCGAGAAAACCGGGGGCCAGGATGCGATCGAGCACGGCATTGCCGATCGCGGTGGCCAGTGGATTGCCGCCATAGGTGGAGCCATGCGTGCCCGGCACCATGGAGGCCGCGACATCACCGCGTGCAAGACAGGCACCAAGCGGGAAGCCGCCGCCAATGGCCTTGGCGACCGCAACGATGTCGGGCGTGATACCGGACCACTCATAGGCGAAGAACCGGCCCGTCCGGCCGAAGCCGCACTGCACTTCATCGAGAATGAGCAGCATGTCGTTGGCGTCGCACAGGGTGCGCAGGCCCTGCATGAATTCGGCGCTCATGGCGGTAACGCCGCCCTCGCCCTGCACCGGCTCGATGAGAATGGCGCAGGTCTGGGGCGTGATCAGCGCCTTGACCGAGTCCAGATCGCCGGGCGTGGCATGCCTGAACCCCGGCGTGGCCGGGCCAAAGCCCTGCAGATAGTCAGGATTGCCGCCGGCAGCGATGGTGCCGAGCGTGCGGCCGTGGAAAGACCCGGTAAAGGCGATGACCTCATAGCGGTCTTCCTGGCCCTTGGCCCAGAAATAGTGCCGTGCCGTCTTGATCGCGCATTCGAGCGCCTCGGCGCCCGAATTGGTGAAGAACACCGCATCGGCAAAAGTCGCGTCGACGAGCCGCTGACCCAGCCGCTCCTGCTCGGGAATGGTAAAGGTATTGGCCGTGTGCCAGACCTTGTCGGCGGCCGCTTTCAGCGCCCCGAC
The DNA here is from genome assembly GCF_025809055.1 of Devosia sp. NCBI lineage: Bacteria > Pseudomonadati > Pseudomonadota > Alphaproteobacteria > Hyphomicrobiales > Devosiaceae > Devosia > Devosia sp. The sequence goes on along the minus strand of NZ_CP075529.1, from coordinate 3,134,302 downwards.
CAGATGCGGATCGCCATGGCCCAGGGCATTGACGGCGACGCCGGAATGAAAGTCGAGATATTCGCGGCCATGCTGGTCGTACAGGCGCATGCCCTCGCCCCGCTCGAAGGCGAGATCGGACCGGGCATATGTGCCGTAGAGCGCAGACATGGCTTGTTCCTCGTTGCTGGGCAGCGCGTTGACAGTGAGCGTGGCAAAGCTGCCACAAAAGACAAAAACGCGCCGTTTCGGCAGCGCGTTTGGCCCGCAGAATTAGGCGAAATTTCTCCGCCAAGTCAATGAGCCAGAGGCAAGTGCCTGATTTGACTCAAACTTTGTTAGGGCAATTTTAACCACTGAATAACCGGGGAAAATCGCCCCCGACTCTTGATCCCGATTCCAGCCCTGTCGTAGTCTCCAAGGCGTTGGGAGCACGACATCTCGTGCGGCGGACCCACTCAACATACGAGCTGTAGAGTCGAAGGGCTGCCGTCCTGTTTTGGCAGCGCAGTGAAGGATTCTGTTTTGACGATGGTTTCAGGGGCACAACCGATGGGCTGGACTGACGAGCGCGTCGAACTTTTGAAGAAACTCTGGGCGGAAGGCCTCAGCGCCAGCCAGATTGCGGCCGAGCTGGGCGAAGGGGTGACGCGCAATGCCGTGATCGGCAAGGTGCATCGCCTCAAGCTCTCGGCGCGGGCCAAGCCCACCAATACCGCACCGCGTGCCCGGCCGGCAGCGCGCCCGGCACAGCGCCGCGTGGCCAGCCCCTCGGGCGGCATGGGCCATATCAGCGCCAAGCCGCGTCCGGCCAGCATGCCGCGTCCGCAGGTGATGGGTGCCACCGCGCTGGCGGCCAGCCCGGACATGGAAGCAGAACTCTACGTGGCCCCGGCCAGCGCCGAGCTGTTCATTCCCGAAGACAAGCGCCTCAACCTGCTGCAGCTCAACGAGCACACCTGCAAGTGGCCGATCGGCGATCCGCTAACCAAGGATTTCTATTTCTGCGGCCAGCACAGCCTGGAAAGCGGCCCCTATTGCGAATTCCACTCGCGCCGCGCCTATCACCAATTGGAAAAGAAGAAGCGCTAAGCCGCTTCGACATGAAGTTCAGGGCGCCCATCGCGGCGCCCTTTTTTATTTGGCGTCAGCAAAGACACCGCAAGGCGAACAACACCGTCTGCCCGCTGCCGCCGCTTTCAAGGCAGCAGAACCTCGACGCGCAGGCCCTCGCCCGGATTGGCGCGGGAGCGGATGACCATCTGCCCGCGATGCCTCTGGATGATGTGCTTGACGATGGCGAGGCCCAGGCCCGTGCCCTTCTTCTTCCGGCTGGATTCAGCGTCGATGCGATAGAAGCGCTCGGTCATGCGCGGAACATGCTCGGGCTCGACGCCCGGCCCATGATCGACGACGCTGACCAGGTGGGCAAAGCCCGCCCGCTGCACCGGCGTCAGCGTGATTTCGACCGATTGGCCGGTAGCGCCGTATTTCATCGCATTGTCGAGCAGGTTCTCGAACACCTCGTAGAGCTGCCCGCGATCGCCCGAGACCACCGCCTGCCCTTCCGGCAGGTTGAGGATCACCTCGATCTCGGCCGCCTGGGCTTGGGTCTGCAGGCCCTCCCTGACCTCGCGCAGCAGCGCTGACAGGTCGACCGAGCCGGTAGGCCGGACATGCTGGTGCATCTCGATGCGCGAAAGGCTCAGCATGTCGTCGATCAGCCGGCTCATGCGGTCGGCCTGACCGCGCATGATGCCGAGAAACTTGTCGCGCGCCGCACTGTCCTTGGCGGCGGGCCCGAGCAGGGTATCGATGAAGCCCATGAGCGAGGCCAGGGGCGTGCGCAGTTCGTGGCTGGCATTGGCGATGAAATCGGACCGCATGGATTCAACGCGCTTGAACTCGGTGAGGCTCTGAAAGGTGATGAGCAGTTGCCGGTTATTGTCGCCCACCCAGTCCCGGCCCGGCAGGCGCAGGGGCGACACCGTCACCCGATCCCAGGTTTCGGATGGCAGGGTCTCGTGCAGTTGGAAGCTGCGAACCTCGCCCGTCCGTACCGTGGCCTCGACCGCCGCCATCAATTCGGGATTGCGCAGCACCAGCGTCAGGACCCGCCCCGGCTGCAGCGACGGATATTGCCGGGTCGCGGCCGCGTTGCGGCAACTCACCTCGCCACGCCGGTCGATGACCAGAGCCGGATCGCTGAGGGCTTCGATGAAGGCGGCGATATCGCCGGTCACGCCCGGGCCCGGTTCGGCCGGCAGGGTCCGGGTGCCCGCGGCCTGTTCACCACCGGGCGACAGCACGGAGAGGAGTCCGGTAATGGCGACCATGCCCGCAATGGCCAGTTCGAGACGCAATCCACCAAAGATCACGAAGCCGGTGACGAGGACCGCCACGGCGAGCAGCAGTGGCGCATTGGCGGCGATCCGCTCGAGGGCGGACCGGACGAGAGAAATGGGAGGGGACGGGGAAGAATCGTCCATATCGGGCCGCCGACTCACGGTTGTGATCCCGCCTCTTGCGCGGGGGCGGACTTCATAGCACGCTCAATATGACACTGGAGAGACAGCGTGACCGACCCCAACGAGACCTTCGACATCGACAATCCCGAGCTTCCCAAGGCCATCAAGAAAGCCGCCTATGCTTCGGGCGACTATCCTTACGACGAAAAGCTCGACGATGACGATTATGACACGCAGATGTATGCGCTGCAAAAGCAGTTGGTGCTGCATCAGGCGCATATGCAAAAGGCCGGGGCACGCACGGTGGTGGTGTTCGAGGGGCGCGACGCGGCCGGCAAGGGCGGGACGATCAAGCGGTTCCTCGAAAATCTCAATCCGCGCTACAACATTATCGCCGCCCTGCCCAAGCCCAATGATCGCGAACGCACCCAGTGGTATTTCCAGCGCTATGTCGACTGGCTGCCGGCGGCGGGCGAAATGGTGCTGTTCGACCGCTCCTGGTACAATCGCGCCGTGGTCGAGCCGGTTATGGGTTTCTGCACCCCCGAACAGACGGATGTGTTTCTCGACGAGGCGCCGGAGTTCGAAAAGCGCCTGACCCGCGACGGTATTCGCCTCGTCAAATTCTGGCTGTCCATCGGGCGGGAAATGCAGCTCAAGCGGTTTCACGACCGCCGCCACGACCCGCTCAAGACCTGGAAATTGTCGCCGGTCGACCTCGAAGCCCTCAACAAGTGGGATGAGTATTCGCAGGCCCGCGACCGCATGCTCAAGCGCACCGACAGCAAACACGCGCCCTGGACGGTGATCCGGGCCAATGACAAGAACCGCCTGCGCCTCAACGCCATCCGCACCGTCCTGCTCGGCGCCGACTACGACGGAAAGGACGAGGGCGAGATCGGCCGGATCGACAAGAAGGTCGTGCTCAGCGCAGAGGATTTTCTGGCCATCAAGGGCGAGTAGGCTCCCCTCATCCGCCCTTCGGGCACCTTCTCCCACAAGGGGAGAAGGAAGACGCGGGATCGCGGCCGATCAGAAGGCCCATTCGCCCTTGCGCATGACCGGTTCCGTCGTGCCATCGGCATGGACGCCGTCGATATCGACCTGGTCCGAACCGATCATCCAATCGATGTGGATGAGGCTCTTGTTGCCGCCCTGGGCGAAGATCTGGTCCGGCGTCAGCGTCTTGCCGCCGTCGAAGCAGTCGGCATAGCACTGCCCCATGGCGATGTGGCACGAGGCGTTCTCGTCGTAGAGCGTGTTGTAGAACAGGATGCCCGAGGCCGAGATCGGCGAGGAGTGGGGCACCAGCGCCACTTCGCCCAGGCGGCGCGCGCCCTCGTCGGTATCGAGCACCTTGTTGAACACATCCTGGCCCTTGGTCGCCTTGAGTTCGACCATGCGGCCGTCTTCGAAGCGGGCCTGGATATTCTCGATCAGCGTGCCGTTGTGGCTGAGCGGCTTGGTGGCCGCCACCGTGCCCTCGACGCGCAGCCGGTGTGGGGTGGTGAACACTTCCTCGGTCGGGATGTTGGGGTTGCAGGTCACCCCATTCTTGGCCTCGGAGGCACCGCCCTTCCAGCGATGGCCGTCAGCCAGCCCAACCGTCAGGTCGGTGCCCGGCCCCCGATATTTGAGCGCGGAAAAATTCTTGCCGTTGAGCCAGGTCCAGCGTGCCTTGAGATTGGCATTGTGCTCCTTCCAGGCCGCGATCGGATCGTCGCGATCGACGCGCGACGCCTTGAAAATGGCATCGGCGAGCTTGGCTACCGCCACCTCTTCGGGGTCGTTAGGGAAGACCAGCTTGGCCCAGTTGGGGCTGGGATAGGAGACGATGTTCCAGTTGATGTCGAAGCCGGTGATCAGCTCCAGCGCCGGACGGTAGGCCGCCGAATTGGCGCGATTGGCGCGCGAGACCTTGTCGGGGTCCTGCTCGGCCAGCATCATCGGGTTGTCGCCGGCAATGGCCAGGCGCGCTGCATTGCCCTTGAAGGCCTCTGCCATGCCCGAATAGAGCCAGCCGGCGGCACGATCGAAGCTGAAATCCTTGGCATTGCGAAAGCGGGCGAGCGTCGTCTCCTCGTCCGAATAGATGGTGGTCACCAGCCCCGCACCGGCCTTGTAGGCGTGCTCGGTGATGCGACGGACCAGGGGCGCGGCGACGATCGGCGCGGTGATGACGAGGTCCTGGCCCTCGGCCAGCTGCAATCCAACCTTGATTGCGACTTCGCCGAGCTTGTCGAGTTTGACCGGATCGATGGGAGAATTGCTCATCTGGGCAAATAGCCTTCTTGCTCTTGAATCGGTTGGGCGGAGCCTATCGTCCCCATGGGCACAGCGCCAGCCCGGGGTGGCAGCACCGGCTTGATCCTGATCAAGCCGGACCTGACCGACGCGTGGCAATTGGGAAGCGTCACCATTCCTGGAGCCCGTCATGCCGCTATCAACCCTGCCCGTCCTCGTCGCCGTCCTTGCCCTCTTTGCCGTTTTCATGCTTGCCCTGGCCTATGCGCAGGTCCGCACGGCCGGCATGGTCGCGCCGGGCGCCCGACCGCTCGACTGACCTCAGGCATCCCGTCAGCAACGGCAGGCCGGGCCGCCTCGGCCTGCCACCTGTGGCACTTGCGCATCATCTGGCGCGAGGCTGATTTTCCGCCATTGGCAAAATCGAAAGTCTTGGCTAGAAACGACAACCGCTTCAATTTCGAACCAGGGAGGCGTGCATGCCAGCATTCATCATCGCGCCCCCGATGTGCGGGTCCCGAGGTTAACACCTCCGGTCTCCCCGCGGCCCGCCGAATAGGCCAGCCGCCCGCGGTTTTCTCTCCACTACCCCAGCAGCGCCCCGGCCGGAAATCCGTCCGCTCCATTTGAAACCGGCGCTGCCTCGTCCAAGTCCTTTTCGAGGAACCGGTGACCGGAAAACGGCACCGGACACGCCAAATGAGTCGCAAGAAGTTCGATTTTCGCGCTGACGCCTACCGCAACGTGCTCGGCTTCACGTTCCGGCACTGGGCCAACCAGCCCGGGCGGATCGCACTGATCTGCCTGTTCGTCATCACCGACACGCTGGCTCTGGTGACCGTGCCGTTCTTTTCCGGCCGCATCGTCGATGCCATCGCCACCGGCGGCAGCAATGCCGCATCGAGCGCGTTCGATGCCTTCGGCATCGTCGTGGCACTGGGTGCCTTTGCCATCTTCGTGCGCTGGTTCACCTTCCGCAACATCATCTCGCTGACGCTCAAGATGATGGCCGATATCGCCAATGACGGTTTTCACCGGGTACAGCGGTTCTCGACCGACTGGCATGCCAACAGCTTTGCCGGATCGACCGTGCGCAAGATCACCCGCGGCATGTGGGCCCTGGATGCACTCAACGACACCCTGCTGGTGGCGCTGCTCCCTTCGGTGGTCATGCTGGGGGGCGCTACCATCATCCTGGGCGCCTTCTGGCCGGTCATGGGTGCCGTCGTCGGCATCGGTTCGCTGATCTATATCGGCGTCACCGTGTCGCTCTCCATGGGGTTTGTCTCGCCGGCGGCAACGCTGGCCAATGCCTGGGACACGCGCCTGGGCGGCGCGCTGGCCGATGCGGTCAGTTGCAACTCCGTGGTCAAGGCCTTCGGCGCCGAAACCCGTGAGGAGGGCCGGTTGCGCCACGTCCTGCGCAAGTGGGATCAGCGCACCCGCCGCACCTGGAATCGCGGCAATTTCAGCGGCGCCATCCAGGGTTTCATGATGGTCGGGATGCAGGCCGGCATCCTGGGCACCGGGCTCTATATGTGGAGCCAGGGCTTTGCCAGCGCCGGCGATATCACCTTCGTGCTGGCCATGTATTTCACCCTGCAGGGCAACCTGCGCGAGGTGGGCATGCATATCCGCAACCTGCAGCGTTCGGTCAACGACATGGAAGAGCTCGTTGTTCTCGACTCCATGCCGCTGGGCATCGACGACCGGGCCGGATCGGAACCGATCCGCATCGGCGAAGGCGCCATCGATTTTAACGGCGTGACATTCCAGTATGGGGCGCACCCGACCCCGCTCTATCGCGATTTCTCGGTGCGCATCCAGCCCGGGGAACGGGTCGGGCTGGTGGGTCACTCCGGCTCGGGAAAGACCACGTTCGTCAAGCTGATCCAGCGCCTCTATGACGTCAATGACGGCGCCATCACCATCGATGGGCAGAACATTGCCGAGGTGCAGCAGGCCAGCCTGCGCAGCCAGATCGCCATCGTGCAGCAGGAGCCCATCCTGTTCCACCGGACCCTGGCCGAGAACATCGCCTATGCACGGCCGGGCGCGACACGCCATGCCATTGTCGAAGCCGCCAAGCAGGCCAATGCGCATGACTTCATCATGAGCCTGCCCAAGCAGTATGAGACACTGGTGGGCGAGCGCGGGGTGAAGCTGTCGGGTGGGGAGCGCCAGCGCGTGGCTATCGCCCGGGCGTTCCTCGCCGATGCCCCGATCCTCATCCTTGATGAGGCGACCTCGAGCCTCGACAGCGAGAGCGAGGTAATGATCCAGCAGGCCATGGAACGGCTCATGGAAGGCCGGACCACGCTGGTCATCGCCCACCGTCTCTCGACCGTGCGGGCGCTCGACCGGCTCCTCGTCTTCGACAAGGGGCGCATTGCCGAGGAAGGCGACCACGATGCCTTGATCCGCCTCCATGGCGGCATCTATCGCCGCCTGTTCGAGCGCCAGGCACTGGAACTGACCAAGGGTCTGGTGGCCTGAGACGGCCCCGAAAACCGGCCTTCCCCTGTGCAAGGGGAGGCCGGATCAGCGTATCCGGCAAAGCCTAAAACGCCCGGTCGCCCTGCTCCTGCATATAGGCGACTTCTTCCGGCGTGCTGGTGCGGCCCAGCGCCTTGTTGCGGAAGGGGAAGCGGCCGAAGCGGGCGACGGTCTCGCGATGCTTGCGCATGAATTCGAGCGCGTTGTCATCGCCATAGGCCTTGAACAGGCGCACACCCTCGTCCTGGATGACCAGGGATTCGGCATGCATATAGGGCATGTAGAAGAACATGGCCCAGTCATGCGCGACCGCCATGTCGCAACCGCCCGCGACGGCTTCCTGCGCCAGGGCCAGGGCCATCTTGTCCTGCGCGAAGGCGACGGGGCTATTGCGGTGCAACTGGCGCGAAAACTGGTCGAGCAGGATGATCTCGGCCAGCCGGCCCTCGGGGCTGTCGCGCCAGGTCCAGGCCTCGCCCCGCGCCACCTGGGCATGCAGGTCCGCGAAGCGGTGGCATTTGTCGTCAAAGGCGGCCGCGCCGCTGAACCAGTCGTCGGCGCCGTGGTCGACGAACCAGAATTGAATTACGTCCTGTGCATTGTTCATGGCGCAACCCTATAGGGAAATGATCGCCTTGATCAGCCCCTGACGCGCTTTCGCCCATTCGGGCAGTTTGGCTGGAACGGCATCGAAGCCCGTGGCATGGGTTGCCAGTTCATCGGTGGGAATTTTGCCCGCTCGAATGGCGTCCATCACATGCTCGAAATCCTGCCGCGTGGCATTGCGCGAGGCCCGGATGGTCAGTTCGCGCCGGTGGATTTCCGGGTCTTCCCAGTTGAGCGTCCCCTTGACCACGCCGACCAGCGTCAGCGCTCCGCCATTGCGGCAATAGGCGACGGCCCCGTTCATGGCCGCAATCGACCCGGTGGCATCGAAAACGGCGTCGAAACCGCTTCCCATCGCCTGCCTGAACGCGTCTCCATCACGATCCCCGACCAGCACCCCGGCAAAGCCGAACTGCTCCGCCGCTTCGAGCTTGTCCTGTGCCGCATCAAGAATGGTCACCTCTGCACCCTCAATCCGGGCGAAAAAGGCGACGCCCAGCCCGATGGGGCCGCCGCCGACCACCAGCACGCGCCAGCCCGGCTGGAGTTCGGTCCGGCGAACCGCATGGGCGCCAATGGCCAGGAATTCGACCATGGCCGCATCGCGCAGGCTGAGGCCGTCTGCCCGATAGAGGTTTTCGGCCGGCAGCACGATTTCCTCGGCCATGCCGCCATCGCCATGCACCCCGAGCACGGTCAGCGTCTCGCAGCAATTGGTCTTGCCTTCCCGGCAGGCCGGGCAGGCGTGACAGGCGAGATAGGGGTTGATGACCACCGCATCCCCCGCTGCAAAATCCGCTGCCCCATTGGCATCGATCACGCGGCCCGAAAGCTCATGGCCCATGATGCGGGGATATTGGAGGAAGGGATGCTTGCCTTCATAGATGTGGTAATCGGTGCCGCAGATGCCCACATGGCTGATGGCCACGCGCACCCGGCCGGGCTGTAGCTCCGGCCGGTCGATGTCCACCAGTTCCAGTTCACCGGGCGCGTTGCAACGAATGGCGCGCATTGGCCGATCTCCCCATCGCGTGATGGGATCGAACTAACATGTTAGTTAGCCAGTGACCACCAGTTTGATGCGGTTGCCGAACGGATCGCGGGTTTCGAGGTCGTTGCCGCTCACCGCCAGCGGGGCACTCGCCGCCTCAAGGCGCGCCTTGAGTGCGGCCAGGCTATCGGCATCGGGAAGCCCGATCGTGAACCAGCGCAGGCCTGCCGCGCCCGCCGGCGGCAAGGCCGCATTGGGGCCGGACCAGACATTGAAGGCAATGGTATGGGGCATGTAGTCGAGGCCGACATCGCCCATGCCGAAGGACTGGATCAGCATCAGACCGCCAAAGCCCAGCACATCGCGGTAGTAGTCCATGGCGATGTTGAGGTCGCTCACATGCACATGAACATGTCCGATACGCGTCCCGGCCGGCATCCGCGCGGCCAGTTGCGGGTTGGGTCCAAGTTCGGCCAGCAGCCCATCCAGGTCGATGGGATCGCGCCCGGAATGGGGGCGGCCCTCGGCGGTCACCGCATAGGTTTCGCCCTTGTCCGGATCGCCCAGCGTACCCCGCCAGGGCGTCTCGAAGGTGATTTCAATGCCATTGCCGTCGAGGTCCCAAAGGTAAATGGCCTCGGACACCAGATGATCGGTCGGCGAGATGCGGATATTGCGCTGCAGGGCCCGCACCGCCATCTGCGCCAGATCGGCGCGCTTTGGCACGTGGATGGCGACATGGTAGAGCCCGATTGTCCGCGGCACGACTGGCCGCGCGGCACCGGTTTCCAGCACGATCAGCGCCCTGCCCCCGGCGCCCAGCGTCAGGACGTTGCCGGCCTCGGCAATGAGATCGAGACCGACGACGTCCTGCCAGATGGCCAGGGCCTTGCTGCGGTCCGTCACCGCGAGGTGAACCGGACCTAGCGTCGTGGTCAGCGGCAGGACGGGCGCGGAACGCACATTGGTCTGGACGGATGTATCGATCATGTCGACCTCCTGATAAGTGATGGCTGAGATGTAGTCGGGCCGGTCTCCAGTAAAAAGCGGACAATGGCGAAGGCTTTGTTCGACGATCGGCTCCAGTGCGGGCCCAATCGTCATGCACAATGTGCCGGCCACCCGAAACGCGGCAAAGGACAATTGTGACCATGCCCGGCCTCAGCCAAGACTTCTTTGATCGTCCGGCGGTCGCGGTTGCGCCGGGCCTGATCGGCGCCACGCTGACCCATGAGGGCGTTGGCGGGCTCATCGTGGAGGTCGAAGCCTATGACGAAACCGATCCGGCCTCGCACAGTTTTCGCGGCCCGACGCCGCGCAACCGCGCCATGTTCGGCCCGCCAGGTCATGCCTATGTCTATAAGATCTACGGTATCCACTATTGCCTCAACTTCGTCTGCCGGCCCGGCAGCGCGGTCCTGATCCGCGCGCTGGAGCCCATGCATGGGCTTGAGCAAATGCGCGCCCGGCGCGGGATCGTGGGCGACAGGCAATTGTGCTCGGGACCGGGCAAGCTGGCCCAGGCCCTCGCCATCGACCTTGATCAAAATGGCCTGCCGCTCGATGCCCCGCCCTTCTCGGTGACGGCGGGCATAGGCAATCCGGACGTCGCTGCCGGGCCGCGCATGGGCATCACTAAGGGCGTCGAGACACCCTGGCGGTTCGTGCTCCGCGGCTCACGCTTCCTCAGCCGCCCGATGCGGTGAAGCGATCGGGCGTGCAAATGCCCGCCATCGCGATTGCCCCGGGCGGGTGGCCATGATTCAAAGGGGGCGTGGAAGCCATTGAGTCGCCCGAACTGTTTTCGCCTCACCGCCAGGAGCGGCCCAGTCCGCTTGCGGTCTTGCGCGACATGTTTGGCCACCGCCAGTTTCGCGGCCAGCAGGGTGATGTCATCGACCATGTCGTGGGTGGCGGCGATGCCGTGGTGCTCTTCCCCACCGGCGCCGGCAAGTCCATGTGCTACCAGATTCCGGCCATCTGCCGGCCGGGCGTGGGGATTGTCGTCTCCCCCCTGATCGCCCTGATGCGCGACCAGGTCGAGGCGCTGCGGCAGGCCGGCATTGCGGCTGCGGCCCTCAATTCGTCGCTGTCGCAGGACGAAGCGGCCGAGGTCCGGCGGCAATTGCGGCGCGGCGAGCTTGATTTGCTCTATGTGGCGCCCGAGCGCGTGGCGACGCCGGGCTTTGCCAATATGCTCTCGGGCTGCGACATCGCGCTGTTCGCCATCGACGAGGCCCATTGCGTCAGCCAATGGGGCCATGATTTCCGGCCCGAATATCGTGAGCTCATCCATCTGGTTGAGCTGTTTCCCGGCGTCCCGCGCGTGGCACTGACCGCCACTGCCGACCCGACGACGCGGGAAGACATCATCGAGCGGCTGGGGCTCGAACAGGCCGAGGTGTTCACCACCAGTTTCGACCGGCCCAACATTTCCTATTCCATCCTTGAGCGTGACCGGCCGCGCGAGCAGTTGCTGGACTTCCTCGGCAGCCACAAGGGCGAGAGCGGCATTGTCTATTGCCTGTCGCGCGCCAAGGTCGAAGACGTCGCCGAATGGCTCAGCGGCAAGGGTATCCGGGCCCTGCCCTACCATGCCGGCATGAATGCACAGATGCGCAGCGCCAATCAGGATGCGTTCTTGAAGGAAGAAGGCCTGTGTCTCGTGGCCACGGTCGCCTTCGGCATGGGCATCGACAAGCCAGATGTGCGCTATGTCGCCCATCTCGATCTGCCGGCATCCATCGAGGCCTATTACCAGGAAACCGGGCGTGCCGGGCGCGACGGGCAGCCGGCAGACGCCTGGATGAGTTATGGCCTAGCCGATGTGGTGCAGCGGCGGCGCATGATCGACGAGGGCAATGCGCCCGACGAGATCAAGCGGCTGGAACACAGCAAACTCAATGCCTTGCTGGGTGTCTGCGAGACCGCGTCCTGCCGCCGCCAGGCCATTCTGGGCCATTTCGGCGAGTCCCATCCGGGCCAGTGCGGCAATTGCGATACCTGCCGGTCGCCGGTGGAAAGCTGGGACGGCACCGAGGCGGCGATCAAGGCCATGGCCGCCATCTATCGCACCGGCATGCGGTTCGGCGCGGCCCATGTCATCGATGTGCTGGTCGGCAAGGAAACCGAGAAAGTTCAACGCTTTGGCCATCAGCACCAGAAAGTGTTCGGCCAGGGTCAGGAGCTCGACGCCAAGGCCTGGCAGTCGGTCCTGCGCCAGTTGACGGCCATGGGGCTGATCGTGGTCGACCACGCCAATCACGGCGCACTGACGTTAGCAGAAGCGTCGCATTCGGTGTTCAAACGTCAGCAGACTGTTACCCTGCGCAAGGACCGACCGAAGAAATCGGTAGAGGTCAGACGGTCGCTGGCGCGATCGGTCGATGTGCCCGAACACGCCAAGCCGCTTTTCGAGGCCCTGCGCGAGGAACGCCTGCGTCTTGCCAGGGAACAGGGCGTGCCGCCCTATGTCATTTTCCACGACGCCACGCTCAAGGCCATGGCCCTGGCCCAGCCCCGCCACCCGCACGACATGCTCAACCTGCCCGGCGTCGGCCAGGGCAAGCTTGATCGCTATGGCGAGGATTTCCTGGCTGTGGTGCGGGGATTTGCGTGATAGTCCGGCACCCCGACCCTGGACCAAGGCCCTGCCGGGCGGGGGTAACGGAATGACAGACACCAATATGAACCGCCCCCGCCTGCCTGTTATCGACATCGTCCGCGGCGTGGCCATTGTGGCCATGGTGATCTACCACCTGTGCTGGGATCTGTCTTATTTCCGCATCATTCCGGTGGATGTCGGATATGATCCGGGCTGGGTGGTCTTTGCGCGCTCCATCCTTTTTGCCTTCATGGCCATGGTTGGTGTTGGTCTGGTTCTGGGACATGGCGATGGCGTGCGCTGGGCGCGGTTCTGGCGGCGCTGGGCCTTTGTGGCGGGTGGCGCGCTGATCATCACGGTGTCCACCTTGTTCACCTTTCCCGACAGTTTTGTCTATTTCGGCGTGCTGCACGCCATTGCGCTGTGCAGCGTGCTGGCGCTGCCATTCCTGTTCACGCCGGTCTGGCTGACGGCGCTGGTGGCGGCGATCTTTGTCGGGCTGCCCTTTGTCTATTCCGACCCCGCCTTCAACCAGGTTCCCCTGTCCTGGATCGGCTTCTGGCAGGTGCCGCCGCTGACCAATGACCTGGTCCCGGTCTTTCCCTGGTTCGGCGTAGTGCTGCTCGGCGCCGTGGCCATGCGGCTACTGCGCGGCTCACCGGCCGAACAGCGGCTGGCCGCGGTCAAGCCACGCGCCCGCCTCTGGCGCATTCTGGGCTGGCTGGGGCGGTGGAGCCTCGTCATATACCTGGTTCACCAGCCCGTCCTTCTGGCCGTGGTTGCCCCGATCGGCATGGCCATGGGCAGTCAGGAGGCCGGAAGGGAAGCCGATTTCCTCGCCTCGTGCCAGTCGACCTGCGAAGCAACAGGCACCGAAGCGGGCCTGTGCACCACCTATTGCCAGTGCGGCATGGAGGGGCTGCATCGTGACGGGCTGTGGGAGCCGGTGTTCAGCGGCGTGATTTCCACCGAACAGCAGGCGCAGCTGGACGAAAACAACCGGCAATGCTCGGCGCTGATCTATCCCGAGCTCGACGGCCAGTAGCGCGGCCACCGCTATTTTCGTAATTCGGGCAGATAGTTCGCCGCTTCCGGGGTCAGCAGATGCGCCACCTCGGCCAGCGGCTTGGTGAACAGATCGCCGTTGCACATGGAAATGACATGCGGGAACCCGTTGGCGGTAAAAACCACTGACGGGCCGGGCGCCAGCCTTATGTCCAGCTGATCGGCAAGCGCCTGATCGGAATAGCAGGCCTCATCGATTTCGGCGTCGTCATAAAGCAGGCCCGGCGGGAAGTTGTCGCGAACATAGGCGATGAGGTCGGGGCCCGGACCCCAGCTGTAATTGTCAGGCGCCTGCGCCACCGTTTCCCGATCGACGATCTCGTCCGGCGCCGCGCCCCATTCCCGCGGCACCCAGTCGGTGAACAGCCTGCCCAGGTCCAGGCGCTGGCCGGTCTTGAGGTCGTAGGAATAACTGTCGATGTGATTATAGGGATGGGCCCCGGTGCACCACAGGCTCCCTGACTCAGTCCAGGACAAGACCTGCGGCGAGGCATAACTGAGCTCGACCTGTTCGCTGTCGTAGTCACCCAGAAATCCGCCGCGAATGCTGTAGGTGCTGTTCACGCCATAGCTCGCATATTGCAGGGCCAGGCAATCGAGCGCTGACAGGCTCATGCGGAAATGGGCGTCGGCCAGAATGGCATTGGCGGGTTCGACCGGACTGCCATCGTCAAAGGAAAGGACGCGGGGGAAGGCGAAGCGCGTGCGCGGATCGGTGACCGCATGCACGCTGGCACTGCCCAAGGCCTGGGCCGGGCCGGCTTCGAGCGGCACGTCCAACAGGTTCATCTCATAGGGCGCGGTGCTCCAGTCGAGCGGCATATCCGGCCGGTAGCCAAAAATGGCCGAACGATCATGCAGTCCGGCGGCAGTAGGTGTCTCGCTCTCGCCAAAGCTGCGCCAGGCCATGACCATGAGATCGAGCGGCTGCCGCTTGGATTTGCTGCCCTCGGCGGTTCTGGTGCCGCGGGCGAGATAGGTCTTGGGATCGTAGCGCAGTTCCCACACTGCAGCGATGGGCGCTTCGAGCACCTCCCCGCTATCGCCGAGGAGGCAATCGTCATCGCCGCAAATGGCTTCCTCGTGCAGCACCCACAGATTGTTGGCGTGCGAAACCGGCACCAGGGGAATATCCCCGCCCGTATCGCTAAAGGTGTAGCGCCCGGCGACGGCCCCATGAACCGGTTGTGTCAGCTCGACCTGGATGTCGCGATCGCCCAGTTTTCCCACAAGGGTCAGAACATCGGCAAAGGCGGGCGGGGCGAAAAGCGAAAACAGGGCAACAAGGGCAAGGCGCATGGCGAACGCTCCGGTTTGCCCATGGTGATAGCATGGCCGGCAACGCCCGGCACGCGGCAAGCGCGCTGCTCTAGAGCGTTTCCCCCTTGAACTGAACTATCGGCTCCATCGTCCCCTCTCCCCTCAGGGGAGAGGGATGGGGTGAGGGGTGAAAGCCTCTCGGCAAAACCGTGAGTGTGAACCCCTCATCCGGCGCTTCGCGCCACCCCGGATCAAGTCCGGGGCAGGCTCTTCTCCCCTCAGGGGAGAAGGGAAAGGCTCCGTCGTTTCAGTCCTGTCGCGAAGTGCTCTAGGTGCTGGCGGCCTTGGCGTTTGCCTGGGCCACGAGTTCGTCCGGAATATCGTCGAAGCTGGCATAGTTCATGTTGTAGAGGCGCGAATAGAGCCCGCCCAGTTCCATGAGCTGGTCATGATTGCCCTCTTCGATCTTCTCGCCATTCTGCAACACGATGATGCGATCGGCACCGCGAATGGTGGCCAGACGATGGGCGATGACCATGCCGGTACGGCCCTTGAGCAGGATTTCCAGCGCCTTCTGAATCTGGCGTTCGGTATAGCTATCGATATTGGCGGTGGCTTCGTCGAGCACCAGGATCTTGGCATCGGCCACTAGCGCCCGGGCGAAGCTGAGAAGCTGTCGCTGGCCCAGCGACAGATTGGAGCCGCGCTGCTCGAGCATGGTATCGTAACCATCCTTGAAGCGGGCGATGAATTCGTGCGCACCGACGGCCTTGGCGGCGGCAATCACGTCCTCGCGGGTGGCAGACGCCTTGTTGTAGCGGATGTTCTCGAAGATGGTGCCGGTGAACAGGAAGGGCTCCTGCAGCACCATGGCGACTTCCGCGCCCAGCGATTCCTGGGTCACATCGCGCACGTCATGCCCGCCGACCAGCACGGCGCCGTCCTCCACTTCATAGAAGCGGTGGACCAGGGCCATGGCACTGGTCTTGCCCGAGCCCGTCGGCCCGACCACGGCAACCGTCTCGCCCGGATTGACCTTGAAGGACACGTTCTTGAGCACCGGCCGCTTGGGGTCGTAGCCGAAGACCACGTTGCGGAACTCGACCGAGCCGCTCATGTCGCCGGTGAGCGCCACGGCATCTGGCTTGTCGGCGATGGTCACCGGCAGGTCGAGCACTTCGATGATGCGGCGGCCCGAGGTCATGGCGCGCTGCATGATCGAATATTGCATGGTGAGCGAGCGGATCGGGTCGAAGAAGCGCTGGATATAGAACAGGAAGGCGACGATGACGCCCAGTTGCAGGCTCCCATTGAGCACCAGGGCGCCGCCGAGCACCACCACCGTGGCCATGGAAATGCCGGTGAGGGAATCGACGATGGGCACCATGACCTGGGCGAATTTCGAGCCGGTCAGCTGGGTACGCAGATTGTGATAGGCCTTGTCGTCATAGAGGTCGAAATTGACCTTCTGACGATCCAGGTTCTGCACGGTGCGCACGCCATTGATGCCCTCGGCCATGGCGCCGGCCGTCAGCGAATTGGTTTCGTGGGCAGCCCAGAAGGCGCGCTTGGCCGGCGGCAGCCAGAAGATGCGGACGATGAACAGGATCGGCATGGTCAGCATGGTCAGCATGCCCAGCCAGGGATCGAGGCTGAGCAGCACGACGATGATGCCGCCCAGGAGCACAACGTCGCCCACCGAGATGACCGAGGTTTCGAGGAATTCCTGCATGGAGTTGACGTCGCCCTGCAACCGGCTCATCAGCCGGCCGACCTCGGTCTTGTCCATATAGGAGAGCGACACCGCCTGCAGGCGACCGAACATGGCGCGGCGCATGTCGAACAGCACGTTTTCGGCCACCTTCCCGACTTGGGTTTCCTGCACGAAGGACGCGCCGAAATTGAGCAGGACGGCAATGGCGAAAAGGCCGACCGCCAGCATGAGGCTATCGAGGCTGCCGCCGGCGACCATGCCGGTGTCGATGGCATTGCCGATGATCAGCGGAATGGCCAATTGCGTGCCGGTAAAGACCAGCACGGCCAGCACCGACAGAAAGATCTTCAGGCGATAGGGCCGCACAAAAGCCCAGATGCGCCGCACGGTGCGCGGGTCATAGGCCTTGCCGAAGACTTCTTCCTCGATGCGGTGACTGCCCACCGAGGCGCGGGGCGGGCGCTGGCCGGGAAAGGCCGCCACTTCACGATCGTCGTCCACCACGCTCATTCGGCTGCCTCCAGATCATCGCCGGGCCGGGTCTGCAGATCATAGAGGGCACGGTAGCGGCCATTCTGCTCCAGCAATTGCGCATGGGTGCCGCGCTCGACCACGCGGCCGTCCTCGAGGAAGAGGATCATGTCGGCATGCATGAGCGAGGACAGGCGGTGGGCGATGATGATGGTCACCCTGTCCTTGGCAAAGCGGCGGATCGCCGAGCGGATGCGGTGTTCGGTGCCCGCATCGATGGCGGCCGTCGAGTCGTCAAAGACCATGACCGCCGGCTTGAGCACCAGCGAACGGGCAATGGACAGGCGCTGGCGCTGGCCACCGGACAGCGACACGCCGCGCTCGCCGACCACGGTGTCGTAATCGCCGGGCAGGCCCATGATGTAATTGTGCAATTGCGCGCTTTCGGCGGCGCGCTCGATCTTGCGGTCCTTGGCCCAGGGATCGCCATAGGCGATGTTGTTTTCGATCGTGGTCGTGAACAGGAATGTATCCTGCTGCACCACGGCCACGGAGCGGCGCAGGCTTTCGAGCGTCACCGCGCTCACATCCTGGCCATCGAGGGTGATGCGGCCCGAGGTCACGTCATAAAAGCGGGGAATGAGGTGGGCGAGCGTCGATTTGCCCGAACCGGGAGCCCCGACAATGCCGATGGTCTGGCCGACGCGGCCCTCGAACGTCACGCCATTGAGCGTCGGCACCGAGGCGCCGGGATAGGTGAAGTGCACATCCTCGAAGCGCAGTGTGCCTTCGGAGACCTTGAGCGGCACGGCGCCGGGCCTGTCCTCGATATCCACCGCCTGATCGAGGAACGCATAGAAGCGATCCCCGCAGATGGAGGCGCGGGCAAAGGAATTGACCATGAGGCCGAGCTGGCGCACCGGCATCTGCAGGATGGTCATGAAGGTGAGGAAGCTCGCCAGCGTGCCGACGCTCATCTCGCCGGCAATGACCTTGGAGCCACCGACCCAGAGCACCAGGCCCATGGCGGCGAAGAAGGAAAAGGTCATCATCGAGGTGTTGCGCACGCGCACATTGACCCGCTCATGAGCCAGGTCCAGCGCATCGTGTGAGGCGGTCTCGAACTTGCCCATCTCGAATTTCTGGCCGGCAAAAGCGCGCACCACGCGGATGCCGCCCAGGTTTTCCTCCATGACGCGGGTCAGCACCGACAGCTTCTGCTGCAGCACCAGCCAGGTATTGCGCAGGGTCAGCTGTGCCACCGAAGACCGCCAGGCGACGAAGGGCACGAAGCTCAGCGCCAGGAAGGCGAGCAGTACATCGGTGGTGAACAGCATCCAGGCGCCGACACCGATGAGGACGGACAGCAGCACCACCCGGATGAGGCCGGTGGAAAAGAACATGCGCACGCCGTCGAGGTCGAGCAGGCCCATGGTGATGAGATCACCCGAATGGACGCGGTCGTGATAGGCGTAGGAGAGGCGCTGGACCTTGTCGTAGAAGGCCAGGCGCAGTTCATAGCCGACATGGTGGCCGACGCTTTCCGAGAAATAGTTCTGCAGGAGCGTGAAGACGCCGCGCGCCACCGAGACCCCCAACAGGGTCATGGCAGTCAGCCACAGGGCCTGCTCGGCGCCCGCTTCGGCGACGCTGAGCACATTCTGGGCCTGGTCGACCGCCTGCCCAAGAAGGCGCGGGATCATCAATTGCAGCGTGGCCGCCACAATGGTGGCACCGATGGCAATGCTGGCCTGCCAGGGGTGCCGCAGGGAAAACAGGGCAATGCGCAGGAGCGGGCCCTGGCCCTTCCCGGCATGGGCCGCCGCAACGTGGGCCCGTGCGTCGCCGCGTGAACGGTCGCGGCCAGCCTTGAGCGTATTCAAGGGAGCAATCCAGACTTAAATTAATTGAAGCCCGTGGCGCGGCAGAGGGAGAGTGGCCTTGCCCGGAGCAAATCAGACTCGCCGAACTATAAAAGGCGCATTGGCGCTACCATTCAAGGTGCAATCTGCGCAAATTTTGCAAGTTTTGTGACAGGTACAGCATGACCCCTTGCCGATGCAGGCATGGCGCTACGGCCCCGGCTGCGCCAAGGATCGGGAAAGGATAGTTCCATGTCGTTTCCGCTCCTCGCCCTGCTTGTGGCCCTCTCGGTCTTTTTCACCTCTACCCTGTCCGGCATATTCGGCATGGCGGGAGGCCTTATCCTTCTCGCGCTGCTTTTGGCCGTCATGCCGGTGGCCACCGCCATTGCCGTGCAGGGCGCCATCCAGGTCGTGGCCAATGGCTCGCGCGCCTGGTTCAGCCGGGAGCATATCGACTGGCCGATCCTGGGCATCATCTGTTCGGGGGTGCTGACGGCGGCCGTCATCCTGTTCATCCTGCGCTATACACCCGACCTGGCGACCGTCTGCATCGGCATCGGGCTGATGCCGATCCTCGTCTGGATTCCGCGCAAATGGCTGGCGCTCGATGCCAGCAAACCCCTTCACGCCTATTGCTGCGGCGTGTTGAGCGGATCGCTCAACCTGGCCGTCGGCGTTGCCGGGCCCAGCGTCGACATCTTCTTCATCCGCACACCGATGGACCGGCGCAAGGTGATTGCCACCAAGGCGGCCACGCAGGTGATTTCGCACCTGGCCAAGATCCTGTTCTATGGCACGACCGCTGCCGCCATCGGCGCCGGTGACTGGCTGCTGGTGCTGATCGCCGCGCCGCTGGCCATTGCCGGGACCAATCTGGGCTATCACATCCTGCAAAGGATGACCGATGACGGTTTCCGCAAATGGACGCGCTGGGTCGTCACCGCCATTGGCGCCTTCTATCTGGCGCGCGGCCTGTTGCTGCTCTATGGCGGCTGAAATCCCCGGCAAAACGCGTCCGGCCCCGAAAACCGGTTCCCAGCGGGAAAGCGGATGCTCTATGGTGCCTCGGGGAGACGACATGGCACCATTCGACAGCGTTACGGCGCGCCTTATTCTACTTCTGGCCGAAACCGGCTCTATCGGGCGCGCGGCCGAGCGCGAAGGCATAGCCTCCTCGGCGGTCAGCCGGCGCATATCCGACCTCGAGGGGCGCCTCGGCGTCGTGCTCTTCGATCGCTCCGCCCATGGCGTGCGCCTGACCAAGGCGGGCGAAGCCTATGCCGAGGGGTGCCGGACCGTCTTGCGCTCGATCGCCGATCTCGATGCCATCATGGCCGAGTTCGGCTCCGGGCAGAGGGGCAGCCTGCGGCTGGCCTGCACCAGCTCGGCCCTGACGGGGCGGCTTCCCGAACTGCTGGCCAGGTTTGCCGAAAAATATCCCGGCATCGAGATTGCCATCGGCGAAATGGGCGCGGCCAAGGCGCTCCTGGCGCTCGACGAGGGCCGGGCCGATATCGCCATCGTCTCGGACAATTACGACTTCAACCGGTTCGACATCAAACCCTTCGAGGATGAGCGCATCTGGGTCCTGGTGCCGCCCGAGCACCCGCTGGCCGAGAGCATCGAGCCGCGCAAGGCCATTTCCTTTCAATCCCTGTTGCCCCACCCCATCGTGGGCGTGCACCAGACCGGCTCGCTCGACCGCCTCCTGTCGGAAGCGGCCGGCAAGAGTGGTGGCGCGCTCAAGGAAAGCCTGCGGGTCGAGAGTTTTCCGGCGCTGGTGCGCATGGTCGAGGCCGGTTTCGGCATCGGCTTTTTGCGCTCGACGAGCCTGCATCTGCTCGCCGGGACCGATCTCGTCTGCGCGCCGCTGGCCGAACCCTGGGCCATGCGGCAATTGCTGGTCGCCCGCCGCAAGTCCAGCCCGCTGTCCGCGGCCATGAAGAGCTTCATCGCCCTGGCTGGTGAAACTTATCTGCCGTCAGCGTGACAGTTTTATTTTCTGATAGACTGCGTCATATTTTCCTTTGACAGTGCCGGAACTGCGAGTCTAGGAAACCGGATAAGCGTCATCATATTTTTAGGCGCCCGGTGTTCAACTTCCTCAAAGGACTGTTCCTGTGAACTCGCTCTTCCGTTCCACGGCCATTGTCGCCGCCTTTGCATCCGCCCTGTCGCTGGCGCCGGCCGCCATCGCCCAGGACAAGGTCATTGCCCATGCCCAGGGCGAGACGACCCTGTCGGGCGTGCCCGCCAAGGTGCTGACCCAGGATTGGGCTGCCTTTGACAACCTCAATGCGCTGGGCGTCACCGTGGCCGGCGTGCCCTCGTCCAATGCCCCGAGCTACCTTGCCGACAAGATCCCCGCCGACGCGCTGCAGATCGGCTCGCTCTTCGAGCCCGATTTCGAGGGCATTGCCGCTGCCGAAGCCGATGTCTATTTCGTCGCGGCCCGTTCGGCTGCCGCCCTTGAGACCTCCAAGGACATCGTGCCGACCGTGGACCTCAGCGTCGACAATGCCGACATCGTGGCTGGCGTGAAGGCGAATATCACCACGCTTGGCGAGGTCTTCGACCTGCAGGACAAGGCCGGTGAACTCAACGCCGCGCTCGACGCCAAGGTCGCCGAAGTCACCGCCGCCGCCGAAGGCAAGGGCACGGCCCTGGTGCTGGTCACCAATGCCGGCAAGCTGGGCGTCTATGGTCCCGATTCGCGCGTATCCTGGGTTTACAACAATGTCGGCATGCCCTCGGCCCTGGCCGATGTCGCCGACGGCGATCATGGCGGCGACGCCGTTTCCTTCGAGTTCCTGCTCGAAGTGAACCCGGACTGGGTCTTCGTCGTCGATCGTGACGCCGGAACCGGCGAAAACGCCGGCGCTGCCGAAGCGCTGCTGGACAACGAACTGTTCAACCAGACCAAGGCCGCCACCGAGGGCCACGTCGTCTATCTCGACCCGCAGGCTGCCTACATTTCCATGCACGGCTACCAGGGCGTGATGCTGCTGCTGGACCAGGTCCTGGCCGGCCTCAACGGGTAAGCTGAACGGCAAGCGGCCTTCCCCAAAAGGGAAGGCCGCTTGCCGATTACGGTGTCATTCCCGCGAAAGCGGGAATCTCTGTTTCCGGCCCCCGGGATCCCCGCTTTCGCGGGGATGACTGTGGGGGTCATATCCGGTCACGGTGCGAATAGGCCCCCCAATTGCGCGCACTTATCCTTGCCCTCATCGCCGTTCTGGCGCTGGCCACCATCAGCGTCTTCGTCGGCGTCAGCGATGTCTCCCCGCTTGCAGTGCTGACCGGCACGGCCGATAGCCGCGCCATGGAAGTGCTGATGATCAGCCGGGTGCCGCGCACCTTGGCGCTGATCCTGGCCGGGGCCTCCATGGCCATTGCCGGGCTGGTCATGCAGATGGTGGTGCGCAACCGGTTCGTCGAACCCTCGACCACCGGCACCAGCGAATCGGCGGCGCTGGGCTTTCTGGTCGTAACCCTCCTGGTGCCGGGCTGGCCGCTGATGGCCAAGATGGGCGTGTCGGCCCTGTTCGCGCTGGGCGGCACGGCGCTGTTCCTGCGGGTGCTGCGGGCAGTGCCGCTGCGCGATGTGCTGCTGGTACCGCTGGTCGGCATCATGCTCGGCGGCATCATCGGGGCGCTCACCGCCTTCATCGCCTATCGGGCCAATCTCATGGCGTCGCTGCTGGCCTGGAACATGGGCGATTTTTCCGGCGTCATCCGTGGCCGCTACGAATTGCTGTGGCTGGGGCTGGTCTGTGGCGTGCTGGCCTATATTGCCGCCGACCGCTTCACCGTGGCCGGCATGGGCAAGGATTTTACCACCAATCTGGGCCTCAACCACAACCATGTCATGGTGCTGGGCCTCATCATCGTTTCGGTGGTCAGCGCCGTCGTGCTGGTCTCGGTCGGCTCCATCCCGTTTCTCGGGCTGATCGTGCCCAACCTGGTGAGCCTGGTCATCGGCGACAACATGCGCCGCACCGTGCCCTGGGTGGCGCTGGGCGGCGCCCTGATGGTGCTCATCTGCGACATTGCCGGGCGGCTGATCCGCTTCCCCTATGAAATCCCCATTGCCGTGGTGATGGGCGTGGTGGGCAGCGCCCTGTTCCTCTATCTGCTGCTGAGGACACCGCGCCATGCAACCTGAGCTCGGCAGTCGGCCTCATCCTGAGCCTGTCGAAGGACGAGGCCATGGCACGCAGGCGCCAGCGCAGAAGACCTCGTGGTTCGACACGCTCACCATGAGGTCTTCGCGCCCGGCCGTGGTGCTCATCGGGCTGGCCCTGTTGGCGCTTGTCTCCGTGGTTCTGTTCATGACCCTGGGCGCCAAGGGCAATTGGGGGTTTGTGCTCGGCTTTCGCGGCAAGAAGCTCCTGGGCCTGGTGCTGGTCGCCTATGCGGTGGCGGTCTCCACCCTGCTGTTCCAGACGGTCACCAATAATCGCATCCTCACCCCTTCGATCATGGGGTTCGACGCGCTTTATGTGCTGATCAAGACCAGCGTCGTGTTCTTTCTCGGCGTGGGCGCCCTGGTCGCCATCGACAGCCAGATCCAGTTCCTGGTCGAAGTCCTGGTCATGGTGGCCTTTTCGGGCCTCCTGTTCCGCTGGCTGTTCCTGGGCGAAGAGCGCAGCCTGCACCTGCTTGTCCTGGTCGGCATCATTTTTGGCGTGCTGTTCCGCTCGCTCAGCCAGCTCATGCAGCGCATGCTCGATCCGGGCGCGTTCAATGTGCTGCAGGACACCATGTTTGCCAGCTTTGCCACCACGGACCCCACGCTTCTGGGCATTTCCTGCGTCATCGTGGTGGCGGTGAGCGTGGTGGGCCTGCGCCTCATGCACACCTATGACGTGCTGTCGCTGGGCCGCGCCCAGGCCATCAATCTGGGGGTCGACTACAAGCGCACCGTGGTCATCATCCTGTCGCTGGTGGCCATTCTGGTTTCGGTGTCCACGGCACTGGTGGGGCCGGTGACCTTCTTCGGCCTATTGGTGGCAACGCTCGCCCATTCGCTGATCGGCAATTCCAAGCACCGCTATGTGCTGCCGGCAGCGATACTGCTGGGGATTATCGCCCTGGTCGGCGGCCAGACTCTGCTCGAACGGGTCTTTGCCTTCGACACGGCCTTGTCCATCATCATCGAATTTCTGGGCGGCGTGGTCTTTATCGCCCTGGTCCTGAGGAGATCGGCCCGTTGATCGTTACCGCCGGCGTTACCAAGAATTATGGCCCGACCTGCGTGGTCGATGATGTGTCTCTCGAATTGCCCCAGGGCGGCATCACCTCGATCATCGGGCCGAACGGAGCGGGCAAGTCCACCTTGCTCTCCATGGTCAGCCCGCTCATGGCCATGGACAAGGGCACGGTGAGCGTCGGCGGCCTCGATGTCACCAAGGCGCCGAGCGACGAACTGGCGCGGCGCCTGTCGATCCTGCGGCAGGACAATCACATGACCGCGCGCCTCACCGTCCATGACCTCGTTTCCTTCGGCCGGTATCCCCATACCAAGGGGCGGCTCAACGAAAACGACCGCGAGCATATCGAGCGCGCTATCGGCTATCTCGACCTCGGCGCCCTTTCCGCCCGCTTTCTCGATGAACTCTCCGGCGGGCAGCGCCAGCGCGCCTTCGTTGCCATGGTTCTGGCCCAGGACACCGACTATGTGCTGCTCGACGAGCCGCTCAACAATCTCGACATGAAACATGCCATGGGCATGATGAAGCTGCTGCGCCAGGCTGCGGACGAATTGGGCAAGACGGTCGTGCTGGTGCTGCACGACATCAATTTCGCCTCCTGGTATTCCGATCACATCGTGGCCATGAAGGACGGCAAGGTGGCGGCGCAAGGCAGCGCCGATGCCATGATCCGCCCCGAAGTGCTCTCGGGCATCTACGAAATGGAGATCAAGGTCCACGAGATCGGCGGACAGCGAATCAGCGTCTATTACGGCTAGGTGGGATCGATCATGTCCATGAAGGCCACGACCCGTCCGCGTCCGGCGGCCTTGGCGGCATAGCAGGCCGCATCGGCCTCGCCGACAAAGCCGAGGGGGGATGCCGGATCACCACCGATCCGCGTCAGCCCGGCGCTGGCACCGACGCGATAGTCCCGACCGGCCCACGAAAAGACCAGCGCACCGATCGCCCGCACAATGGCTTCCGCGACGCGCCGCCCCGCCTCCGGCGGGCAGGCCTCGAGGATCACGGCAAATTCGTCGCCGCCGATGCGGGCCACCGTGTCATGGGTCCGGCAGGTTTCGCGAATGGTCTTGGCAATCTGGCGCAGCAAGGCATCGCCGGCCGCGTGTCCGGCACTGTCATTGACCGGCTTGAAGTGGTCGAGATCGACATAGATGAGGCAGGCCTCGCGATCGCTGCGGGCCGCGGCGATGGTCCGCCCCAGCGCCTGTTCGAAGGCCGTGCGGTTGCTGAGGCCGGTCAGCGCATCATGGGTTGCCGAATGGGTGAGCTGGCGTTGCAGATCCCGGCTCTGGGTCACATCCTGGAATACCAGCACGGCACCCTCGAGGGTTCCGTCCTGCGTGAGCACCGGAGCGGCGGTGCAGCGGATATCGCGCTGGGCCCCGTCCCAGCCGATCAGCACGCCGTCATCGTCGATGCGCACCGGCTTTTGCTGGCGGAAACAGGTGTCCACCGGGCAATCGATCGCTTCCCCGCTGCGTTCGCTGCGCAGGCAGAACACCTCGGCCACGGGCCGGCCGATGGCGCTGGTGGCGGCAAGTCCGGTCAGGCTTTCAGCCGCCGCATTCATGAAGGTGATCCGGCCTTCGGCATCGGTCGAAATCATGCCGTCGGCGATCGATTCGAGGGTGACGCGCAGCCGTTCCTTCTCGGCCGCCAGCGCATGCTCGATAGTCTTGAGCGCGGTGATGTCGGTATCGGTGCCGACGCTGCGCAGCACTTCGCCGTCCTCGCCCCATTCGATGGGCCCGCCGCGGCTCAATATCCAGATATAGTCGCCATCGCGGGTGCGTTCGCGATATTCGAGCGTGTCGTGCCCGATCTCGCCCTGTCCCTGCTTGCGCTCGACTGACTGGAGATGTTCCAGGTCATCGGGGTGGATGCGGGACAACCATTCGCTGTGGTGGTTCTCGCCGATCTCTTCGTCATCGTCCATGCCGCGCAGGCGCCGCCACATGCGCGAATAGAACATGCGGTCCTTGCGCTGGTCATAGTCCCAGACACCCTGCCGGGCGCTTTCGAGCGCCGAGTTCCAGCGCTGCTCGGTATAGATCAGGGCTTCCTCGGCGGTCTTGAGGCGATCAATATCGGTCAATTGCAGGACAAGCTGGGCCGCATCCCCATCGAGGCGCCGAGCCTCCGCCTGGACCCAGAGTGCGCCGCGTTCGCCCCGTTGCAGCAGGTGTTCGCCGCGAAACTGGCTGGCCTCGCCGCGGATCAGGCGCTCGCATTTCAACCACAGGCCATAGGCGTCGCAGGCCTTGAGCAGGGCCGCGAGCGAGTGCTCCCCGCCGCTTTGCTTGCCGTCGGTCAGCATGGCCTCGGCGGCCGGATTGGACAGTTCGATGCGCCCGGATGCGTCGGTGACGATCAGGCCGACCGGCGACGCCTCGAAAATGCGGCCCTGCTCCAGCGCCGGCCGGGACGGCCGCGCCGTCCTGGAATGCGTCGATGCAGGCCTGGAAGGTGACATGGTCAGATCATCCGACAGGGCCCTTAACAATGCCCTTCACTGCAGGTCCGTTATCCCAGCCGACTGAGAATGAAATCGCGCTCGATGCCCAGGCCGGACCATTCGTGGGGATGCTCGGCATCGAAAATCAGCGTGTAGGGCCCAGTATAACCGGCCTGCTCGGCAATGCCTATGCACTCGCCATAGTCGAGTTCATCGATTTGACCTTCGGCAAAGCTGGCCTTGGCATGGCACAGTTCGGCGCGCGGGAAAATCGATCGCAATCCGTCATATTTTTCCGGCGCCGCCCAATTTCCAAGATCCGCCAGAAGCCCCACCTGGCCGTCCAGCTGATCGAGCAGGCCATGGACCATTTCGGACGTCGAGAGCAGATCGAACCAGTTTTCGGTGACGAGGCGCACCGACGAGCCGGCATTGGCGGAGAGCAGGTGCCTGAACCCGGCCACTGACCGCTTGAGGGCCTCCGCCGACGGCTTCTGCTTGCCCGCGATGATGCGGGCATTTTCCGCCCCGAGCCGGTTGGCAACCTCCAGCCAGCCGGCAATCCAGCGCGTATCCCGTTCCCCATGCACCGGGTCGGTCATGTCGCCGGCATCGATCAGCAGCGTCTGCAGGGTGACGCCCGAGACCTTGAGCTGGTCGCTCAGTTCATCGAGATAGACCGGATCGCGGCTGCGCAGGTGGAAGGAGACGATTTCGATCCGGTGGTAGCCGTGATTGGCCAGAACCGAGGGCAGGCCAAGCAGGGATTCCTCGCCCTCGCCATAGGTTTCCTGCTCGGGACCAATGGCATTGGTCGAGAGATCATGCGGATAGGTGGTGCCCAGCAACCGGTGCAGCGACCAGGTGGAAACGGCGATGCGGC
This sequence comes from Devosia sp., assembly GCF_025809055.1. Classification (NCBI taxonomy): domain Bacteria; kingdom Pseudomonadati; phylum Pseudomonadota; class Alphaproteobacteria; order Hyphomicrobiales; family Devosiaceae; genus Devosia; species Devosia sp. Next base: position 3,106,982 of record NZ_CP075529.1, on the reverse strand, counting down.
TTTGCGGATCGGTCATGATCTTCTCCTTTTCGCATCAAGGATTTCACGCCGGTCCGGTCCTGACAAGCGCGCGTGTCAGAGCCGATAGACGCGCTCGGCATTGGCGTGGAACAGGGCCGACTGTTCGGCGACGCTGGCGTCGGCGACAATGGTCCGCGCCGCCGTGACCCAGTCGGTCAGGGTGCCGCCGGTCAGCGTCGCAACGGGATGGTCGGAGCCCCAGACCACCCGGTCCCAGCCGAACGCGCCGATGACATGTTCGACATAGGGTCGCAGCGTCTCGGCGGTCCAGCCCGGATCGCAGTGATTGACGATGCCGGACACCTTGCCCACGACATTGGGCAGCCCGGCAATGGCCGACAGGGCGCCGCGCCATGGGTCGAGACCCAGGCCATTGATGTCGGGATTGCCACAGTGATCGAGCACGAAGGTGAGGTCCGGGACCAGCCGCGCCAGGCGGACGCCAAGATGCAATTGATCGGCGCGCAGGCAGAGATCGAACGTCACATTGTGCGGAACGAGCCGCCGCAGGTTCTCCGCGAACCGGTCGGACAGGCTCAGATCATCGGGCCCCTCGTGAAGGATGCGCCGGAACCCCTTGACGCGCCCCTCCCCGCGTTCCAGCACGCGCTCGATATGGGCCTCGAAGCCATCATGCTCGGGCCGGCAGGCGGCAATGGCCCCGACTATGCCCTCGAACCCGGTGACCATCGCCGTCTCGGCCGCCATGTCGGCCTCGGCGACATCAACCTCCATATGCACAGCGCCCTCAACCCCCAGGCCCCGTGCCTCGGCAAAATACTGCTCAAGCGTCCAGGCCCGGTTGAGCGGATGACCGGGGCCGATCCAGGGATAGGTCAGTCGATCCGGGTAGATCAGATGCAGGTGGGTATCGATGATGCGCATGATGGCAAACCCCTCAAGTCGTCTCGCCGCTGCGGCCGCTCGGGCACGAATGACGCGCCTGCATGCACCACTTGCCGGGCATTGACAAGTACACTACTAGTAGATACATACATATCTACACTGTATGCTCCTATCCCCGGAGGCTGCCATGGCAAAGTATGACAAATTTCGAGAGTTTCTGGAAAATGCGAACGGGCGCCGGCTGCGCCTGTCCTTTGCGGATATCGAGAAGATTATCGGGCAGGCCCTGCCGGCATCCAAGCAGTATCCGGCATGGTGGAGCAACAATACCGACAACAGCGTGATGACCAAGGCCTGGCGGGAAGCTGGGTACAAATCCGCCGAGGTCGATGTGGCGGGGGAGGCCGTCAGCTTTGTGCGCGAAGAAAACCGGCGACCTGAGGCGGCCCAGCCTGCAACGACGTCATCAAGGATTGCGCGCAGTCCGCTACTGGGGTCGATGAAAGGCACCACGTTCGTTGCCGTTGGTGTCGATCTGACCCAGCCCGCCGACCCCAGCTGGGGCAAGGTGTACGACAATGACTTCGTACCGTTTGGTACCCAGGAAATTGTGGACGACACTACCCTCAGTGTTGCGGACAAAATCAGGGAACTGGACGGCAAGGGGGTTTCCAGGGCGCAAATCGCCCGTCTTCTGGGCAAGCGCTATCAGCATGTTCGCAATGTGCTGGAACGTGACTTGAAGAAGGCCGGCTGATGGCTGCCATGCGCTACCTGTTGGATACGCACGCCCTGATCTGGGCCGTGGAAGGCGTGGACATGGCGGCCGCAGCGATTGAGGCCATCAATGCGGCCGCGGCGAACGATCAGCAGATATTTGTGTCGCCGATCTCTGCATGGGAACGCGGGTTGTTGATCGCCAAGGGCCGCATCACCTCGCCCATCGCCCCCGGGCTATGGTTCGACAGAGTTGTGGCCATGAAGGAGATTGCCTTGGCAGACCTGACTCCAGGGATACTGACCGACTCGTCATTTCTCCCCCTGCCGGTCCACAACGATCCGGCCGATCGCATCCTGATCACGACAGCCAGAACCCTGGACCTCACGATCATCACCCGTGACAGGGCCATTCTGCGCTACGCAGCTCTGGGACACGTAAAGGCCTTGGCCTGCTAAAGCATTTCTCGTTCTGATTGATTCAGAACGAGAACTCTAAGTCTTTGAGTGGTCGCGTTTTCAAGAAAAGTGGTGTCCACTTTTCTTGAAAACGCTCCAACCCTCACCGCACCTTGCCGCGCGCGGCGACGGGGAGGGTTTCGATCAGCTCGTCATTGCGGATGAGGTGGACGTCGTCGAAGAGATTGGTGACCGGGCAGCAGTGATTGGGGACGATGCGGATCACCTCGCCGATGGCTGGCGCGACCGGGCAGGCGGAGACATCGATGGTGCCGTGCTCTTCGCTGAGCCCGGTGATGCGGGCGTCCGGATATTCGACCACATAACCATGCCCCTGCAGGCCCAACAGATCGCTGGTGAGCGCTTTTGAACCGGCATCGGCAATGGCTTTGCCCGGCGTGGGGCGGGAGACGACGGTGGCAAGGACTGTGAGCGCGCAATCCTCGAAGCGGGCGGCGCCCGAAACGACCTGCGAGCGGTCCATATAGATATAGGTGCCGGGGCGGTATTCAGTCGCGACGCCAGCGTCCTTCATCTTCCAGATATCGGGCGTACCGCCAGTGGTGATGGCCGGGACGGCAATGCCATTGCGCTCCAGCAGCGCCTTGGCCTGGGCGAGCCATTCGGCGGCCAGTTTGGGCTTGCCGGCGGCGGGATAGGTCATCAGCCCGGCAAAGAAGAGGCCGCGCGATCCTGCTATGGCCCGCGCCAGCACCAGGGCATCATCGGGCAATTGGACGCCACAACGGCCCATGCCGGTATCGCATTCAACGAAGACGCCAAGAGGTCTCGAAGGATCGGTGAAGGTCATGGCCAGGCCTTCGATGCATTCAAGGCTATCGGCCACAACACTGATGGTGATGCGCTGGTGCAGCGCCTTGAGGCGGGAAAGCTTGGCGGCGCCGATGATGTTGAAGGTGAGCAGGATGTCGGTCAGCCCGGCCTCGGCCATGACTTCGGCTTCGCCCAGTTTCTGGACGGTGATGCCCACGGCGCCAAGCTCGACCTGGCGGCGAGCGAAATAGGGCAGCTTGTGGGTCTTGATATGCGGACGCAGGGCGATGCCGGCGGCGTCGGCAAAGGCCTGCGCCTTGGCCAGATTGGCCTCGGCCTTGTCGAGGTCGATCAGAACCGCCGGCGTATCAATTGCTGTATATCGCATCAGTTTGCCTTCAGCACGTCGTTGACGAAACGCAGATTGCCAGCGGTCAGCCCCGCATCGACGGCCAGCGTCACCCCGGTAATGCCCGAAGCGGCGTCGGACGCCAGGAACAGGGCGGCATTGGCCACCTCGCGCGGATCGACCAGCCGGCCGAGCGGATAATGGGGCAGCACCTTGTCGAGCAGGCCCGGATCGGCGGCAAGGCGATGGTCCCAGGCTGGCGTGCGCACCGAGCCCGGCGCGATCACATTGGCGCGCACCCCTCTGGCGCCACGCTCCACCGCGATGGCCTTGGCATAGGCAATGAGGCCCGCCTTGGCGGCGGCATAGGCCGGATTGCCGAAATGGGCCAGCGCATTGACCGAGGAGACGAAAACCAGGCTCCCCCAACCGCGCCCGGCCATGGCGGCAACAACGGGATCGGCCAGAGCATAGGCGCCGTTGAGATTGATGGCCATCTCGCTGGCCCAAACAGCGTCATCGAGATGGTCAAGATGCTCGGCCCGCGTGAAACCGGCATTGGCGATGAGCGCATCCGGCACGCCGAACCGGCTCATGCCGGCGGTGACGGCCGCACGCGTCGCGCCTGCATCGGCCTGGTCGAACAGCACATGGCCGGCCAGCGGCAGGCCATCGAGATCGCCCGTAGTCCGATCCGCGCCGATAACGCGCGCGCCGGAAGCAGCAAAGGTCTCGACCAGGACGCGGCCGATGCCGCCACCGGCACCGGAGATCAGGACTGTCTTGCCATCGAGGCGGAAGGGGGAACTGGTCATTTACTCACTCATCCTCAGCCGCGCGCGTCTGATGCGCTGTGTCATCCCCGTGAAAACGGGGACCTCCGTGTCCGGTGCAACAGGGGTTCCCGCTTTCGCGGGAATGACCCATCGTGTCATCCGGTCACGGCCCCTTATAGGCGATGCAGTCGATCTCGACCTTGCAATCGACCATCATATGGCTTTGTACGCATGCCCGGGCGGGCGGGTGGTCGCCGAAATAGCTCTTGTAGACTGCGTTGAAGCTCCAGAAATCGCGCGGATCGTCCAGCCACACGCCGCAGCGCACCACATGTTCGAGCCCGTAGCCGGCCTCTTCGAGAATGGCGATCACATTCTTGATGGTCAGGTGTGTCTGTTCGATGATGCCATTGCCGACAATTTCACCGTCTTTCATGGCGACCTGGCCCGAGACATGCAGCCAGCCGCCGGCTTCCACGGCACGGGCAAAGGGCAGGTTCTGGCCACCGGCTCCGGACTTGTCTGCTCCATAGCGCTTGATCGGCATTTCGGTCTCCGTGTTGGGGGAATTTCTGAAATTGAATTTCTTCTGGACCCGGTTCTAACCCGAAATTCTCGGAAATGTCGGACAAAACGCAGCAAGTTCTGTAAATTTCTTACGTGATCGCGGCGAAGTCCTGGTGTAGCCTGTCGGCTGATCCTCATGCCAACGCCCGCTATCGGACGGTTTCGCCTTGCGTATCTTTACCGCTGCCCTTGCCACCGAGACCAATACCTTCTCGCCCATCGCCATCGACAAGCGGGCGTTCGAAGCGTCGCTCCATGCCAAGCCGGGCCAGCATCCGGCCACCCCGACCCTGTGCACGGCGCCGATCACCATAGGGCGGGACGTCTGTGCGGCCGAGGGCTGGACGCTGATCGAAGGCACGGCCAGCTGGGCCGATCCCGCCGGCATCGTGGCGCGCGCCACCTATGAGGAACTGCGCGACGAAATCATCGGCCAGCTCCATGCCGCCATGCCGGTGGATGGCGTGGTGCTGGGGTTGCACGGGGCCATGGTGGCGCAGGGCTATGACGATCCCGAGGGCGATCTCTTGAGCCGCATAAGGGCCATTGTGGGCCCTGATATCCTGGTCTGCGCCGAGCTCGATCCGCATAGCCACCTGACGGAACAGCGCGCCGCGGCGGCGGATTTTTTCGTCTATTTCAAGGAATTTCCCCATACCGATTTCGTTGACCGGGCCCGCGACCTCTGGGCGCTGGCGGGGCGGCGGCTCAAGGGCGAGATCAAGCCGGTGATGAGCATTTTCGATTGCCGGATGATCGATGTCTTTCCCACTTCCAAGCAACCCATGCGGGGCTTTGTCGACCGGATGATGGCGCTCGAAAAGTCCGAGCCCGGGCTGCTCAGCCTTTCGGTCGTGCATGGCTTCATGGCCGGTGACGTGCCCGAAATGGGCACAAAAGTGGTTGCGGTCACCGATGACCAGCCAGAGCTGGGGGCCGAACTGGCCGAAAGACTGGGGCGCGAGCTTTTCGCCATGCGCGGCACCTTCATGGTGAGCCAGGTCGACGAGGCCGTGGCGGTGGAAGCGGCCATGGCCGCGCCGCGCGGGCCGGTGGTGATCGCCGATGTCTGGGACAATCCGGGTGGGGGCACGGCCGGGGATGCGACCATCATCCTGGCGGAGATGATCGCGCGCGGCGTCACCCACGCCGCCGTCGGCACGATCTGGGACCCGATCGCGGTGCAGATCTGTTTCGCCGCCGGTGAAGGCGCGGAAATCCCGCTGCGGTTCGGGGCCAAGTCCGCACCCCATACGGGCGAGCCGATCGACCGGCGGGTCCGGGTCGTGGCGCTCAAGCGCAATGCGGAAATGAAGTTCGGCGACAGCCTTGCCCCGTTTGGCGACGCCGCATGGATCACGTTCGATGGGATCGACGTGATCCTCAATTCCACCCGGGCGCAAGGTTTCGACCCCAGCCTGTTTTCGACCATGGGCATCGACCCCAGGGACCGCAAGGTTTTGCTGATCAAGTCGACCAACCATTTCTACGATTCGTTTTCCCGCATTGCCTCGGAAATCGTCTATTGCTCGGCCGGAAAACCCTATCCCAACCGGCCGGCCGAAACCGACTACCGCAAGGCCCGGCGCACCATCTGGCCCATGGTTGAAGACCCCTGGGGATAGCACTGGAACGAAACCCGGTTGAGCGCAGTTGATTGGTCACAGCGTTTCAACAAAAGGGCTCGTTTCATGAACAGCATTATTTATCTCGTCGGCCTGGTCGTTATCGTCATGGCCATCCTGTCCTTCATCGGCCTCGCCTGAGTCCCGTTGAGCAGGAGATTTTCATATGACCATTGATGCTCCAACAGGTGTCGCCGTCGTCGAAACCGCCGATGCGGGTCGCGATGCGGCGAGCTATGTCGATTGGCCCGCCATTATTGCCGGCGTGGTGTTCGCTTCGGCGATTTCGCTGGTGCTGATTTCCTTCGGCTCGGCCATCGGCCTCAATTTCCTTGATTTCAACTCCCGCGAAGGCGCGCCCGCCATTCTGGTGGGCATCGGCGCGGCCAGCTGGTTCCTCTGGGTACAGATTTCCAGCTTCATGGCCGGCGGCTATATCACCGGGCGCCTGCGCCGCCGCAATTTCGATGCGACCGAAGACGAAAGCGATGTGCGCGATGGCGCCCATGGCCTGCTCGTCTGGGGCGGTGCGATGATTGTCGGTGCCGTGCTGGCCGTTGGCGGCATCGGGGCCATTGCCAGTTCCGCCGGCCAGGCAGTGGCGACAGCCACGGTGGCCGCGTCCAATGTCGCCGATGGCGAGGCCATGGACCCCAATGCCTATTTCATCGACACCCTGTTCCGCTCGGAAACCCCGGCCGATCCGGGCGCGGCCCGCGGTGAAGCCGGGCGCATCTTCGCCCAGGCGGCGCTTGGCGACGGGACGGTCAATGATGACGACCGCGCCTATCTCGCCGCTGTCGTCGCAGCCAATACCGGCCTGGCTCCGGAAGAAGCCCAGGCCCGCGTCGACCAGGTGATCACCAATGTCGAGGCGGCCCGCCAGGATGCGCTCGAAGCGGCCCGCATTGCCCGCAACACGGCCATCATCGCCGCCTTCCTGCTCGCCGCCTCGTCGCTGGTTTCGGCCATCGGCGCCTATTGGGCGGCCCAGAAGGGTGGCAATCACCGCGACAAGAACACCGTCTTCTCCGACGTGTTCCGCCGCTTCTAGTGCTGACAGGGAAAGGAGAACACCATGTTTAAAGGTCTTGCCCTGTGGCTACTGGGCGTACCGATCTGGCTGATCATCATCATCTTCCTGGTCACCTGACCAGGGCAAAAGGGCGGAGTTTTCTCCGCCCTTTTTCTTTGCCTGGAACTCTTTCCTTAAAAACAGAAGCGCCGGAGTCCCTCCCTTCTCCCCTGAGGGGAGAAGAGCCTGCCCCGGACGTGATCCGGGGTGGCGCATAGCGCCGGATGAGGGGTTCACACTCGCGTTCTTGCCCAGAGGTCTTCACCCCTCACCCCAACCCTCTCCCCTGAGGGGCGAGGGGGCGACGGAAGCGATACTGCCGTTCATAAGCGGCACGGACTAGAGATTGAAAACGCGCCGGGGTTTGAACTGGCCGAACTCGACGGCGCCGGTGGCCAGCACCTTGCCCTTGAAGCTGGCCCAGCACTCGTCTTCGCGGAGGGGCGCGCCAGCCCCGGTCAGCAGCACCGCATTGCCGTGCGACACCGCCGTTGCCTGGCCGGCATCGAGCCGGATTTCGGGCAGGCCGGCGAGACCGGCGGCAACCGGGGTGATCAGGCCATCGCGCGCATCCCCCTCCGCGGCCGCCTCGATCTGCTCGAGCGTCACCGCATCGGCATCGGAAAATGGCCCCACCGCAGCCCGGTGGAGGCTCGCCACGTGCCCCACCGTGCCCAGGGCCAGCGCCATGTCCCGCGCCAGCGAGCGCACATAGGTGCCCTTGCCGCAGGTCACCTCGAAGATGCTGATCTCGGGCCCATGGTCCTTGAGCACGATGGCATCGACATCGATGGGCCGCTCGGCCAGCTCGACGCTCTCGCCGGCGCGGGCCAGGTCATAGGCGCGCTCGCCATCGACCTTGATGGCGGAATAGGCCGGTGGCCGCTGCATTATGGTGCCGGTGAAGCGCGGCAGGATGGCCTCGACGGCGGCCCGATCCGGCCGAATGCCGGAAGTCGCGAGCGTCTCGCCCTCGGCATCGTCGGTGGTGGTGGATCGTCCCCAGCTGAGGCCAAACCGATAGATCTTGGTGCCATCCTGGATTTGCGGCACTGCCTTGGTGGCTTCGCCCAGCGCGATGGGCAGGATGCCGGTGGCCAGCGGATCGAGCGTCCCGGCATGGCCGGCCTTGGCAGCCGCAAACAGCCAGCGCACCTTGCCCACCGCCTGGGTGGAGGTGAAATCATAGGGCTTGTTGAGCACCACCCATCCGGAGATGGGGCGCTTTTTTGACTTCTGCTGGCTCAAGGTCAGTCTTGCTCGTCGTCGTTCTCGAGATCGCGGCGCACACGATCGGAGCGCAGCAGCGCATCGATCCGTCCGGCTTCCTCGAAGGTTTCATCGACGAAGAAGCGGAATTCGGGCGCGTATTTGAGATCGATCTGGGGGGCAACCCGGCCGCGGATGAACTTGCGGTGCCGGTTCAGCGCGGCGACGATTTCGTCGGCATGGGCGCCGCCCAGCGGCATGACATAGGCATTGGCGAGCTTGAGATCGGGGGTCATGCGCACCTCGGGCACGGTCACCACCGTGTCGCGCAGGGCCTCGTCCTCGATTTCACCGCGTGCGAACAGCGCCGCCAGGGCGTGGCGCACCAATTCGCCCACGCGCAGCATCCGCTGGCTGGGCCCAGTGGGCTTGTGGTCTTTTTTCATGGGCAAGCGGCTTAGGCCTTCCGCACCCGCGCGTCAATCCGCAGCGGAGACCCGCACATCGCTGCGCAGCTGCGCCATGCGGGCCTCGATGACCTCGGACCCGACCGGCCAGGTGGCCGGATCTTCCGGGTCGAAGGCGGCGCCCCGCCATTCCTGATAGACCATGCCCACCCCGGTCGGGGTGCGGTAGAAGCCGATCACCATGATCTCGCCGCGCCCGGCATAGGCGGGAATTTCGTTGAGATAGGCGCCGCAGACAAAGCCCAGCGGGGGAATGTCATCGCCATTGTCGGCCTCGAACTGGAACAGGGCCACGCTTTGCGGCTGGCAGGCGCGGGCATAGACATTGACCACGGCCTGGCGCAACTGGACGAGGCTCATATCCTCGCCCTGGTTGAGCCTGATGCCATAGAGCGTGGTCCAGAAGGCTTCGCTCTCGCCGCGCGGAAACAGCTCGATGCTGGCCTGCAGGTCATCGGCGAAATAGGTGGAGGAAATCTGTTCGGTCAGTTGAGCGGTATCGGCAACCGGGGCCACCACCCAATCGGGCATGGGCAGGGCGAGGCGATGACCCAGCGCGTCGACGACCAGCGCGCCGTCGCTCACGGCCAGGGGTGCGGAGGCCTGCGCTGCTGCCGGCAGCGGCAGGGCGGCCAGCGCCGCCAGGACAAAGGGCAATAGTGTCGTCAGGCGCAACAGGGCTCTCCTCGACCCGAATCCAGTATGCGGCAAGCCCCCCAGCCGCATGCCGACGATTAGGGGGGACGGTGCGCCGGTGCAAGGGTTCGCGCCCTCAGGCGGTGCGTATCTGGCCGTGTGCGGACGGATTGCAACAGTCCGGCGGGCTTCAGCCCCGGGCGGCGCGCGGCAGCGGCGTCTCGGGCAGGAGACGGTGCGGGGGCTGATGGCCATCCATGAAGGCGCGGATGTTGACGATCACCGCCTCCCCCATTTCGACGCGGGCCTCCAGCGTCGCCGAGGCCATATGCGCGGTCAGGACCACACGATTGGCTTCGGCCAGATCCAGGAGGCGCGGATTGATCCCCTGGCGGTTTTCGAACACATCGAGCGCCGCCCCGGCAATGCCGCCGGTTTCCAGCCGGTCGATCAGCGCGGCTTCATCGAGAAGCTCCGGCCGGCTCACATTGACCACATAGGCATGGGGTTTCAGCGCGGCGATGCGCCTTGCATCGAGGATGTGGTGCGTGTCGCGGGTAAGCGGGGTGTGCAGGGAGACGATATCGACCTGGGCCAGCATGGCGTCGAGATCGGACCAGTAGGTGGCTTCGAGCGGATTTTCGATGGCCGGCGGGCGGCGATTGCGAGAAAAATAGTGGATGTCGAGGCCAAAGACCCGCGCCCGCTGCGCCACGGCCGTGCCGATACGGCCCATGCCCACAATGCCGAGCGCCTTGCCGCGCAGGCGATGGCCGAGCATGGAGGTGGGCGACCAGCCGGCCCAGGCGCGATCGGCCAGCAGCATCTGCGTGCCTTCCACGAGGCGCCGCGGCAAGGCCAGCATCAGCGCCATGGCCATGTCGGCCGTGTCTTCGGTCAGCACCGAGGGCGTATTGGTGACGGTGAGCCCGGCCTTCCAGGCCGCATCGAGGTCGATATTGTCGACGCCATTACCGAACTGGGCGATGAGGCGCACGCTCGGGGGCAACCTGCCGATGAGCTCCGCATCGATGCGGTCGGTTATGGTGGAGACCAGCACATCCTTGCCGGTTAGGCCGGACAGAATGTCCTCGCCGGTCAGGGCCATGTCGGCTTCATTGATATCGGTTTCGAACAGGGTGGCCATGCGGGCTTCGATGCTCGCAGGCAGGCGCCGGGTGACCAATATCTTGGGTTTGCTGGAAGTCATGCGTACCTGAGAAAGCCCGCTTCTGCCCGGCCGGAACCAGACTTTCAGCGACCATTAAGGATCGTGGGCTAGTGATAGGGCAAATCGGTTCTGTCTGCAAAGTGATGTTGTTCTTGCCCAATTCACGGGGCCTTCGCCGCCTTGTCCTCCTGCCGCTGCTGGCCCTGGTTCTGGCTGGCGCGAGCGTGCCTGCCCCGGTGCTGGCCCAGGACAATCCCAGCGGGCTGCCGCTGCCCCGATTCGTGTCGACACGGTCGAGCCCCATCAATGTGCGTGTCGGACCCGGCACGCGCTACGAGATCGCCTGGAATTTCCTGGTGTCGGGCGTGCCGGTCGAGATCATCCAGGAGTTCGACACCTGGCGGAAAATCCGCGATGTCGAGGGCGATGAAGGCTGGGTGCATCAGAGCCTCTTGGTAGGCAACCGCGCCGGCTATGCCACCCCGATCACCGCCAATGGCGAGGTGGCGATGCATGTCAACGCCGCCGAGGACTCCATCGTCCGCGCCCGCCTCGCCGCCGGGGTGCGCGTCGCCATCAGCGAATGCGAGAAGAGCTGGTGCCGCATATCGGCCGGCCAGCCGGGCGAACACGCCAATTTTTCCGGCTGGGTCCGCCAGGAAGAGCTCTGGGGCGTCTATCCGGACGAAACGTTCGACTAATACCTGTCACCCGTGAACTGATCCAGCGGCTCCATCGCCCCCTCGCCCCTCAGGGGAGTGGGATGGGGTGAGGGGTGAAAGCCCTTCGGCAAGAACGCAAATGTGAACCCCTCATCCGGCGCTTCGCGCCACCTTCTCCCTCAGGGGAGAAGGGAAGAGCGACTCTCGCCGGATCTATTCGAACATGGAAGTGACCGGGACTATCCCCTATCCATGCAGGTTTTGCATCTCGCGCTCGGCCAGAGCCTGGTCGCGCTGGCGCTCGATCCGCGTTTGCCTGTCCTGGCGCGGGCATGAGGCGCAATAGGCGTCGGGCATGGCGAGATAGTCGAGGCAGCACCCCTTGCGGTCAAGGATGACGACGGGCTCACAGCCGGGCACCTCGACCGTCTCCAGCCGCCCCAAGCCGGCCAGTCCTGCCGCCTCGAGCCAGGCGGATGCGAGCTCGTGTTGCTCGGCCATGGTGGTGCCGGGACGGTAGTCCGGCAGGCGCAGGATGATCATCAGCAGCCGGTCGGCCAGCAGGCGCCGGGCCGGCAAGGGCTTGAGCGGGACATGGTCATTCACTTCATCCAGCAGAGCATCGGCAACGCGCCTCAGACCCGCTCCGGCATGGGTAATCATGGCGGGAAAATCGTCCCGGAATTGCGGCCCGGCGGGCAGGCGGTAGCCATCCACATCGAAATTCTGCCGGGCCTGCGCCAGCCGGGTGAGATCGGGCACGGCACCATGCAGATGCACCGACAGTACCGCGAGGTAAGCCGGCTGCCAGGTCAGGTTGTTCCAGAGCCGCGCGGCGTAATAGGCCTCCCCGGCATCGGGAAAAGCCAAGCGGATGCGGGCCAGCCAATCGGCGAGGAAAGCCGAATTGTCCGCGCCCGCCAGGTGCCAGCCCGGCAAGGGACCGCCCGGCGCGCCCTTGAGAAAGCCGGTGGCCCGGGCCAGGGTCGCGATCAGGCGCGTGAGGGCCACATCGCCATTGTCGCCGGCAAACAGATAGTCGCGCTGGGTCACCGCTTCGCCTCGAATTGTGCCCTTCCTAACCAAATCCGCGCGCCCTGAACAGCAGCGCTTTTCCCGAAACCGCTCCTAGGGATAGTCCCGATGGGGGTGCGCATTGCCCCCAGGGGCGGCTTTGACTCTTTTCCCGTTCGGCACCGGCACACTGGCCACAGGCTTGTTCACGGCCGGAGCCCGTCATGGTCCAGCGCCCTCAAACCTTTGGCAGCGATTGCCGTGGCACGGCAGTCATCGAATTTGCCATTCTCACCCCGGTCTTCCTTTTGATGATCACCGGGATGCTGGCCTATGGCATCTATTTCGGTGCCGCCCATTCCCTGCAGCAGCTGGCGGCCGATGCGGTGCGGGTGTCGATCTCGGGCCTCAGCAGTGCCGAGCGCGATGGCCTCGTCGGCGCCTATCTCGATCGTCATGCCGGGGTCTATCTGCTGATCGACCCGGCCCGCCTGCGGCACGAACTGGGCGCCCATCCCGATGATGCAGACCAGTATCGCCTGGTGCTGCGCTATGACGCGTCCGACTTGCCGATCTGGAACCTTTATCCGCCCCTGCCGCTGCCCGACCAGAACATCGTCATCGGCGCCACCATTCGCAGGGGCGGCCTGTGACTATCCGGGGGTTCATAGGCGATGAAGGCGGCAATATGGCCATCCTGTTCGCCGCCGGTTTTGCCCTGTCGGCGGCGGTTTCGGCCCTCGCCGTCGATGCGGCCGCGCTGTATCACGAGCGCCGCGTGGTGCAATCGGTGGTGGACCTGGCGGCGCTAACGGCGGCGCGCGATCCGGGCCGGGCGCTGGACATTGCCCAGACCGTTCTGGTTGATGCCGGGCTCCTGGCCGGCACGGACAAGACGGGCCTCATCGTGACGCCGGGACACTATGCCGCCGATCCGACGCTGGCGGCCGATCAACGGTTCGCGCCCGGAGCGGGGCCGGTCAATGCGGTGCGGGTGCACTTCGAAAAGCCGGGGACGCTCTACTTTGCCAGCGCCTTTTCCACCGAACCGACCATCGCCGCCTCGGGCATTGCCAGCGTCACCCCGGAAGTGTCGTTTTCGCTCGGGTCGCGCCTGGCGAGCCTTGATGGCGGCATTGCCAATGCGGTGCTCGGGCAATTGCTGGGCACGGGCCTGTCGCTCAGTGTCATGGATTACAACGCCCTGGCTTCGGCCCGGGTCGAGGCCCTGGACTTTCTCGATGCGCTGGCGCTGCAACTGGGCCTCGATGCGGGTACCTATGACGATCTGCTGTCCATGCAGGCCGGGCCCGGCCCGATTGCGGCGGCGCTCAAGTCCCTGACCGGCGGCACCGCCAATTCGGCGCTGTCGGCGCTGGCCCTGGATCGAAGCGGCTCCAGCCTCGACCTCGGCAAACTCATCGGCCTCGGGCAGTTGGGCGGGCTCGAGATCGGCAGCAGCGACGCTGCCCTGGGCATGTCGCTGTCGGTTCTCGAAATCCTGAGCGCGGCCGCAGCCCTGGCCGATGGCGAAAGGCAGGTCTCGCTCAATCTGGGGGCCAGCCTGCCCGGGCTGGCCAGCCTGAAGCTCGATCTTGCCATTGGCGAGCCACCGCAGGGCGGGGGTTGGTTCACCGTGGGACCGGCCGGCACCATGGTGCGCACGGCCCAGACGCGGCTGCGCATCACCGCGCAATTGCTGGGCGGGGCCATCCTGCTCAATGCCGGAGTGCGGCTGCCGATCTGGCTCGACCTGGCCCATGCCGAGGCCCAGGTGATCAGTGCCACCTGTCCCGAGGGCGGCACCGACCGGGGCAGCGCGGTCATCGCCGTGCGGCCCGGTGCCGTTCATGCGGCGATCGGAGAGATGAGCGCCGAACAGCTCAAGAGCTTCGGCTGGCTGCCGCCGGCGCAGCCGGTGCGGCTGATCGATGTGCTGCTATTGCGCGTGACAGCCTCGGCACAGGTCGAAGTCGCCCGGCCCGAACCGGTGGCGGTGACCTTCACCTCGGCCGATATTGCCGAGGGTCGTCTCAAGACGGTGGGCACAAGCGGCATTGCCACCTCGATCATGACCAGCCTGTTGGGCGATCTCAATCTGGGGGTCAATGTGCTGGGCCTGGGCCTGGCCTCCCCCGCCGTGATCGCGCAAGCCGTGCGCGGGCTGGTGACGCCTCTGGCTCCGGTGCTCGATCTCACGCTCGACGCCGTCCTCGACACCTTGGGCCTCGGAATCGGCGAAGCCGATGTGCGGGTCTATGGCGTGCGCTGCACCTCCCCCGTTCTCGTGGGTTAAGAGGCCGGCAAAAGGCCCTTTCAAACGTCCGCTTGACTCCTCGTTTTAGTGTGCTAGTAATGTAGCACACTAGACGAGTGTGAGACCTATGGACGATTTCAACGCAAGCCAACCGATCTTCGTCCAGATCCGCCAGCGGCTGATCGAGATGGTGCTGCGCAATCAGGTTGGCGAAGGGGAGGCCTTGCCCTCCATTCGCCAGATTGCCAGCGACCTCTCGGTCAATCCGTTGACGGTGACCAAAGCCTTCGAGGCGCTGGTCGATATCGGGGTGGTGGAAAAGCGCAGGGGACTGGGCATGTTTGTGACGAGCGGAGCGCGGGCAGCCTTGCTGTCCCATGAGCGCGACAAATTCCTCAAGGAAGACTGGCCGCGGATCGCCGCACAGATCCGCGCGCTTGAACTGGATATGACGACATTGCTGAACGCCGGTAAGGCCGAAGACAAGGGCAAGAGCGAATGACCGACACGTCCCTCCAAAGCGAACCCATCGTTACCGCACGCGGGTTGCGCAAGAAATTCGGCGGCAAGGAAATCCTGCACGGGCTGGATTTCGACATCCCCGCCGGCCGCATCTATGGCCTGATCGGCCACAATGGCGCGGGCAAGACCACGACGCTCAACGCCATGCTGGGGCTGACCAGCTATGAAGGCACCATAAGGGTGCTTGGCGAAGACCCCTTCGCCCGGCGCGCCCAGTTGATGGAGAATGTCGCCTTCATCTCCGACGTGGCGAGCCTGCCGCGCTTCCTGCGCGTCCGGGAACTGTTCGCGCTGCTCTCCAACATTCATCCCAATTTTTCGACCGACAAGGCGCGCAGCTTCCTTGAAGGCACCGACATCAAGCCGGAAATGAAGATCCGGACCCTTTCCAAGGGCATGATGGCGCAACTGCACCTGGCCGTGGTCATGGCCATCGACGCCAAGCTCCTGGTGCTGGACGAGCCGACGCTGGGCCTCGACATCACCTATCGCAAGCGCTTCTACCGGCGGCTCCTGGAAGACTACATGACCGAGGAGCGGACCCTGATCATCACCACCCACCAGGTGGACGAGATCGAGTTCATGCTCTCCGACATCATGTTCATCCGCGATGGCGAGTTGATCCTGCATATGCAGATGGAGACGGTGAGCGAGAAATTCTCCCAGCTGGTGGTCGATTCAGCCGAAAGCCAGGAGGCCGCACGGGCGCTTGGCCCGGTCTATGAGGAAACCCGCTTCGGGCAGACGGTCATGATCTTCGACGGGGTCGAGCGCGACAAGCTCGAGCCGCTCGGCCGGGTCTCGACGCCCACCATGTCCGACCTTTTCGTGGCGCTGATGCAGCGACCCACAGCCAATCCGGAGACCGCCCGATGAAGGCCTTTCTTGCCCTCGTCCACCGCGAGTTCATCGAACATCGCGGCGCCTTCTTCATCGCGCCGCTGGTGCTGGTGGGGATCGTCTTCGGCCTCACCATCCTGGCCTTCAGCGTCAACCGCCTCGACACCCGCTTTTCCGGGCAATTGCTGACGGTGGTGCCCACCTGGGTATTCGAAGCCGGCTTTGCCGGCCTCGCCGCCGCATGGTTGATCTATCTCGGCTTCGTCTTGTTCTTCTACTGCGCCGACGGCTTTGCGGCGGACAAGCGCAACAATGCCATGCTGTTCTGGAAGTCCATGCCGGTTTCCGATTTCACGGTATTGCTGAGCAAGTTCACCGCCGCGGTGACGGTCCTGCCCGGCGCCGTCTTCGGCGTGGCCCTCCTCAGCCTCGTGGGCATGTTCGGCGTCGCCTATGTCACCACCCTTTTCGGCGGGCTGGCCGGGGCGGACCTTCTGGGCAGCATCATCGCGATCTATGGGCAGATGGCCATGGTGTTTCTCGTGGTCATGGTCTGCGGCCTGCTCTGGTATTTGCCCTATATGGCGCTGGTCGGCGCCATGGGGAGCGCGGTGGGCCGCTGGGCCATTCCCCTGGCCCTGCTGCTGCCCACGGTGGTGTCGGCGCTCGAATGGGTCACCCTGGGAGGCGCGCATCCCTTTGCCACCCATACCTGGGCCTATCTCGACTATCGCAGCCAGATGCCCATAGCCCTCGATCATCTCGATCAGGTCTGGGAGGGGCAGCAGCCGTTCGAGCCGATCGTCTTCGTCACCGATTTCCTGCAGAAGTTCGACTGGCTGCAGGTCGGGATCGGCGCGATCTTTGCCCTCGTCGTGCTCTACCTCGCCAGCGAATATCGTCGCCGCGCCGCGGTCAATTGACCCGATAGGCCATCGGCCTGCATTGTCGCCGCGCCCCCTCACGGGCGCGGCGTTTTTTGTTCCGAGGCTTTTTATGACCGTCCATCTCGTTCTGGCCCATCCCCTCGCCGACAGCCTCAATGCGCATCTGGCGCGCGGCATCGAAACCGGGCTGACCAAGCGGGGCGTGGCGGTCGACCGGCTCGATCTCTATGCCGGCAATTTTCAGCCCGCGCTCACCACCAATGAGCGCGCCCACCATTATGACCAGCCGCAACCGGCTGGCGATGTACTGGCGCTGCAACAGCGCCTTGCGGCGGCCGAGCATCTGATCCTGGTGTTTCCGACCTGGTGGTTTTCGCTGCCCGCCATCCTCAAGGGCTGGTTCGACCGGGTCTGGAGCCCGGGCTTCGCCTTCGATCAGGGGACGCCGATCGTCCCCCGGCTCACCCATCTCAAATCCGTCCTCGTGGTGACGACGCTCGGCTCGCCCGCCTGGATCGACCTCCTCGTCATGCGCCGCCCGCTGCGCCGTGTGCTCAAGACCGCCCTGATCGGCGCCTGCGCGCCCCAGGCCCGGTTCACCATGCTGTCGCTCTATGGCGCCGAAGAGCTGCCGCCTGAGCGGCTTGAGCGCTTCGAAGCCAGGATAGCCGCAGCGCTTCAGCATCTCGACTGAGCGTCCGTGTTCAACTCTGTTGCGAACCATTCGCATTTTAGTTGCGAATGATTTGCAGAAGCATTATAGCTTGATGCATTGATGTCCGGAGTTCGTGATGCGCCGTCGCCTGTTTACCGCCCTTGTTGCCACACTTCCCCTGTTCGCCATTGCCCCAATCAGCGCCCAGGAGCGCATCAAGGCGGTCACCAGCTTCACCATCCTGGCCGACATGGCGGCCAATGTGGCCGGTGATGCGGCCGATGTCGTGTCGCTGACCAAGCCGGGCGCCGAGATCCACAATTACCAGCCGACCCCGGGCGACCTGCTCGCCGCCCAGGATGCCGATCTGGTGCTGTGGAATGGGCTCAATCTCGAACAGTGGTTCGCCCAGTTTCTCGACAACCTGCCCGACGTGCCCGATTTCATCGTCACCGAAGGCATCGAGCCCATCGGCATCGGCGAGGGCCCCTATGAGGGCAAGCCCAATCCGCATGCCTGGATGAGCCCGGATGACGCGCTGATCTATGTCGCCAATATCGAAAAGGCGCTGAGCACGGTCGATCCGGCCAATGCCGAAATCTATGCCGCCAATGCCGCCGCCTATTCGGAAAAGATCCGGGCCACGGTTGACCCCATCCGCACCGCCATCGCCGCCATTCCCGAGGACAGGCGGTGGCTCGTGACCTCGGAAGGTGCCTTTTCCTACCTGGCGCGCGATTTCGGCCTCAAGGAGCTCTATCTCTGGCCGATCAATGCCGACCAGCAGGGTACGCCGCGCCAGGTCCGGGACGTCATCGACGCGGTGCGCGAGCACAGCATTCCGGTGATCTTCTCGGAATCCACCATTTCGCCGCGTCCGGCCGAGCAGGTGGCGCGCGAAACCGGCATTGCCTATGGCGGGGTGCTCTATGTCGACTCGCTCTCCGAGCCCGATGGACCCGTCCCAACCTATCTCGATCTGCTCAAGGTCACGACCGAGACCATCGTCAAGGGCCTCAGCCAGTGACCCAGGAACAGGGGATTTCGGTCGCTGACGCGACGGTCGCCTATCGGAACGGCACGACCGCCCTGCGCCATGCCAGCTTCTTCTCGCCACGCGGTTCGATAACCGCGCTGGTGGGGGTCAATGGCGCAGGCAAGTCGACCATTTTCAAGGCCATCATGGGCTTTGTGCCGCTGGCGGCGGGCGAAATCTCCATCCTCGGCCGCGACGGCCGCAAGGCGCAGCGGCAGAACCTGGTCGCCTATGTGCCGCAATCCGAGGAAGTGGACTGGAATTTTCCGGTTCTGGTCGAGGACGTGGTGATGATGGGCCGGTTCGGCCACATGAACATGTTCCGTATCCCCCGCCCGATCGACCGGCAGAAGGTGGCGGCGGCCCTGGCCCGCGTCGACATGACCGAATATGCCAAGCGGCAGATCGGCGAACTTTCGGGCGGGCAGAAGAAGCGCGTCTTTCTCGCCCGCGCCCTGGCGCAGGAGGGTGAGGTGATCCTCCTCGACGAGCCCTTTACCGGGGTCGACGTCAAGACCGAGGATGCCATCATCGCCCTGCTCCGCGCCCTGCGCGACGAAGGCAAGGTCATCCTCGTCTCCACCCACAATCTGGGTTCGGTGCCCGAATTCTGCGACCGCACCGTCCTGGTCAAGGGCACGGTCCTGGCCCATGGGCCAACCAGCGAAGTGTTCACGCGCGAACGCCTCGAAGAAGCCTTTGGCGGCGTGCTGCGCCATTTCGTGCTGTCCGGCGCGGGCCTGCATGACGACGACGATCCGCGTCACCTGTCGGTCTTGACCGATGACGAAAGGCCGCTGGTCTTTTATGGCGCCCAGGGGCAGCAGACCCATCAGCAGTCGAGCGGCGAGAAATGATCGACTATCTGCTCGAGCCGTTTGCCTATGATTACATGGTCAATGCCATGTGGGTTTCGGCGCTGGTCGGGGGCGTCTGCGCCATCCTGTCGGCCTATCTCATGCTCAAGGGCTGGTCGCTGATCGGCGACGCCCTGAGCCATTCCATCGTGCCGGGCGTCGCCGGCGCCTATATGCTGGGCCTGCCCTTTTCCATCGGCGCCTTCATTTCGGGGGGTCTGGCGGCCGCGGCCATGCTGTTCCTGTCGCAGCGCACGCGGCTGCGCGAGGATGCGGTGATCGGGCTGATCTTCACCAGCTTTTTCGGGCTGGGCCTGTTCATGGTCTCGGTCTCGCCGGTCTCGGTGGATGTGCAATCCATCGTCCTGGGCAATATCCTCGCCATCACGCCCAATGAGACCCTGCAGCTGGTCATCATCTCGGCCGTCACCCTTCTGGTCATGGCCGTCATCTGGAAAGACCTCATGGTCACCTTCTTCGATGAGAGCCATGCCCGCTCCATCGGCCTCAGGACCACGCTGCTCAAGGGGGTGTTCTTCACCCTGCTCAGCGCCGCCACCGTGGCGGCCATGCAGACCGTGGGCGCCTTTCTCGTCATCGCCATGGTGGTGACCCCCGGCGCCACGGCTTATCTGCTGACCGACCGCTTTCACCGGCTGATCGGCATCGCCATCCTCGTGGGCGTGCTCTCCTCGTTCTTCGGCGCCTATATCTCCTTCTTCCTCGATGGTGCCACCGGCGGGGTGATCGTGGTGCTGCAGACCCTGGTCTTCCTCATCGCCTTCGTGCTCGCCCCCAAGCATGGGCTCATCGCCCAGCGCCGCCGCGTTGCCAGGGAGATCGGCCAATGACCTGGTTCGACATGGCCCTCTGGCCGTTCCAATTGCCCTTCATGCTGCAGGCCATGGCCATCGGCGTGCTGGTGGCGGTGCCCACGGCCCTGCTCTCCTGCTTCCTCGTGCTCAAGGGCTGGTCGCTGATGGGCGATGCCATTTCCCATGCGGTGCTGCCGGGCGTGGTCATCGCCTATATTGTCGGGCTGCCGCTGGGCGTCGGCGCCTTCGCCGCCGGCATGCTCTGCGCGCTCTCGGTCGGCTTTCTCAAGGAAAACAGCCGCATCAAGGAAGATACGGTCATGGGCGTGGTCTTTGCCGGCCTGTTCGGCCTCGGCATCGTGCTCTACACCGCCATCCGCACCGATGTGCATCTCGATCACATCCTGTTCGGCAACATGCTCGGCGTCGGCCAGGGCGATCTCATCACTGCCGGCATCATCGCGCTGGTGGTGACGGCGCTCGTCGTCGCCAAGTGGCGCGACCTCATGCTGTTCATCTTCGATCCGCAGCAGGCCGGGGCCATCGGCCTGCCGGTGCGGTTGCTGCACTATGGCCTTCTGGCGCTGATCTCGCTGACCATTGTGGGGGCGCTGCAGGCCGTGGGCATCGTGCTGGTCATTGCCCTGTTGATCGCGCCCGGCGCCATCGCCTTTCTCGTGACCCGGCAATTCGGACAGATGCTGGTGATCGCCACTGCGATCTCGGTGGGGTGCAGCCTCGTGGGCATCTATCTCAGCTTCTTCCTCGACAGTGCCCCGGCCCCGACCATCGTGCTGCTGATGAGCGCCAGCTTCGTGGTCGCGCTCATCGCCACGCAGCGCAAGACTGTCGCCGCAGTATGAACTAATCCCCGTCGGCGCCGGCAGCGTCACACTGGGCCCAGACATATTCTGGAGCCCATCATGGACGAAACCGCCCGCCTCACCCTGCCCTTCATCGCCGCCAATCAGGCCCTCAAGCATATCACCCACAACGAAGCCCTCCTGATGCTGGATGCGCTTGTGCAGCCGGTGGTGGAAACGTCAGGCACGACCACCCCGCCGCCGAGCCCCATGGAAGGCGACGCCCATATCGTGCCCGGGGGCGCTACCGGGGCCTGGTCGGGCCACACTGGGGAGATTGCGGCCTTCCAGTCCGGGGGCTGGCGCTTCTACGACCCGGCCCAGGGCTGGCTGGTCTATGATCGCGGCGCCGCCGCGCTCAAGCTGTTCGACGGCAGCGCCTGGATCAGCATCGCCGCGCCCGGCTCCGGTCTTGGCCAGCTTGGTATCAATACCTCGGCCGACGACACCAATCGGCTGGCGCTGGCCTCGGGTGCGAGCCTGTTCACCCATGCCGGGTCCGGGCATCAGCTCAAGATCAACAAGTCCGGCGACAGCGACAGCGGCAGCGTGCTGTTCCAGTCGAACTGGACCGGCTATGCCGAAATGGGGCTGATGGGCGACCGGAACTGGCGCATCAAGACCAGCCCGGACGGCTCTGCCTGGACCGACGCCATCACCATCACCGCCGCGACCGGGGTCGTGACCATGGGCGGCTCGACCCGGCCAGCCTCCGACAATGCCCATACGCTCGGTGCCAGCGGCGCCCGCTGGTCGGCCGTGTGGTCGGCCACCGGCACCATCCAGACCTCCGATGCCCGCCTCAAGACCGAGATTGCGCCGACCGATCTCGGGCTCGACTTCATCCTGTCGCTGAACCCGGTACGCTTCCGCTGGCTCAAGGATGATGGTCAGGTCCATTACGGCCTCATCGCCCAGGAGGTGGCCGTGGCTGCAGGCCACGCCGGGGCTGCCGGTTTCGGCGGCCATGTACTGGGCAGGCCGGGCGATGCCGAAAGCCCCCAGGCCCTGCGCTATGACCAGTTCATCGCCCCCCTCATCGCCGCCGTGCAGACCCTGGCGGCCCGCGTCGCAGTGCTTGAGGCCGAGGAATAGCGCGTCCGAATTGGCAGAACCTGTTCCGCACACGCCAATGTCACCCCGGCGAAGGCCGGGGCCCATCATGGGATGAGGAGGCGCTATCTGATATGAAAGCCGCTAGGCCCGCAGGCCCTCCAGCATAGCGGCCATGGCGGTGCGGAAATCGTCCTGCTGCTCGATTGGGGCCAGCGCGGCGCGGTCGTAGAGGGCGCCGAACAGTTGGGCCAGGGGCAGGACCGGCAGGGGCCGGATGAAGCCGGCCTCCATGGCGTCGCGCAGACCGCAGACCAGCGTTTCGAGACCGGTGCGCGCGTCGATGTCGTCCAGCATGTCCCGGCCGAGGACCGCGGGGGCATCGACCAGGAGGATGCGGCGGCGTCCCGGATCGGCCATGGCCGCGAAAAAGGCGTCGCTGCCCGCGAGCAGAGCCGCCAGCGGATCGGCCGGCATGGTGTCGCCCGCCGCTTCAATGGCGGCGGCCCGATCCTGATGTTCCTGCTCGACCACGGCGGCGAACAGCGCCGTCTTGTCGGCGAAATGGTGATAGAGCGCGCCGCGCGTCACCCCGGCCGCCGCGACGATTTCGGGCGTGCTGGTGTCGGCAAATCCCTTTTCCGCAAAGAGCTTCCGGGCGGCAGCCAGCAGCTGGCCCCGCGTTTCTTCCCGCCGCTCTGCCTGCGATCGCCTGTTTGCCACTTGCATACATACAGCCTGTATGTTAATTCATCAGATACATGCAGTCTGTATCTAACTGAACACCAATGCAAGGAGAGCCGAGATGAAATTCAACAGCCTTTTCCCCCTGATCCAGGTGCGCGACATTGCCGGCACCGTCGCCTTTTATCGCCAGCATTTCGGCTTTACGCCGGTGTTCGAGAGCGACTGGTATGTGCATCTGCGCGGCGACAGCGACGCCCTGTTCGAAATGGCCGTGATCGGCCACGATCACGACTCGATCCCGCCCGTGGGGCAGAAGCCGACAAGCGGGTTGATCCTGAGCTTTTACGTCGATGACGCGGCTGCCGAGGCGGCCCGGCTCGAACAGGCCGGCGTCACCATCGCCCAGGCGCTGCGCGACGAAGTCTTCGGCCAGCGCCATGTCATCGTCGCCGATCCCAATGGCATTCTCATCGACATCATCACGCCCATCGAGCCCGATCCGGAATGGCTCAAGGCCCAGGTGGCTGATCGCTGATCCTCTCAAAACCCGAAGGCGTTCCGGATCGATCCGGGCGCCTTCGGCCCTCGCCCGCGCGAAAAACACCGGTGGGCATCAAAAATCACACAAATCCCCTTTCGGCTTCGTCCGCCCCCCGCTAGTTTGATGCACGTACATCCGGGAGGAGCGCGGCAATGACCGACAAGCGCCTCGGTATCGGCTTTATCGGTACCGGCAATATTTCATCGGCTTATCTCAAGGCTATTCTGGGCAAGGATGGCCTGCCGGGCTTTTCCGTGCTCGACGTCAAGGCCCTGGCCGATATGCGCGAGGAGGCGGCCTCGGCCCGCGCCGCCGAATTCGGGCTCAAAGCCATGAGCGTCGAGGCGCTGCTGGCCGATCCCGGGATCGACCTCGTGGTCAATCTCACCATTCCGCGCGCCCATGTCGATGTCGGCCTCCGCTGTCTCGCCGCGGGCAAGCATGTCTATTCCGAAAAGCCGCTCGGCATCACCTTTGCCGAGGGCAAGACCCTGCTCGACGCCGCCAGGGCCGCAAACCTGCGCATCGGTTCGGCGCCGGACACGTTCCTGGGCGGCGCGCACCAGCAGGCACGTGCCGTGGTCGATAGCGGTGCCCTGGGCCAGCTCATCGGCGGCACCGCCTTCATGCAATGCCCCGGCCACGAAAGCTGGCATCCCGATCCGGCCTTCTACTACGACCTGGGCGGCGGCCCCATGCTCGACATGGGTCCCTATTACATCACCGATCTCGTCAATCTCCTTGGTCCGGTGGCCCGCGTTTCGGCCATGTCGTCGCGCCTGCGCACCGAAAGGCCGATCACCTCCGAGCCCAAGAAGGGCCAGGTCATGCCGGTCAGGATCGACACCCATGTCACCGGCTCGCTCGGCTTTGCCAATGGCGCCATCGTGCAGATTGCCATGAGTTTCGACGTCGCCGCCCATCGCCACGTGCCGCTCGAAATCTATGGCACCGAGCAGACCCTGCTGGTGCCCGATCCCAATCACTTTGGCGGTGAGGTTGAACTGCGTCCGCGCGGCCGCGACGCTGAATGGTCGAGCGTGCCGGTTGAAAAGCCCTATGCCGATGGCAATTACCGCTCGCTGGGCGTTGCCGACATGGCCGCCGGCATTCTCGAAAATCGCCCGCACCGCGCCAATGGCGATCTGGCCCTGCATGTCCTCGAGGTCATGGAAGCCTTCGAGCACGCCGCCCGCGACGGCCGCACGGTCGAGATCAAGACCCCGGTGGAGCGCCCCGCGCCGCTGTGATCGCCGGGCCGCGTGCCTACCAGTACCAGCCGAGGGCGGCAGCGTCCTCGGCATTGAAATGCAGCGTGACCTCGACATCATTGGCCGGCAGATATTCGCCCCCGGCATATTGGCGCTGCAGCAGGGTCACGGTTTCGGCCGCCGCGTCTGAACCGCGGAAAATATAGTCGAAGCAGTCGTCCCTGCCATTGGTGATCCCGGCGCGGATTTCTTGGCGCAGCCCGTCGAGCGCCCGCCCGCTGATCACCGATCCGTCGGTGCGGCTGGTGGCGTGGACCGTCGCCACCCAGTCATAATCGGTCTCGCAGATATAGCGGTCATTGCGGAACTCCCCCTGGTCGGTGGAGGCAATATTGATGTTCTCGTTCCAGGCATTGCTGATTTCGTAGCGGGCGCCATCGGCGGTCACCTCGAGATAGATGTCCGACCAGGAGCAATTGCCGTCGTCTTCGGCATAGCACCACTTCTCCGCGCCCATCATCAGCACGCCGACATCGGCGATATGCACCATCTTGCCGGTCTTGAGGCGGTCGATCACCGCCTGGCTCTGCTCATCGATGCCGAGGGCCGGGCTGGTGGTGACAAGGCCAAGTGCGAACAGGCTGACGAGACGACGCATGACTTCCTCCCAAAATGCCCGCGCACCCTATCGCAGGATGCGCGGCAACGGAACGGGGCTTGACGAAACCACATTCAAGTAACATCTATAGTTACATGCTTGTGAGACGGAAGGATGTGAGGACAAATGGCGGCCATAGAGGATGTGATCATCATCGGAGGATCGTTCGCCGGATTGACTGCCGCCATGCAATTGGGGCGCGCGCGGCGGAAGGTGACGGTTCTCGATACCGGCCTCAATCGCAATCGCTTTGCCGGGCACGCGCACAATATCTTCGGGCATGACGGCACCCCGCCGGGCGCCTTGCTGGAAAGGGCCCGCCAGCAGGTCGCTGCCTATCCGAGCGTCACCCTGATCAACGAGGCGGCCACCGCCCTTTCCGGCGCGCCCGATGCCTTTTCCGTCGCCACCGCCACTGGCGACAGCCTGTCCGGGCGCCGCATCATCCTCAGCTATGGCATTACCGATGAAATGCCGGCCATTCCCGGCTTCGCCGAAAGCTGGGGCAAGACCGTGGTCCACTGCCCGTTCTGCCATGGCTATGAAGTCGCGGGAAAACCCTGGGGCGTGCTCTATTCATCGCCCATGTCGCTGCATGGGCCGGTGCTCTACGCCAACTGGACCGACGACATCACCCTCATCCTCGATGGCCACGCCATTCCCGATGACGAGCGCGCCAGGCTCGAGCAGCGCGGCGTGCGGATCATCGCGGAAAAGCTCGCAGCAATCGAAGAGACTTCGGGCGTGCTGCGCGCCGTCACCCTCGCGGATGGGCGCTCGGTAGAGCTCTCCGCCCTTTTCGCCCATCCGCGCAACCGGCCATCGGCCGGCCTGCACGGCCAGCTCGGCCTCGACATGAAGGACACCCCGACCGGCACCATGGTGGCGGTGGGCGACATGCAGGCGACTTCCCGCCCCGGCATTTTCGCCGCCGGCGACCTCACCACCCCCATGCATTCGGTGACCTTCGCCACCAATTCAGGGTCCCTCGCCGCCATGGGGGCGCTGCAGTCGATGATGGTGTGATCCGCCCTATCCTCTCCCCTCGGGGAGAGGTGGCCCGGCGCAGCCGGGTCGTGAGGGAACAGCCACCGCTCGCCTGCCCCCGGGAGGCAACTTCGCCTCAGCACACGCACGCATGACCCGCCACGGTGTCATCCCCGCGAAAGCGGGGACCTCCGTTTTCTCGCAACAGGGGTTCCCGCTTTCGCGGGAATGACCCGGTTGAAAATCATCCCACCAAGTGCACCTCACCCCTTGCGTTGGTGAGGGTGGGGTGATGAGGGCCCCGAAGCCCATGTAGATGCTACCGCAACCAGCCCTGCGGACGGGGATGGAGTTCCATCTGGCCGCCTTTGGTGGCCTCGTCGATCGCAGCAATTTCCTCCTCACTCAAATCGAGATTATCCAGAACACCCAGATTATCCTTGAGCTGGTCGAGCGTGCGCACGCCGATCAGGGCCGAGGTCATTTCCTTGCGGCGCAGCACCCAGCTCAGGGCCAGCTGCACCATGGTCTGCCCGCGCGAGCGGGCAATCTCGCCCACCTTGTCGACCGCCTCGAGCACGCGCGGTTCGATATGGCTGGCGCGCAGGGTGCCATTGGGATTGTCGCCGCGCGTGCCGGTCTTGCTGCCCGAATTGTACTTGCCCGACAGCACGCCCTGGGCCAGCGGCGAAAAGGCGATGATGCCGATGCCCAGTTCGCCACAGGCATCGATCGTTTGGTCGTTTTCGATCCAGCGGTTGATCATCGAATAGCTCGGCTGGTGGATGGTCGTTGCCACCCCCATGTCCTTGAGGATCCGGTGCGCCTCGCGCGTCTGTGCCTCGGGATAGGACGAGATGCCGACATAGAGCGCCTTGCCGGATTTCACCGCATGGGCCAGCGCGCCCATGGTTTCCTCCAGCGGCGTATCGGGGTCGAAGCGGTGGGAATAGAAGATATCGACATAATCGAGCCCCATGCGGGCCAGCGATTGATCGAGGCTGGCCAGCAGGTTCTTGCGGCTCCCCCATTCGCCATAGGGGCCCGGCCACATATTGTAGCCGGCCTTGGTCGAGATGATCATCTCGTCGCGATAGGGGCGGAAGTCGCGGGCCATGACCTGCCCGAACAGCTCTTCCGACGATCCCGCCGGGGGGCCGTAATTATTGGCAAGGTCGAAATGGGTGATGCCCTGGTCAAAGGCATAGCCGAGGATTTCCATGGCCGAAGGATAGTCGCGGGTGCCGCCGAAATTCTGCCACAGGCCAAGGCTCACCACCGGCAGTTTCAGGCCCGAATTGCCCGAGCGGCGGTATTGCATGCTGTCATAGCGTGCCGGATCGGCCCGATAGGTCATTGTCTTGCTCCCGATGTCTTGCTTAAGCCCGCCCGTGACGCCGGGCCCGGCCTTTGATATGAGCGGCGCCATGACCGCGCAACGCTCTGCCATGACCAATCTGCCCCAGGACCATCATCCATACAAGGTGATGGCGCTCTATAAATTCGCCGCCCTCCCCGATGCCGAAACGCTCAAGGCGCCCCTGGCGGCATTCTGCTGTTCGCGCGGCATCAAGGGCACGCTGATCCTGGCGCCGGAAGGCATCAATGGCACGGTCGCCGGCACGCCCGATGCTATCGAGGCCCTGGCCGGTTATCTCTTTGCGTCAGGGCCGTTCGCTGCGCGTCTCATCGGCGCCGAGGTCAAATATTCCTTCGCCGACGCCGCGCCCTTCCTCCGCATGAAAGTGCGCTTGAAGCCGGAAATCGTCACCCTGCGCGCGCCCCAGGCCGATCCCAACCGGCAGGTTGGCACCTATGTCGAACCCGAGGACTGGAACGGGTTGATCGCGCGCAATGACGTCGTGCTCGTCGATACCCGCAACGATTACGAAGTGGGCCTTGGCACCTTTCAGCGCGCGCTCGATCCGCACACGGCCAATTTCACCGAGTTCAAGGACTATGTCGCCAACCATCTCGATCCGGCGCGCGACAAGAAGGTCGCCATGTTCTGCACCGGCGGCATCCGCTGCGAAAAGGCCTCGTCCTACCTGTTGAGCCAGGGGTTTGAGGAAGTGTTTCACCTCAAGGGTGGCATCCTCAAATATCTCGAGGTGGTCCCCGAGGCGGAAAGCCGGTTTTCCGGCGAATGCTTTGTCTTTGACGAGCGCGTCTCGGTCGGTCACGGGCTTATGCCGGGCAGCGCCACCCTGTGCCGCGCCTGCCGCCACCCGCTGACCGAAGCGGATCGCGCACATCCCGATTATCACGAGGGCGTCAGCTGTCCGCACTGCGTCGGGGAAACCGCCAAGCACGCCGCCGCCGCCGAACGCCAGCGGCAGATGGACCTCGCTGCCCGAAGCGGCCGCGCGCATCTGGGTGACGGCGCCGCCGACCACGCCGCCAAAGCCAGGGCCCGCAAGGCCGATCAGGCCGAACGCTCGCGGTTGGGGAACAAGGGCTAAGCGGCGCGGGGGGCGATGGCCTTGAGATCCTCGCCGATTTCCCGCCGCCGCTGCATCAGGTCATATTCGGCCTGAAGCGACAGGAAGAACCCTTCGGAGAGGCCAAAATAGCGCGCCAGCCGCAGGTCGGTATCGGCAGAGACACCGCGCTGGCCCAGAACGATCTCGTTGATGCGCCGTGGCGGCACATGAATCGCCCGAGCCAGACCATTCTGACTCAGCCCCATCGGCTCGAGGAATTCGGCGAGCAGGATTTCCCCCGGATGCGGGTTGGGCAGCAGGTCTTCAGTGATAGTCGAGGATGCTGACATCGCGCGGCCCTCCGTCTTCCCAGGTGAAACATATGCGCCATTGGTCATTGATGCGGATGCTCCATTGACCCGATCTGTTGCCTTTCAGGCTTTCCAGCCGATTGCCAGGCGGCACCCGCAGGTCACCGACAACGCGCGCCGCGTGCAAAAGGCGCAGTTTACGCAAGGCAATGGCCTGAATATCGGACGGCAGTTTACGACTCCGCCGGCCTTCCCAGATCAATCGTGTTTCCGCATCGCCGAAACTCTGGATCATGCAAAATCATAACGCATTACGTTATATAACGCAATCCGTTATAAGCCAAACAACGCATCGACTCTTTCAATCGCAAAGCCCATAAGAGGCGTAACGCCGTCTTTCGCATAAGCCATTCCAATGGACCTCGACCAACTCCGCACTTTCGACCGCATCGTTCGCGAGCAGAGCTTTACCCGCGCGGCGGCCTATCTCAACATTACCCAGGCCACGGCCTCGATGCGCATTCGCGCCCTCGAACAGTTGCTCGGGGTGAGCCTGTTCGTCAGGGGCCGCCAGGTGAGGTTGACCGACCAGGGCATGACCTTCCTGCCCTATGCGCGCCGCATTATCGGCACCGCCCAGGAAGGCCGCGAGGCGCTGCGCCGGGTCGAGCGCGGCCGGGTCTCGGTTGCCTCACTGCGCACGCTGGTGTCTCCGCTGATCACCGAAAGCCTGCTCCGCTTCCAGGAGAAATACCCGTCTGTCGATGTCGTGGTGCGCGAGGGCCGGCAGGCCCAGATCGCCGCCATGCTGCATGAGCGGGAAGTGGAAATGGGCATCCTGTGCTGGCCCAATATCGATCCGCTGGTGGTCGATCTCGAACCGCTCGTCGTCATGCGCGAACGCGTGCCGCTGGTGGTGTCGCCGGAAATTGCGGCGCGGCTGTCGTCCGCGCCCACCATTGACGAAGTTCTGGCGCTGGTGCCGCGGGTGATTTCCCTGCGCTGGTGGCAGGCCGATCCCGAAACCGCCGCCGCCCTGGTGCGGCTGGCCCAGACCAGCGTCGAACTGCCGACCGGCCCGGCGCGGCGTCTTGCCATGAAGGGCGAGGGGCTGGGCTTTTTCGTCAATTCGGCCATTGCCGAAGACGTCGCCGCCGGGCGGCTGGTCGAGATCGCCCCGGCCGATTTCGAGCCGCTGCACCGCGACACCGCCATGGTGGTCCGCAATCTTTCCGCGCTCGAGCGCCCGATGCTGGCCGATTTCGTGCGCGAGATCGCCCGCGAATGCGCCAAGGTCGGCGAAATCATCGATCACCGGCTCGCCGAATCCATAGCCGCCGCCTAATCTCGTCGCCGGAGGATGAGCATGGCAGAACCCGATTTCATCATTGTCGGCGGCGGCTCGGCGGCTTCGGTTGCCGCCCATCGGCTGGTTCGGGAGTTCGGCTATTCGGTGCTGATGATCGAGCGCGGCCGGGCCCACACCAATCGCATCATGGCCATGCCCGCCGGTTACATGAAATACCTGGCGCAGGACACGTTTCTGGAAATGCACCAGACCGTAGCCCAGCCGCAGCTGGGCGGCCGAGCCCCCATCGTCCCGGTGGCCAAGGTTCTGGGCGGCGGCTCCTCGGTCAATGCCATGGTCTATATGCGCGGCCAGGCCGAAGACTATGACGGCTGGGCCAAAACGCTCGGTTCCAACCACGACTGGTCCTATGCGGACCTGTTGCCGCATTTCACCGGAATCGAGGACAATGCACGGCTCAGCGACGGCTTCCATGGACGCGGCGGTCCGCTCAAGGTTGATGATCCCGGTTACACCACACAGACCACCCACGATTTCATCGCCGCTGCCCAGGGGCTGGGCCACAGGGCCAATGCCGATTTCAACGGCGCCGACCAGCGCGGCGTCGGCATCATGCAGCACACCTATGGCCAATGGGGCCGCTATCGCGAACGTTCCGATGTCGTGCGCGCCTTTCTCGCCCCCCTGGCCGGCGATCCGCGGCTCACCATCGTCACCGAGGCGCGGGTTGATCGCATCCTGATCGAAAACCACCGCGCCGTCGGCGTCACCTATCGGCGAAACGGCGAAACCGTCACCGTGCGGGCCGGTCGCGAGGTGCTGGTGGGCGCCGGCACCTATAATAGCGCCAAGCTGATGATGCTGTCCGGCGTCGGCCCTGCCGATCATCTGCGCCAGCACGGCATTGCGGTCATTGCCGATATCGCCGGGGTCGGCGCCAATCTGCAGGATCACCACGAAGTCCCGGTCATTGCCACCACCCGTGAGCCCTCGGGCTATTTCGGCCAGGACAAGGGCTGGAACATGGTGCGCAACGGGCTGCAATATCTGCTCACCAATACCGGCCCGGTGACCACGACCGGCATCGAGGCCTGCCTGTTCTTCGACCCCGACGGCGGCGAGCGGCCGACCATCCAGCTCTATTGCGCGCCCATCGTCTATCTCGACCGCGATGTTTCGGCGGCCGAGCCGACCTGGGGCGTGACCTTCACCTCATGCCTGTTGCGCCCCAAGGCGCGGGGCAGCGTGCGCCTGCGCTCGGCCAATCCGGACGACCAGCCGCTGGTCGACTGCAATTTCTTCGGCGATGCGGATGATCTGCGCCTCACCATCGGCGCGCTGGGCGAAGCCCGGCGCCTCCTTGGCGCTGCGCCGCTGGCCGAAAAGATCGCCACCGAATTGCTGCCCGGCCAGGCCGTCATGGACGATCCGGCGGCGCTGGCCAGTTATTGCGGCCAGACCGTCAAGACCAACTATCACCCGGTCGGTACACTGCGCATGGGCCGGGCTGACGATCCGACCGCCGTTGTCGGCGGCGACCTCAAGGTGCGCGGTGTCGAGGGCCTGCGGGTCATCGATTGCTCGATCATGCCGCAGATCGTCTCGGGCAATACCAATGCCCCGGCCATGGCCATCGGCAGCAAGGCCGCCAGCCTCATCGCCGCCAGTTACGCCTGATCGCCGTTTTCCATTGGCCCCGTCCGGGCTGGCCCAGACCCGCCGGCGCCGAACAGGCCCGCCGCTTTCGCCGCCGGCATGAAGGTGCGGCTGACCGGAACGAGGACGCCGTTTTCCAGTTCAAGCATCGGCTTGCCGCTGCTGCGCAATGCGCGCCTTATGGCGTCGAGCGCCACCCAGTGCGAGCGATGCACTTGCAGGCCTGCGGTGGGGCTGGTTTCGCGAATGGCATCGGAGAGGCGCATCAGTACCAGCACCGTCCCCTTGTCTGTGGTGACATCGACATAGTGGTCCGAGACGGCAATGTGGAGCAGGCGTCCGCGCTGCGGCCGCGGCAGGCGCTCGAGCAGCGCAGGTGCGGGCGCCTCCGCGACTCCGCCTTCCGCGCCTGAAACCGGCACCGGCTCTTTCCGGGCAAAGACGGCGCCCAGCACCGTCACCGCCGCGGAAATCAGCGTGCAGTAGAAGATCAGCGGCGCCAACCCAATGACCGTCACCTCGGTGCCGAACATGGCCATGTTGAGCAGCACCACGGCCAGGGCGATGGGCGGCCCGGCAATGGCCCCGGCCAGGCCAGCGGCAGGCAGCGGCGGCAGGCGGTCTGCCAATGCCCGCTCGACCCAGCCGGCGATCAGGGTGCCAATGGCCCCGGTGCCGGTGACGATGGCGATCCAGTAGGCGATGCGCGGCAGCGGCGCCATGTTCTCGAATGTACCGAATGGTCCGACGAGGCCTGCCACCAGCCCCAGCAGCAACAGCGCCACCCAGACGCGGCCATCGCGCGAAATGTCGCGCATTTCGCGAAGCGTGGAATGCAGCGGTCTGTCGTTCACGAAGCGGGCCGGTCGTTCGGGAAAAGCGATTTGCGGCCATCATGATAGCGGTTGATGACGGCGGGGCAAGTTGAACCCCGGAAAATCACAGATGAGCCTGCACCCCCTGCTCGAGGCCAGCCTCGCCATCCAGATTCACGCCTTCTCCGCCATCGCCGCCACCGTTCTCGGGGCCCTTGTGCTCTGGCGCCGCAAGGGCACGCTTCTGCATCGGGCGTTGGGGCGGGTGTGGATCGGCCTCATGCTGGTCACCGCCACCAGTGCCCTGTTCATCACCGAAATCCGCCTGATCGGCCCCTTCAGCCCCATCCACCTGTTTTCGCTGTTCACCTATGTCAGCGTGTTCAACGGCCTGCGCGCCATTCTGGTCGATCACGATATTCGCCGTCATCGCGCCGAAATGCAGGGCCTTTATACCGGCGCGCTGATGCTGGCCGGGGCCTTCACCCTGCTGCCGGGGCGGCGGATGCATGAGGTCCTGTTCGGTCCCGATGCCGGCTGGCTGCAATCGGGCATCGCGATCAGTCTCGTGCTGGGCATTTCGGCCTTTGCCTGGTTCAGGATGCGCCAGCGGGCGATGACGCGGCCGCTTCCCGCCAGAAGCTGACCAGCGCCGCGCGCCAATCCTCGGTGGCATCGAGATTGGCGCAATGGCCACCCTCGGGCAGTTCGGCAACCCGCCAGTTGCGGCGGTCCCGCAAGGCGGCCAGTTGCGGGCGCAGCGCCCGGTTCACCGCCGCGTCCCGCCCCCCGACCAGGACGAGGCCGGGTCCGGCCCATCCCGTCGCGGCACTTGTTAGGTCGTATCGGCGCACCGTGTCGGTTATGGCCGCCACCGCCCGTCCATCATATTGGCCGAGCAGGTGTTCCACCAAAGGCCGCGCTGTGCGGTTGCGGGTCGTTGACCAGGCGGTCATTCTGGCCGTGATTGCCCGCCCCGGCACCGCATCGAACAGGGTCACCATGCGGCCGGTCCAGGCGGGCAGGTCGAGGCTGAGGGCGGTGCCGAAGGTGGCGAGCGAGGCCAGCCGTTCCGGATGGTGCGCCGCCAGCACCAGGCCGATAATGCCGCCCAGCGAATTGCCGGCCCAATGCACGCGGCCCATCCCGGCATGGTCGAGCATCTCGATCTGGTCGCGGGCCAGACGGTCGAGCGAATAGGACAGCTGTTCCGGCTCGGGCGGCGTTCCGGAGGCGCCATGCCCGCGCAGATCGGGCACCAGAACGCGATAGCCCCGCTCCGACAGCCAGGCCGCATCGGCACCAAACTGCGCCGCGCCCGCGCCCAGGCCATGGCACAGCACCACGGCCGGGCCGTCCGGCTTGCCACAATCGGCATAGACCAGCCTTGTCCCGTCACTGGCGTGAAAGGTGTGTGTGTCCATGGGCGCGGATATAGCGGCAACTGCGCCGCCGGACCAGATCACCCGTCTGGGGCGGCAGCGATCATCTGCTCGGCCAGGATGATGAGGGCGGAATCCACAGCCAGCGACGGGGCGTAGCGGCGTGTCGCATAAAGGCCCAGCAGGGCCATGTAGAGTCCCCGGGCAAGCGCGGCGGCAGTTCCCGCGTCATAGCCCAATTGCCCGGCAAGGCCTTCAAGATAGGCGACACGCTGGGCGTCCACATTGGCGACCCGGGGCGCGATGGCGCTGTCTTCGGACGCCCAGGCCCTGAGCGCCGCCTCGGTGGGGGCGACGTCGATGCCCTGATCGACCGGCAACAGCGCCAGGCGGACGAGTTCACGCAGTTTGCCGGCCGCGGGCAGGTCCGGATCGATGGCCGCAATCACCGCCCCGGTGCCCTCGCTTTCCCACAGCTCGAGCATGGCCGCGAGCAGGGCCGGCCGGTCGGCAAAGTGCCAGTAGAAGGAACCCTTGGATGTCTTGAGCCGCCGCGCCAGGGGCTCGACGCGCACGGCCTCGACCCCACTTTCGGCCAGGGCCGAAAGACCGGCGAGGATCCAGTCGGTGCGGGTCAACGGGCGCTTGGCCACGGCCATGTCCTTTGCTGCGTCAGGGCGTCACAGCCATACGCTGCCGTATGGACTCTTAGCAAGCTCAGACGTAAACATACGGCACCGTATGGAAAGGAACCGTCATGCCCGAACCAAAGCCTGCCGCCACCAATTGGTGGTTCGTCGCCGCAGCCACGCTCAGCCTCGCCACCGCGGCCATTCATGTCCTGGCCGGCGCGCCGGAGATCATGGCGCCGCTGCTTTCCAGCGCCGTTCCGGTCATGGTCAAGGGCGTCGTCGATGTGCTCTGGCACCACGTGACCGGCCTCCTGCTGCTGGCGGCTCTGGCCTGCTTCTGGGCCGCCCGGCACCCCGGCTGGAGGCTGCCGGTCCTCATGGTCGTGGGCGGACAGTTCCTGCTGATTGCCCTCCTGTTCATTGTCCTGGGGCTCAACTGGTTCGCCAGCCTCTGGCCCATGCCGCAATGGGTGCTGTTTGCCGCCATGCTCGGCCTGATGGCCATGGGCGCCCGCGGCCGCAACGCCGTTGCCCAAAGCATTTCACCGTGAACTGAACCATCGCCTCCATCGCCCCCTCGCCCCCTTGGGGAGAGGGCGGGGGTGAGGGGCGAAGGCTTCGCGGTCAACGCCAGGCTGCCCGCCTCGTCAGGCGCTGCCGATCAGGATACCGGCGGCAAAGACCAGCGAACCGCCCAGGACCACCTGCATCACCGCCCGCCAGAACGGGGTCTGCATATGCCGCTTCTGGATATAGGCGATGGCCCAGAGCTCGATCAGCACCACCACGATGGCGACCGTCGTCGCGAAGTGGAAATTGGCGATGAGATAGGGCAGCGCGTGACCGAGCCCGCCCAAGGCCGTCATCACCCCGGCGGCCAGGCCGCGCTTGATCGGCGATCCGCGCCCGGTCAGTTTGCCATCGTCGGAGGCCGCTTCGGTAAAGCCCATGGAGATGCCGGCGCCGACCGCCGCAGCGAGGCCCACCAGAAAGGTCTGGTGCGTGTCCCCGGTGGCAAAGGCGGCCGCAAAGACCGGGGCCAGCGTCGATACCGATCCATCCATCAGCCCCGCCAGCCCCGGCTGCACATAGGTCAAGACGAACTGGCGATGCGCCTGGTGGCTTTCCGCTTCGCGTTCGGCCGCCCCCAGAACCCGCTCCTCGATCTGGTCGGCGCGTTTGGCATGACCCTTTTCGGCAGCCGCGAGGT
This sequence comes from Devosia sp., assembly GCF_025809055.1. NCBI lineage: Bacteria > Pseudomonadati > Pseudomonadota > Alphaproteobacteria > Hyphomicrobiales > Devosiaceae > Devosia > Devosia sp. Next base: position 3,071,007 of record NZ_CP075529.1, on the reverse strand, counting down.
CACCCAGGAGCTTGCGGATGCCGGCATCGGTCACCTGTTCGGCGGCGGCCAGATAGAAGTGGTAGGCGCCCTCTTCCATTTCCCATATCTGCTGGCGGGCCTGTTCGAGGGTCAGGGTTTTCTGCAGCCAGATCGGCTTGCGCCCGAGAAAGCCGCGCACATGTTCGCGCCGGATCGGCACCAGCCGCATGCCGAAGCGCGCGACATAGAGATCGAGCAGCCTCCGGCGGTGCTCGTCTTCCTCCGCCGCCATGCCTTCGAACAGCGCGCCGCTGCCCGGATAGGTCTCGCCCAGCCGCGCCGCGAATTCCGAATAGATGCGCCCATCCTCTTCCTCGGCGGCTATGGCGAGGGAAAGGATTTCGCGCTCGGACAGGGTGGAAAATTCGCGGCGATTGTCGGGCCAGAGACGAAACATGACATATCCATCAGTTTGGAATGATTCCAAACTATGATTAGAACCATTCTAATCTGTAGGCAAGCCCTGCGACATCGTGGATGTGCTGCCACCGCTTGAGCGGACCGGCAAGGCGCGCTAATCCAGACATGTGAGAGGACATGCAATGGCCTTGCCCTGGACCAGGATGATGCGCGAAACCGGCGCCGCGTTTGCGGTGCTGGCCATCTATGTGCTCACCCTGCTCTTGCCGCTGCACCAGGCGGCGGGCCTGCAGCGCGACCTCAATGCCATGGGCTATTCGACGCTCGAAAGCTGGTCGGTCTGTCAGCCGCTGGCCCAGGACGAAGATGGCCAACCGGTCGAGGCGACCGCGGTCAAATGCCCGGCCACCGGCGTGTCCAAGCATCAGCTTGCCGCCATTGTGCCCCCCGCCATCACCATCGCGCCGGTGTCGGCCGCCGATGTCCTGACCCCGCCCGAAGCGCAGGCACCCCTTGCCGCCATCCGCCCCGATCATGTCGGGCAATCGCGCGCGCCTCCGGTCTCCGTCTGATCCCGACCCCGGCGGTTCGCCGCCTCATCAGACAGTTTCAAGTCCGGAGATCATCATGATCCGCTCATTCGTTCGTGCCAGCCTGGCCGCCACTACGCTGATTGCGCTCGCCTCTACAAGCTTTGCCCATTCCACCTTCGAGGTGCAGGACGCCAATATCGGCGCGGCCTACAAGGCCATCCTGCGCGTGCCCCATGGCTGCGGCACCGAGGCCACCCACACCGTTCGCGTGCAGATTCCCGAGGGGTTCTATTCAGTCAAGCCCATGCCCAAGGCGGGCTGGACGCTGGAAACCGTCACCGGCCCTTACGAAAACACCTATCTCGATCACGGTACGGAAGTGAGCGAAGGCGTCAGGGAAATCATTTGGTCTGGCGGCAATCTGCCCAACGAATGGTATGACGAGTTCGTCTTCCGCGGCACCTTTGCCGGTTCCCTGCAGCCCGGGAAGATCTACTTCCCCGCTGTTCAGGAATGCGCCAATGGCGAGGAAGCCTGGATCGACACCAACGAGGCCGGCGACATGCCCGCGCCAAGCGTCACCCTGACCGCCGGCGCAGCCGACGCACATGCCCATCATCACGCAGCCCAGCCCGTCGAAATCACCCTGGGCGATCTCACCATTTCGGCCCCCTTCACCCGCGCCACCCTGCCCAATGCACCGGTTGGCGGCGGCTATCTCACCATTGCCAATGCCGGCAGCGCGGACGACCGCCTGGTTTCGGTCACATCCGCCATCGCCAAGGACACGCAAATCCACGAAATGGCCATGGACGGCGAGGTGATGAAGATGCGCCAGTTGACCGATGGCCTGGTGATCCCGGCCGGGGGCAGCGTCGTTCTGGAGCCGGGCGGCTATCACATCATGTTCCTGGGCCTAACCGCGCCCATCGTCGAGGGCGAGGCGATCAGCGTCACCCTTACCTTCGAGAAGGCCGGCGAGATCACGATCGAGCTGCCGGCCGCCGGCAGCGCCGCCGATGCGGCGACCGGCCACGAAGGGCATTGAGCATGGCCAGCCTCAAGGGCCTGCGCGTGGTGCTCTGGGCGCTGGTGGCCGTCGCGGCCGTCGGCGCCACCGGGCTTTACGTCTATACGACCATGACCCGCCCCGGCGAGGTCGCCGCGCTGGGTCAGGGCGACTACCAATTGGTCACGGCCGAAGGTGAACCGTTCAGCCACGACAGCCTTAAGGGCAAACCCTCGATGCTGTTCTTCGGCTTCACCCATTGCCCGGAAGTGTGCCCCACTTCGCTGGCCGAAATGGCCTCGTGGTACGAGGCCCTGGGCGATGAGGCCAGGGATCTCAACGCCTGGTTCATCTCGGTCGATCCGAGCCGCGACACAGCTGAGGTCATCGGCGATTATGTCAGCTGGACCGGCCGGGTCACCGGCGTCACCGGCAGTGAGGAAGAGGTCGCCAAGACAGCGCAGTCCTGGGGTGCCTATTATGCGAAAGTTCCGCTCGAAGACGGCGACTACACCATGGACCACACCGCCTCGGTCTTCCTGATCAATGCCGAGGGGGAATTCGAAGGCACCATCGCCTATCGCGAGTCATCCGACACCGCGATCGCCAAGCTCCGGCGGCTGCTGGCCTCATAGCGGAGGCATTTTGGCCGCGAACTGCATGACCACATCGACGCTGTCGCCGATCTCGATCGGCGGCAGTTTCTGCCGCACGGCAACCTTGAGCGGCAGCAGGTAGCTCCCATCCCTGGGGATCAGCGCCGTCGTAAAACCGTGCCCGCCGATTTGCGCCTCGACCGCTATGCAGCCCCAGCCATAGCTGACCGTATTGGACACCGCCTGGATTTGTGCGCCGATATCGGATGGCACCGCCGCGAAAATAAACGGGGCCGGCCCGCGCCAGTAAACAACCTTCGCCGCGAACGAAAAGGGCCCCATCCCTGTTCTAACCGCCCATGAACCGCTCCATCCGGAACGGCTTGATGTCGATGGCGGTCGCCTCGCCGGTCATGGCCTGCGCCAGGAGTTCCCCGGTGGCCGGGCCAAGCGTAAAGCCATGATGGGCGTGGCCAATGCCGACGAACAGTCCGTCATGCCGGGGGGCCTTGGAGATGATCGGCATCATATCGGGCGTGCAGGGCCGCGCTCCCTTCCAAGGCTCGGGGTCGACCCGCTCGCCCAGCGGGAACAGCTGGCGCGCGGCGTCCTCGGCCTTGCCCAACTGGATCGGCGTCGGCGCGGCATCGCGTTCGGCAAATTCGGCCCCGGTGGTGATGCGGATGCCGCGCTCCATTGGGGCCATGGCATAGCCCACTTCCGGGTCGAGCAGCAGATGGTTGAGCGCCGCGGCTTCGGCCTTGTGGTAATGCATGTGATAGCCGCGTTTGACGAAAAGCGGCAGACGATAGCCCAGCGGCTCCAGCACGTCCGGGGCCCAGGGCCCGAGCGCGATAACCGCCTGACGCGCTGCATGGCTTTGGCCGTCGACGCTCACAGACCAGCCCTGCCCGTCCGGCGTCAGCCCGCTGGCCGCGCCGCGCAGGAATTGCCCGCCCAGTTTCTCGAACAGGCGGAAATACTGGGTCACGAGAGCCCCCGGGTCGCGCACCGTCCAGGGATCGGTCCAGTGGATGGCGCCGGCCAATCCACCCAGCAGGGCAGGCTCCACCGCTTTCAGCGCCGGCCAGTCCAGCACTTCAAAGCCGATGCCGAACTGGTCGTGGTCGCCCTTGGCCTTGGCGATTTCGTGCTCCAGCTTTTCGGGCGTGCGAAAGGCCAGGTGCCAGCCATAGCGGGAGATCAGGGCCTCAGCTTCGGGCCCCGAAGCCTTGATCAGGTCGTCATGGGTGATGATCGAGCGCCCGATCAGCGGCGCATAGTTCTGCACCACTTTGCGGTAATGGTCGGGGGATGATTCCCACCAATAGCGCAGCAGCGGCGGCGCCAGCCGTGGCAGGGCCAGCGGCTCGTAGCGGGCGGCGGTGGACAGATGCAGCCCCACCTGGATCAGGGTGTGCAGGTCGCGCGGAAACGGGTGCGGGCGGACCCCCTCGCGCTGGATGATGCCGGCATTGCCGAAGCTGGTCTCGCGTCCGGGTTCGCTCTTGTCCACCAGCAGCACGGTACGGCCGCGCCGCAGCAGGTGAATACCCGTCGCGATGCCGACGATTCCGGCTCCAAGGACTATGGCATCATGGTTCATGGCGCACCCCCGCGAATTTTTACCATTTGGTCAGAAGCTAAAGGCTTTGCACCCTTTGGGAAAGGGGCCGATCCGTCATTGCCGCCGCCCCCTCGCCCGGACCAGGTCTTGGATCAGGTCTGGGACCCGGCCGCGATCAGGCTGTTTTGATGCACATAGCCCAGCACGCTTGCCGGCACCTCCTCGGCCAGCCACTGACGGAACAGGGTCAGCTTCCTGGCCTCGCGCCGTCCCCGCGCGGTGGCGAGGAAATAGCCGTGCGCGCCCTCTACCGGGCAATCGAAGGGGCGGACCAGCCGGCCGTCGCTGACGGCATCGGCGGTCATCATGTCGGCGGCCAGCAGCACGCCCTGCCCGGCAATTGCCGCGTCGAAGGCCAGCGAGGCATCCGAATAAAGCGGCCCATGCAGGGCCATTGCCGGATCGAGCCCGGCCTTGGCCAGCCAGGCCGGCCAGTCGAGCATGGAGGTGCGATCCTCGATCACCGGGACCCTGGCCAGGTCGGCCGGGCTTTTGACCCGGTCGAGCAGGAGCGGCGAGCAAACCGGCTGAAACTGCCGTCCGCCGATCAGCGTCACCGCCGTGCCGGGCCAATCCCCGTCGCCATAGCGAATGCCGCAATCGATATCGGGCCGGCCCAGGTCGAGCATGGCGGCCGTCACCGTCAACCGCACTTCGAGGCCCGGATGCAGGGTGGAGAACTTGTTGACCCGCCAGATCAGCCAGCGCGAGGCGAAGACGCTGCCCACCGTCACATTGAGCACGCCCTCATGGGCGCCGGTCAGCCCGGCCAGCCCATCCTGCAATTGCGCAAACCCGGCAGAAAGTTGCGGCAGCACCTGTGCCAGCGCCGGCAGCGGTTTCAGGCCCTGTGCAGTGCGGGCAAACAATTCCATGCCCAACCGGTCCTCGGCCCGCCTCAGGTGCTGGCTGACCGCACCGATGGTCACGCCCAGCTCTTCAGCCGCCGGCGCCAGCGCCCCGCGCCGGGCCACGATCTCGATCGCCCGCAGCGCATTGAGGGGGATGGGAAAGGGATTGCTCATATAGATTTTCTATAGCGATTCTCAAGCCTTGTCCATTGCGGAGTGCCGCCTGGGCGCGCAAACTAAGGCCAATTCATCCCGATAGGAGACAGAAAATGTCTTTGCTGACCCGCCTTCTGGGCTGGCTGCGCCTTTCGGCGCCGAGCCGGCACACCCCGCATCCCGATTGCCTCAGCCTGCGCGAATGGGCCGATCTGCCGACCCACCACCCGCGCTGTTCCTGACGCCTCCGCGCCGGGCACCTATTCGCAGATCTGCGCCGTGCAGGTCTGGCCGTGACAGCCGAGATCGACGTGGAAATGATCCTCGTGATCGGCATTGGCTTCCGGGCCCAGCACCGTGGTGAAGCGCCCGCAGGCAGCGCCATGCGCCTGGCGCAGCAGGCGTCCCTCCGGCGCGGCCGCGGGCAGCCAGTCGCTTTCGACATTGATGCTGCTGCCATCCGCCAGGGTAAACCCCACAACGTCCAGCGCATTGGCAAAGCCGTGCTCGGACACGAAGCCATCGGCGGCGCTGTAGCGATTGCGGCACATCATCGAGGTGCCGGTGCCAAGGCTCGCGACCGGGCTGTCGAGCACCGCATTGGCATAGGCATCGACCTCACCAACCCAGTCGGCCAGGGCCCCGGCCATGGCGCAATTGGTGGTCACCGGGCTTGAGAAGCCGATTTCGTGGCCATTGACCCGCACTGCCGTGATCACCAGTGGCGAGCGTTCGCCGCAGATGCCCTCGGCAATGGGCGCGACCATTTCACCCACAACCGTGCCGCTGAGCAGCGCCGGACAGGCCGTCTGGTAGATGCGGCCGGGCACTGCTGTGGGTCCGGATGGCGCGGCGGGCTCTGCCTCGGCTTCCTCCGCCGCCGGGCTGGCCGGTGGCTCGGGGGAAACGTCCGGCCGCTCCTGCGGCAATGGAATATCGCCGTCAACGCCCGCGTCCGCGTCGTCCAGCGCCTCGCCCGGCGGGTCCGGTATCGGCGGTGGCGGTTCCGCTACAGGCGGGGGCGGATTCGGCTCGTCCTCGGGCATTTCGGCGGCATCGCCATCCTCGCCCAGTCCCACGGGCCGCGGCCGGGGCATGGGCGGGGGATCGGCGTCCTCTGCTCCCGCCTCATCGGCCGGGTCAGGCGCTGCGGGCACCGGAGCCGGGCGCGGCCGTTCGGGCGCCTGCCGCTGGGGCAAAAGCTCTTCGACGAAGTCCTCGAAGGATCCGAAAAAGTCCTGCGCCGCGACGGGCGTGGTGACGAGGAACAGGGCGGTCAGGGCCGGCAGAAGGGTACGCATAGCCATGACAACGCCCATTCGCTGCCATCCGTTGCCAAATGCCGCTGTTAAGGAGCGGGAAACCATCTTTCTCGGCTCCGCGGCTTCTGCTATCAGCGCGCCATGACAACGCCTCTCGCCAATATCCGCAATTTCTCCATCGTCGCCCATATCGACCATGGCAAATCCACGCTCGCCGATCGCCTGATCCAGATGACGGGCGGGCTCGACCTGCGCGAGATGAAGGAACAGGTCCTCGACTCGATGGATATCGAGCGCGAGCGCGGCATCACCATCAAGGCGCAGACCGTGCGCCTCAAATATACCGCCAAGGATGGGCAGGACTATCTGCTCAACCTCATCGACACGCCCGGCCATGTCGACTTCGCCTATGAGGTCAGCCGCTCGATGTCGGCCGTGGAAGGCTCTCTGCTCGTCGTCGATGCCTCCCAGGGTGTCGAGGCGCAGACCCTGGCCAATGTCTATCACGCGCTCGACGCCAATCACGAGATCGTCCCGGTCCTCAACAAGGTCGATCTGCCCGCCGCCGATATTCCGCGCGTCAAGGCGCAGATCGAGGACGTCATCGGCATCGATGCGTCCGAGGCGGTGGAAATTTCGGCCAAGACGGGCCTGGGGATCGACAATGTGCTCGAAGCCATCGTCACCCGCCTGCCCGCGCCCCAGGGCGACATCACCGCGCCACTCAAGGCGCTGCTGGTCGACAGCTGGTACGACACCTATCTCGGCGTCGTCGTGCTTGTGCGCATCATCGACGGGGTGATGAGACGCGGCCAGAAAATCCGCATGATGGCCTCGGGCGCCGTCTATGAGCTCGATCGCGTTGCCGTGCAGACCCCCAAGCTGGTCGAGGTCAAGGAACTGACGCCGGGCGAACTGGGCGTCTTCACCGCCTCGATCAAGGAAGTGGCCGATACCAATGTCGGCGACACCATCACCGAGGACAAGAAGCCCACCGCCACCGCGCTGCCCGGCTTCCGCCCGGCCCAGCCTGTGGTGTTCTGCGGCCTCTTCCCGGTCGATGCCTCTGACTTCGACGAGCTGCGCGCCGCCATGGGCAAGCTGCGGCTGAACGATGCCAGCTTCTCCTTCGAGATGGAAACCAGCGCCGCCCTCGGCTTCGGCTTCCGCTGCGGCTTCCTGGGCCTCCTGCATCTCGAAATCATCCAGGAGCGGCTCTCCCGCGAATTCGATCTCGATCTCATCGCCACTGCGCCATCGGTGGTCTATGAGGTCGCGCTCACCAATGGCGAGACCATGCACCTGCACAATCCGGCCGACCTGCCGGATGTGATGAAGATCGAAGAGATCCGCGAGCCGTGGATCAAGGCGACGATTCTGACGCCCGACGAATATCTCGGCGCGATCCTCAAACTCTGCCAGGACCGCCGCGGCATCCAGAAGAACCTCTCCTATGTCGGCCAGCGCGCCATGGTGGAATACGAATTGCCGCTCAACGAGGTGGTGTTCGATTTCTACGATCGCCTCAAGTCGATTTCCAAGGGCTATGCCAGCTTCGACTACCAGCTCGCCGAGCACCGCGAGGGAGACCTTGTCAAACTCTCGATCCTGGTCAATGCCGAGCCGGTCGACGCGCTCTCCATGCTCGTGCATCGCTCGGTGGCGGAAACGCGCGGCCGCGTCATGTGCGAAAAGCTCAAGGAGCTGATCCCGCCGCACCTCTTCGTCATTCCCATCCAGGCGGCCATTGGCGGCAAGATCATCGCCCGCGAGACGGTGCGCGCCATGCGCAAGGACGTGACCGCCAAATGCTATGGCGGCGACGCCACGCGCAAGCGCAAGCTCCTGGAAAAGCAGAAAAAGGGCAAGGCCCGCATGCGCCAGTTCGGCAGCGTCGAAATCCCCCAGGAAGCCTTCATCAAGGCGCTGAAGATGGGTGATGACTGACAGCCGGCGCCTGTGGCGCAAAATCGCTCGAGTGGAGCGATTTTAGGCTGTCAGGCCCGGAGAGCTACGCTCGCAGGGCGAGGTTGGCGCGCAGGGGCGAGTTGGCAGGCAGCGGCATCGCCTCCGCATGGGGCAGAAACACGCCCACGCACAAGACCACACCTCCCCCTTGAAGGGGGAGGCCGGGAGGGGGTGACGAGCGCCCCGATCTTCGGGCTCTCTCCCCGGCAAGACCAATTCGGCGACATCCGACGCCGGTCCCCACCCCGCCCCACCATGTCATTCCCGCGACAGCGGGAATCCGCCGCCCCGGAAAAATCCCGCCTTGCTCTGGACACCATTGTCTGGCACAAGGCCCCCATACGTTTTCAGCCTAAGTCGGCTGCCTCTGCCGGTCATTTCCGGTTCCTGGCTCACTGATGCAACTTGCGAACGTTCGTCGGCCCTTTTGCATGTCGCGTAGGGAAACGCTCGTCCTGCTTCGGCTTCGAGCTTAAAAATAGGAACACAATCATGGCCACCATCACTGGCACCGTGAAATTCTTCAACACCACCAAGGGCTTCGGCTTCATCACCCCCGAGACCGGCGGCAAGGACCACTTCGTCCACATCTCCGCCGTGCAGCGTTCGGGCATTGATGGCCTGTATGAAAACGACAAGGTTTCCTACGAAGTCGAAACCGGCCGCGACGGCCGTGAATCCGCCGTCAACCTGTCGCTGGTGAAGTGAGCGATCCCAATCGCTGATCTTCGAAAAAGCCGCCGCAAGGCGGCTTTTTTGTTTCAACACTACGACATGCCTTTTTTCAGGGTTAGCATTACGTTAACCACCCAGAAGGCAGCGTGGTTTTGGGGGAATACCGGTGAGGTCGGGCGTGGAACCGCTTGAAGAACTGATAGCGGAGGCAACAGCTTCGGGCGGCTCCGAGCGTGCCAATTATCAGCTTTTCATTTCCGGCCTGTGCGACGTGCTGGGCGTCCCTCGTCCGGTCATGAGCCAGGAGGCCAACGCCCGCAACGACTACGTCTTCGAGCGCAGCCTCGACTATCGCCACCCCGATGGCACGACCACCAAGCTCTATGTCGATTGCTACAAGCGCGGCGCTTTCGTGCTCGAAGCCAAGCAATCCGCCCGCCGCCAGGCCGAGGACGAGCGCCAGGCGAGCCTGTTTGGCTCGGAAGCCAGCAGCCGCAAGCTGGGCCACGCCAAGCGCGGCTCACGCGGCTGGGACCGGGTCATGCGCGCCGCCTATACCCAGGCCGTCGACTACACCCGCCACTTGCCCGTCGAACACGGCTATCCGCCCTTCGTCATCCTCGTCGATGTCGGTCACGTCATCGAGCTCTATGCCGATTTTTCCGGCCAGGGCAAGAATTACGCCCAGTTCCCCGATGCTCAGGGCTTCCGCATCGAGATGGAAGACCTGCGCGATCCAGCCATTCAGGCGCGCCTCAAGGCGGTCTGGACCGATCCGCACAGTCTCGATCCGGCGAAGAAATCCGCCGAAGTCACCCGCGACATTGCCGGGCGCCTCTCCATCATCGCCAAGCGGCTCGAAGGCAAGCACGATGCAAGGGATGTCGCCGAATTTCTCATGCGCTGCCTTTTCACCATGTTCGCCGAGGATGTCGGGCTCCTGCCCGAAAACATCATGGTCGAGATGCTGGAAAAGCTGGTTGATGACCCCGCCGCCTTTCCGCGCGCCATGGAAACCTTATGGGCGACCATGAATGCCGGTGGCTTCGATCAGCGCACCTTTAAATCCATCAAGCGGTTCAATGGCGGCCTCTTTGCCAATCCCACCGCCCTGCCCCTCGCGCCCGAGGATATTCACGAACTGCTCGTCGCCGCCCGCATGGATTGGCGCGATGTCGAACCCGCCATTTTTGGCACCCTGCTCGAACGCGCCCTCGATCCGCGCGAACGCAGTAAGCTCGGCGCCCATTACACGCCCCGCGCCTATGTCGAACGCCTCGTCGTCCCCACTATTATCGAGCCCCTGCGCGCCGATTGGGACAAGGTGCAGGCCACCATCGAAGAAGCCCTCAAGAATGGCGACCCCGCCGCCGCCCTCGCTCGCGCGAAGGCCTTCCATCACGAGCTCTGCACCATCCGCGTGCTCGACCCAGCCTGCGGCACCGGCAATTTCCTCTATGTTTCGCTCGAACTGCTCAAGAAGCTTGAAGGCGAAGTTCTGGCCGCCATCGACAGCCTGGGTGAAGACCAGTCCCGCCTGATGATGGAAGGCGAGACCGTCTCGCCGCGCCAGTTCTACGGGCTCGAACTCAATCCCCGCGCCGTGCCCATTGCCGATCTGGTCCTGTGGATCGGCTATCTCAAATGGCAGCTCCGCACATCGGGCCTCAGCTCCATTTCCGAGCCGGTGCTCCATGCCTATGGCACCATCCGCCAGCAGGACGCCATCCTCGCCCATGACGGCGCCGAGCTGGTCCGTGACGATGATGGAAAACCGGTCACCCGCTGGGACGGCGTCACCCGCATGGTCAATCCCATTACCGGCGAACTGGTGCCCGATCCCGAAGCCCGCATCGAGCTCTATTCATACAAGAACCCGCGCCCCGCTGAATGGCCCGAGGTCGAATTCATCGTCGGCAATCCGCCGTTCATTGGAAGTCGCGCGATGCGGGATGAGTTGGGAGATGGCTATGTCGAAGCCATAGCAGTTGCGCGACCCAACGTTGGTATGGGCGCAGACTTCGTAATGCACTTTTGGGACGCGGCAGCCCAGCGCTTGACGAGAAACCCAACAAGGTCCGCATACAGAGGTCTCCGACGCTTTGGCTTCATCACCACCAACTCCATCACCCAAATTTTCTCCCGTCGAGTTTTGGAAAGATGGACCTCGGCAAGAACGCCAGTCTCAATCGTGTTTGCCGTTGCCGATCATCCATGGATGAAAGCAAGCGATAAGGCAGCTGTTCGGATTTCCATGACTGTCGCAGCCAGGGGAAAAGCGGATGGGATTCTAGTAAAGGTGAAAAGAGAGGTCGGCCTAGAAACAGACACGCCTTTCATCGAGGTTACCCAAGGTCAGGGCCGAATTAACGCAAAGCTAGAACTCGGCATCGACGTTTCGGACGCGAGGCCATTGATCGCCTGCGAGACGATCGCCTTTCAAGGATGTAAACTAGTCGGCAGCGGCTTTAAAGTATCTAGGGCCGAGCGTGAGGAACTACTCCACGTCGGCGCATTTCCAAGGTCAAGGCTCCCTAAATATGTGGGTGGTCTTGACCTCCTGAGGCGAGATCGCGATGAGTTCGTCATCGACACCTTTGGTCTCAGTAGAAGTGATTTAATTGAATATCCCATCATCGAGCAGAGACTGCTTACGATGGTAAAGCCGGAGAGAGACGAAGTCAGACGTGACGGACATCGTGACCGATGGTGGATTTTTGGTGAGCCTCGCCCAGCAATGCGGGAAGCCCTGAAGAATTTGACCAGATATTTTGCAACTAGTGAGGTCTCGCACCATCGCGTATTCTCGGCGATGCAGTGGCCAGACACACTGCTAGACGGCTCTGCCATTGTCATTGCAGTAAGTGATTTTGCAATTGCCAGCATTCTTTCGTCCAAGACACACGTAGCTTGGTCGCTGGCACTTGGCGGAAGGCTTGAAGACCGACCTAGGTATCAGAATAACAATATATTCAATCCCTTTCCCTTCCCCGACTTCTCCACCAACCCCACCATCCAGTCCCGCCTCGCCGAGCTCGGTGAACGCCTCGACGCCTTCCGCAAGGAACGCCTCGCTGCCCACGATTTCCTGACCATGACCGGGCTCTACAACGTGCTCGAACGCGTGCGCGAGCTCGACTGGAAAGCCGGCCCCGGCCGCCACGGCGAAAGCGCCGCGCAGATCGAACCGCTGACCGACAAGGAACGCGACATCTACGACGCCGGCCACATCGCCATCCTCAAGGACATTCACGACGAGATCGACACCCTGGTCTTCGCTGCCTATGGCTGGTCCGACCTCACCCCGCGCCTGGTTGGCCGCCCCGGCGCCACCACGCCCAGCCCATACAAGACCGATGACCAGCTCGAAGCCGAGGAAGAGCTGCTGACCCGCCTGGTCGCCCTCAATCAGGAGCGCGCTGCCGAGGAGGCCCGCGGCCTCGTCCGCTGGCTGCGCCCCGATTATCAGGAACCCAAACTCGGCCACAAAGTCGCCCGCCCCGATGGCGTCCAGCAGGAAGCCGATCTCGCCATCCTGCCGGTCAGTGACAAGCCGAAATGGCCCGCCAGCGACACCGAGCAGATCAACATCCTCGTCGACCTGCTCCGCAAGGCCCCCGCCCCGGTGCCCCCGGAAACCCTCGCCGCCACTTTCGATGGCCGCAATACACCAAAGCGCCGCGACCGCGTCGCCTCGCTGCTCGAAACCCTCACCACCATTGGTCTGGCCCGTTCGGGCCGCGTCGAGGGCGAAAGCCGCTACTTCATCCCCCGCTAAACTAATCCCCGCCCCCAAATCCTCCCGCATCCTCTCCTTTCATCCGCGGACAGGAGTTTTTCACCATGCGACCCGAGCCAGCCGTCATCACCATTCCCCTTGCCGAGCGCCATGAGGCGCTGTGGTTGCGGCTCCACGCGGTGCACAGGGATATTGGCGCCATTGCCGCCAAGAAGCCCGATGCGCTGGTGGGCGAGAGCGCGCGGATCGTGGCCGAGGGATTGATCCACGATTGCCGGCCATTCTTGGCTAAACCCATCCAGGCCCTGCCGGTCGCCGCGCTGAGCTTTGCCGGGCTTGCGGTGCAGCTCGGCCAGTTTTTGGCGCGGCTTGAGGATTTCGAGAACCGCCATGCCTTTTGGGATAGCCGGCGCCAGGGCCGCATGTGGCGGACCGGGGGCGCGCCCGTGCCGGTCATGCGCCTGCGCCAGGCACTGGCCGACACCGAGCCCAAGACGCACAAGGGCGGCGATGCGCGCCAGGCGCTGGTCAAGCTCATGCAGGCCAAGGATGCGCGCATGTTCGAAGAAGGGTTTGCCGCCGGCCGCGCCGCCCGCACCGGCCCGCCGCCAGCCGATCCGTGGCCACCCGCTGCGCCCCGGCCTACCGGCAGCAATGGCGAGACGAGTTTCAAGATGTAAGCGTTTCACCTGTAAGCGGAACCATCGCCTCCATCGCCCCCTCGCCCCTTTGGGGAGAGGGTTGGGGTGAGGGGTGAAAGCCTTTCGGAAAATACGTGAGTATGAACCCCTCATCCGGCGCTTCGCGCCACCCGGGATCAAGTCCGGGGCAGGCTCTTCTCCCCTCAGGGGAGAAGGGAAAGCTCCGTTCAGTCTGAAGCGGTCCAGGCAAACTTATCCCCGCTTTGCTGGCCAGTCATAGAATAGGCCATCACCTCGCGCGGGCAGGTCTGCATGCGAACTGAGCGGGGTGTGCCGGTCGCGCGCTGTTCGCATGGCGCGTGGGTTCGGGCATAGGCCGCCGCGCGACGAGCGTTCAACCGGCGGTGCCTGTGCTGTCCAAAAATCCGGCGCCGGAGACAGGTTAGGTCTCACAAAAATCATCCAGAGGCATAATCTGTCTCCGGCCCTGCCTTCCCCCAAGCCACGCGCCCGTGGCGGCGCCATCTGCGACGATGGCCGCTTGTGCACGCCCGTTTTGCCCCCGGAGCACGGTATGGCGCCCGCCTGTTCCTTGCGTCACAGCCATGCGCGTGATCATCTGGCATTGGTGAGGTCCACCAGACCTTGGAGGGATGCCGAAAATGCCAAATGATACGCTTGCGCTGCCGCCGCTTGGCCGGAGGCAGGTTCTCGCCGGGATACCGGCGCTGGGAGCGACCATGCTGATTGCGCCCGCCTGGGCCGCCGTGCCGGTTGGTGAGGCGGTCACGGTCACCGGACGGGTGGACGTGGCGCGGGCCGATACCGTGGTGCCGCTGGTGCCCGGCGCGGCCATCGAGCTCAATGACCGGATCGTCACCCGCCGGGATGGCCTGGCCATGCTGATGCTCGAGGACCGAAGCGAGATCCATCTCGGCTCGGAGGCGGAAATCCTCATCGATGCCTTCATCGCCAATCAGCGCGGCGTCATGAGCGTGGGCGGGCCGATGCTGTTCAATCGTCCCGAGGACCTCTCGCCCACCGATATCACCATCCGCTCCGCCTTCGCCCAGATCGGCGTGCGCGGCACCCGCTTCTTTGCCGGGCCGACCAAGGGCAAGTATTCGGTCTTTGTCGATCGCGGTTCGGTTTCGGTCCTGGCTGCCGGGGTCAAGCGCATCCTCGAGGCCGGGGACGGTGTCGAGTTCGAGACCCAGGGCGGCCCGCCGGGCCCGGTCGTCGCTTGGGGCGAGGGCCGCATTGCCGAGGCCTTTGCCAGCGTCGGGGTCAGCCGCTAGGGCCTGCGCGGCCCGAATACCCGCACGTGGCCAAAGCTGCGCAGGTCGATCTCGCCCAGTTCGACCAGCGTCACACTGGCCAGGTGCGCCGCATTGGGACCGATGCAGATGCCCGCACCAAGTTGCTTGCAGGCCTCTTCGAGCCGGGCGGCCATGTTCACGGCATCGCCATAGGCGGTGTAGTCGATCTTGTCGCCCGAGCCGACATCGCCGAGGATAGCCTCGCCGGTCTCGACCCCGATACGGGTGCGGCCGAGCCCGATCGGCGCCATGTCCGCACGCTGCCGGAAGGCGTCGGCATGAGCCTGCAGGGCCAGTGCGCAGGCAATGGCACGGTCCACATGGCCATCGAGGTCTGCCGGGGCATTGAACAGCGCGTGAATGGCGTCCCCCACCAGTTTCTCCACCATCCCCCCATGGGCGAGTATGATGCCGGTCATGCCGGAGAAATAGGCGTCCATGAGGGATACGAGTTTCTTGGGTTCCATGCCCTGGGTGGCGGCGGAGAACCCTTCGATATCCGTGAACAGGGCGGTCACCTGCCGCACCTCGCCTTCCATCCGGAACAGGCTGGGATCGGCGACGAAGCGGCGAACCACTTCGGCGGGCAGCAATTGGCCGATGCGCCGGCGCAGCGCCTGTTCGGCGGCCCTGGTGCGAACCGCCTGGGCGATGGTGGTGACGATCCCGGCGGCGAGAATAACAAGGGCGGGGATGAAGGGATCGAGCAGAAGGCCACTGAAGATGGCCAGGCCGAAGGCGGTGCCGATGCCCAGGGCGGCCAATGCCAGCGTCACCGCGCCCGCCAGGGCCGGGGCCAGCACTGCTCCCGCCAGCGCGGCCGTAACGCCGCCCAGCCCGGCAGCGGCGGCCTCTAGGCGCGGCGATAGTTCGGCCCGGATCGGCAGGCGGCCGCCGAGCAGGCCGGACAGCAGGTCGGCGTGGATCTGCACCGATGGCGTGATCGGGCTGGCAGCCGTGGCGCGCAGCGCGCCGGCCCGGGGAGCGCTACTGCCGACCAGGACGAGCGCATCGCCAAGACGCGCGGCATCGGCGGAGCCGTCCAGCAGGTCGGCGGCGGCAATTGTGCGCGTGGCCCAATGATCCGGGGCGCTGGGGCGGAACCGCACGGACCCGGCCGGGCTCAGCGGCCAGACGCGGCTGCCCAGCCGCAACCAGGCCGGATTGCCCGCCAAGACCGGCGGCGCGTCGGGGTGAGCCTGTCGCGCCATGTCGAAGGCAAGCCCGAGGAAGGGACGGCCGCCAATCGCCATCACGGCAGGAACCTGACGCACCAGCCCGTCGCCGTCGCCCAACAGCGGCAGCCCGGCCGCGCTGGCGGCCATGTCGGAAAATCCGGCACAGGCAGTCTCGGCGCCGTCGGCGTAAAGGATGCGCGGCAGCGACAGATCGGCCATGAGGGCCAGCGCCGGCTGAGGCACCGGGGCAGCGCTTGGCGTGGCGGTCAGCAGAAAACCCAGCACCACCGGCGTTCCGGCCATGGCTTCGGCCAGCGTCTGGTTTGCGGCGGCGCCGGCATCGCACTCCCCCGACAGCACCATGTCGAGGCCGATGGCCGTTGGGGACGCCGCCGAAACGGCCCCGATCAACCGGGCGGTATCGTCCCGTGACCAGGGATTTCCCGCTTCGTTTTCAAGTCCGATATCGACCACGACCAGGGCTTCGGCCTGCGGCACCGGCATGGCCAGAACCAGCCAGTCGAGCCCTTTCTCGCGCAGAAGCGCGACCGAGGGTGGTGCATGGAGCACAAGGATCGTCCCGAGACCGGCAATCAGCAATCCGGCGGCCAGGGGCAGAAGGCTGCGCATGGATCTGTGGCGCCTCATTCGCCGTCCGCGGCGACGATGTCGTGGAGAATGGCCGGGTCGCAGGTCAGCACATGACCGTCCCTGGCAATGGCCCCGTCTTCTTCAAGCGCCAGGATGGCGCGGTTCACCTTCGGACGGCTGGCCCCGAGCATGCTTGCGATCTCGCCCTGGCTGAGATCGAGCCGCAGACGCGGCGTGTCGGGCACGTCATTGTCGAAGGCCTGGTTGAGACTGAGCAGCAGGAAGCGGGCAAGGCGCAGGCGCACATCGAACAGGGCGATGGATTCAAGCTGATCGGTAGTTTCCCGCAACCGGCGGCTGAGATAGCGGATCAGGGGTTGCTGCAGTTCGGGATGCGTGCGCATCAATCGCTCGAATTGCTCGCGCAGCACCACGAACCCGGCGCTGGCAATGGCAGCAACGGCATCGGCAGACCTTGGGGCGTCGTCGAGCAGGCTCATTTCACCCAGGATTTCCCCCGGACCGGCATGGCGCAGGGTCAGCTCGCGGCCGGAGGGCGTCAGCAGGGCCACCCGGATGCGCCCTTCGGCGACGGCCACAAGATGGTCGCCGTGGTCGCCGCGCTGAAAGATCACCTCTCCCATGCCCCATTTGCGCGGGATGGCCGCGGCATTGAGTTCGGCGATGGCTTCAGCCGAAAAATCCTCGAAAATGGGGAAGGACCGCCAGAAGGCCAGTCCCGGCTTGCCATCGGTCATGGTTGTCTCGCTGGGCTGCCTCGGGCTCCAGATGTGTCGGAAAATAGCGCAGGTGGCAAGGCCTGTTCCCTGGGGAACTGCCCGGCCCGCTGCTCTGGGGCAATCTCTCCTCATCGGGCGGACGACAGGGCCCGAGCAACACAGATGGAGAAGATCGATGTTCAAGAAGACCCTTATCGCCGCCGCACTCGTTCTGGCCACCGCCTCCGGCGCCATGGCTGCCGACTGGGGCTGGACCACCGGCGGGATCAATTTCCGCGAAGGCCCAGGCACCAGCTACTACAAGCTCGGCACCATCCCGGCCTGCACCAAGGTCAGCATCACCGAAAGCCAGAATGGCTGGTACAAGGTCCAGTGGTCCGGCCGCTGGGGCTGGGTGGCATCCCGCTACGTCTCCTACGACGCGGACTACTGCACCACCTACAAGGCACCTAGCTATTCCCGTGGCTACTGAGACAGCCACCAATCACGCTAGGGAGCGGCCGCCAATGGCGGCCGTTCGCCGTTGCGGACTGCGGTGTTCGTCACTACCTCTGGGACACCAGTCCAAAACTGAATTTGAGCCATGACCCGTTTTTCAGACTTTACCCTCCCCCGCCTCGATGGCACGCCGCAGGCGCTTGCAGACTATGCCGGCCAGGTGGTGCTGGTGGTCAATGTCGCCTCCCAGTGCGGGCTCACCCCGCAATATGAGGGGCTCGAGGCGCTATACCGGCAATATCGGGACCGGGGTCTGGTCGTGCTCGGATTTCCCTGCAACCAGTTCGCCGAGCAGGAGCCGGGCAGCGCCGACGAGATCGCCCGGTTCTGCGCGGTCAATTACGGGGTCAGCTTTCCGCTCTTTGCCAGGATCGAGGTCAATGGCGAGGGCGCATCCCCGCTCTATGAATGGCTCAAATCCGAGGCGCCGGGCATTTTCGGCAGCGAGGCGATCAAGTGGAATTTCACCAAATTCCTCATGGATCGCGCCGGGACCGTGGTCGAGCGCTACGCCCCCACCACCGAGCCGGCCGACATCGCGCCCGATATCGAAAAGCTGCTCTGAGGCCATTTTCGATTTCCTGCGGCATCGGAACCTAGTCGGGCGCTTCTCGTTTGTTGAGCAAGGGGCGACCACCGGGCGCTCACAAAGAAGCCCAAAAGGGCTCTGCCCGTGACCCGAAAGGAAAACGAAAATGAAGAAGACTCTCATGGCCTCCGTGGCCGCACTTTCGCTCGCCATCTCCATGCCCGCCTTTGCGCAGGATGCCGGGACAGTTGATGCCGATGCCGGTGCCGTAATCGGCGCGACCGGTGGCGGCACGACCGGTGCCGTTGTCGGCGGCCTGATCGGTGGTCCCATTGGTGCCGTGATCGGCGGTTTTGCCGGTGCCGTCATTGGTGCCGAAGCCGGCGTTGCCACCTCCACCATCGAATATGCCGGGGCCAATCCGGTCGAGCCGGTGCTGATCGAGGGCGCGCTCGATGTCGGCTACACCGTGCCGGAAGCGGTCACCATCTATCCGGTCGATGGTGACGAAAACTACGGCTATATCTATGCCAATGGCCGCGTGTGGATCGTTGACCTCAACAACCGCACCCTGGTGCAGTCGCCGGGTTACCTGGTGAGCCAGTCCTCCGCCGATTTCGCCATCGCCAATCCGGTCGATCCGATCGAGGCGGAAGGTGATGTGGTCGTGGGTTATGTGCTGCCGGAAGGCGCCACCATCACCCCGCTGCCCGATGACCAGTTCTACGGCTATGTCTATATCGATGGCCGCCCGGCCGTGGTCGATGCCTCGACCCGCACCGTGGTCTGGATCAACTAGTCACCTGACGCTGCCTATTGCCAGCCGCCCGGTTCACGCCGGGCGGCTTTGCTTTGCCCGATCAATGCTTTAGATTGCCGCTCACGGCGGGGTGAAAGAGCGGATCATGGCGGACATTCTGGACTATTGCAGCGGCCTCAAGACGGTCCGGTTCAAGTCGGGCCAGATCATGCTGCCCGAGGGCGAGCGGCTCGGCAAATTGCTGGTGCTGGTCGAAGGCCAGGTCGAGGTCATTCGCGAGCGAACCCAGGTGACCCATGTCGACGAGCCGGGCTCGATTTTCGGCGAAATGGCTGTGCTGCTCGACATGCAGCATTCGGCCACCGTCAAGGCGCTGTCCGACGTCACCGCCTATGAAATCCCCGATGCCCTGACCTTTCTCGACGGTCACCCCGAGTTTTCGCTGCAGATCGCCATCATGCTGGCGCGGCGGCTCTACTACACCACATCCTATCTGGTTGACCTGCAGCAGCAGGCGGCCGGCAAGCGGCAGGATCTCGACCTGGTCGATGAAATCCTGGCCAGCCTTGTCGACCCCAAGGATGCAGCCAGGAAGCGCAAGTGAGCGAGCCATCCGGCAAGCCGGCCGTCACCATCGTCTATTGCACGCAATGCAACTGGATGTTGCGCGCGGCCTGGATGGCGCAGGAGCTCTTGTCCACATTCTCACTCGAGTTGGGCGCCGTGACGCTGGTTCCCGGCACCGGCGGCATCTTCGAAATTCACCTGGACGAGGAGTTGATCTGGGAGCGCAAGCGGGACGGCGGTTTTCCGGACAGCCGGGTGCTCAAGCAGATGGTGCGCGATCGCATCGACCCCGACCGGGACCTGGGCCATGTCGATCGGGTTGAGGTCAAAAACTAGGGTTTTCAATTTTTGCCATTCGGCTAGTCTTTGTTGCGACTACTTTGAGGGAGGTCAGCGTCATGGCACACAAGTTCAACGTCACAGCGGCAGCAAACGAGCAGTTCAAGTTCGATTTCTCCTACAATGCGGAGAAAATCTTCTGGTCGGAAAATTACAAGCAGAAGGCGTCCGCCAAGAACGCCATCGACTCGCTGAAGAAGAATGCCCCCGATGCAGCCACGGTGGACCTCTCCAAGGACGAGACCGGCTCCGGCTATCGCTTCGAGATTGTCGCCTCCAAGGACGGCCAGCATTTCGTGCGCTTCGTCGCCGCCAATGGCGAAACCATGGTGCGCACCGAAACCTACAAGTCCAAGTCGAGCGCCAAGAATGCCATTGCCTCGCTGAAGAAGAACGGGCCAGGTGCCGAGGTCAGCGACCAGGCCTGAGCCGTAACGCTTGCCCATTTCCAAAGGTCATGGGCTTGGTCTAGTCTCGGGCGAAACCTCGTCGGGAGACCATGATCAAGATGACCAAGTCCATCGCCATTTTCGCCAGCACGGCCCTCGCGCTCCTGGTCGGCCCCGCCTTTGCGCAGGACCTGCCGGACCTTGAGGGTCGCGTCATCCATGCGGTGACCGAAAACGCTTATTATCCGCTGAACTTTGCCGACGCCGAGGGCAAGGGAATCGGCCTGGAATATGACGTCATCAACGAAGTCGCAAAGCGTCTCAACGCCAGCGTCGAGTGGGACCTGACGGCCTGGGACGTGATGATCGAGAGCGTGCGCAGCGGTCAGTTCGACGTCGGCGCCGATGGCATCACCATCACCGCCGAGCGCGAAGAGCAGATCGACTTCACCGACCCGTTCATCACCGTGGAACAGTATTTCCTGGTGCGTGCCGACGAAGATCGGATCACCGGCCCCGAGAGTTTTGCCGAAAACGCCGATCTGCTGTTCGGCGCGCAGGCGGGCACCTCGTCCTTCTATACGGCAATCTATGATGTTCTCGATGGCGACGAGGCCAATCCGCGGGTCAAGACCTTCGACAGCTTCGGGGCCGCGGTTCAGGCTGTGAAGGTGGGCGACGTGGATGCAATCATCGCCGATCAGGCGGCCGCCACCGGCTATATTGGCGCCGATCCGGGTTCGTTCAAACAGGTGGGCGAGAGCATCAAGTCCGATCCGCTGGGTTTCATCCTGACCCCTGGCTCGGATCTTGTTGAGCCGTTCAATGCAGCGCTGGATCAATTGCGCGAAGAGGGCTGGCTCGACGAACGGATCAACTACTGGTTCTTCGAATACGCGGCTGACTAAGGCCTACTGCCCCAGGACCTCACATCCTGTCGAACGCGCGAGGCCGATCACGGCCTCGTCCTTCGCCCGGCCGAGGATGAGGTCCGTAGGGCTTCTGTTGCAAATCGTGTCCTACCGTCACCCATGACAGCATCCCGACGTCCCACGCTCTTTTCCCGCCTGCCCTATTGGTTGCTGGCCATCCTGCTGCTGTTCGTGCTCGGGCTGTGGGCGATCACCAGCAACGCGACATACGCCTCGATCTTCCGCACCCTTGCGGGCGGCGTGCAGACGACGCTGTGGGTGACACTGGTCGCCTTTTCGGCTGCCACTCTCCTGGGGCTGCTGGTTGCGCTGGCGCGCACTTCGGGCATCCGCGTGTTGCGCGAGGTGGCGACATTCTATGTCGAGATCATCCGCGGCGTACCCATCCTGGTGTTTCTGTTTTACATCGCCTTTGTCGCCGCGCCGGCTCTGGTCGGCGCCTATAACTGGGCGCTGTCGCTGCCGATCGAATGGGGGTGGCTGACGCCGGCCACGGTGCGCGGCTTCGATTTCGTCTGGCGGGCTATTTTTGCCCTGACCATCTGCTACTCCGCCTTCATCGCCGAAATTTTCCGGGCGGGCATAGAGGCGGTGGGGCGCGGACAGGTGGAAGCGGCCCGCTCGCTGGGCCTCAGCCGCTGGCATTGCTTCCGCTTCATCGTCTTTCCGCAGGCCCTGCGCACCATCCTGCCGCCGCTGGGCAATGACTTTGTCTCCATGGTCAAGGACAGCGCTCTGGTCTCGGCCCTTGGCGTCCAGGACATAACCCAATTGGGCAAGCTCTCGGCCTCCTCGAGCTTTCTGTTCTTTGAAACCTACAATGTGGTCGCCTTCCTCTATCTGACCATGACCATCTCGCTCTCGCTGCTGGTACGCTGGCTGGAGCGCGTCATGGAGAACAGGGTTCGGCGCTAGCCACCTTGCACCAGCGCGCCATGGGCACCATGTTTGGCGCATCATCTGGAGGTTCTCTATGCATGCCATTGCCAAGTTCGCCGTAGCTGCCACCGCGCTAGTTGCCCTTGCCGCCTGCGGGCGGAGCGGCGAGGTGGGCAATGTCGGGGTCGACTGGACCGGCAATGACATTTCCATCGAGGCCGTGGCCGATCCCGAAGTCGATGGCGTGGTCTGCCATCTGGCGTTTTTCAATCGCTCGTTCATCGACCGGATGAGCCAGGGCAACTGGTTCGAGGACCCATCCTATTCGGCGCTCGATTGCTCGGCGAACGGGCCGGTGACCGTGGGCGATATTCGCACCAGCGCCGGTGGAGAGGAAATCTTCCAGCAGGGGCGGTCGCTGATCTGGAAATCGCTGCGGGTGACCCGCGTTTACGACGCCGCCAACAATTCGCTGATCTACCTGGCCCATGCCCGCGAAATCCAGCAGGGCTCGGGCAAGATGAGCCTTTCCGTGGTGCCGCTCAACGGCATCGACGTCACCTGGACCAATGGCGCGCCGCAGGCCCAGCCCATGCAGGGCTCGGTCATGGTCACCGGCGAGTAGTTTTCGCACTTTTCCAGCGGCTGGCGGCGAACCGCAATTGTGTGTCCAGGCCGCGCCCGATAATGCAAAAGCATTCTACCTCAGGCCGTTTCATATGGCGACCTGGGGTACGATATTCTCAATCAACGGCATTTCAGACCGCCCCCGGCAGATGAAGGACAAATATCATGGCTATCCTGATCGGCGACACCGCCCCCGACTTCACCCTTGAATCGACCGAAGGCACCGTCCATTTCCACGATTACATCGACGGCTCCTGGGCGGTCCTGTTCAGCCATCCCAAGAATTTCACGCCGGTCTGCACGACCGAGCTGGGCTATACCGCCAAGCTGAAGCCGGAATTCGAAAAGCGCGGCGTAAAGGTGCTGGGCCTGTCGGTCGACAAGCTCGAAGATCATGGCGGCTGGGCCAAGGACATCGAGGAAACCCAGGGTGCGGCGCTCAACTTCCCGCTCCTGGCCGATACCGAAGGCAAGGTGGCGCGCCTTTATGACATGATCCACCCCAATGCCGACAACACGCTCACCGTGCGGTCGGTCTTCGTCATCGGGCCGGACAAGAAGGTCAAGCTCAAGATCGAATATCCTGCCTCGACCGGCCGCAACTTCAATGAAGTGCTGCGGGTCATCGACAGCCTGCAATTGACGGCCAAGCACCAGGTGGCGACGCCGGTCAACTGGAAGAGCGGCGAGGACGTCATCATCGTTCCTGCCGTGAGCAATGAACAGGCCAAGACCAAGTATCCCGAAGGCTGGACGGAGCTGAAGCCCTATCTGCGCATCGTTCCGCAGCCGCAGAACTAATCCTGTCTCCCTGACAGCAACTGGAGGCGGTGGCACAACCACCGCCTTTTTTATTGCGTGAACTCGCGGGCCAGGCGCTCTCAAACGCCCGTTTGCCGCCACATTCCGGCCCAAAAGCCCCTGCCAAGGCGTGGACTGCACCCGGTTTCCTGGCCCGGAACCGCACAAAATGGCCCGCCGGGTCAGGTTTGACGGAACCGTTGCACCATGGCCACACCGCGCAAACTCATTCTGCCAATCCGGCAATCGAGGCCTGGTGATGGCAAATAACACCCGGATTGGCGGATTCAGATTTTAGTATTTCGGAAGTCCTAACGCAGTCGGGCCGCGGCAAGACCTGATTTACCTGCGGCGCGGAGGCAACAAAGGCCGGTCTTGGCGGCATTGGGGCAGATCCGCCCATAATCCGGCCGTTGGCGCTCGATACTCACCCGCCATCGACAACTTCTGCGAGCTCAGGATCATTGACTAAGAAAGCCGTAATCGCCGCCATTTGTGCTGCCAGTGTTTTGACCTTTTCCAGTGCAGCCTATGCCCAATGTGGCGGCGCCTCCTGGTATGGCCCGGGCTTCAACGGGAAGCGGGCCGCCTCGGGAGAAATCTTCAACGAAAATGCCATGACGGCAGCCCACCGCACCCTGCCATTCGGCACCAAGGTTCAGGTCACCGACCAGTCGACCGGCAACAGCGTTGAAGTCACCATCAACGATCGTGGTCCCTTCCACGGCAAGCGCATTATCGACCTGTCCAAGGCCGCGGCCACCGCGCTCGGCTTCCGCAATCGCGGCGTCACCACCGTCTGCCTGCAATAGGCCGGTTCGCCTCTTTGGATTTTTGGGCCGCCCGGGATGCCGGGCGGCCCTTTTTCATTCGGCTGCCGCCAGCGGCCGGGACAGGACCCTGTCGATATCGGCCATGATCGCCGCCGGCAGCGGTCCCTTATCCAGTGCCCCCAGATTGTCGCGGACCTGAGCCTCGGTCTTGAATCCGGGGATGGGGAAGGTGTGGGGCGAGCGCGCCAGCAGCCAGGCCAGCGCCCCCTGTGCCGGTGTGCGGCCATTGCTGGTCAACAGGTCTCGCAGGTCCGAGAGCCGTGCGAGCACTTCCGGAGCGGGCCGGCCATTGTGGAAGTGCCGGACCCAGGCATGACCGGCGCCGCGGACGTCGTCCGTTTTGAACTGCGTCTTGACCGAGAATTTTCCCGACAACAGCCCCATGGCCAGCGGCGAGCGATTGAGGCTCGCGAGGCCAGTTTCGGCGCATAGGGCCAGCATGTCCGGGCCATCATGGAGCACATTGAGTTCCTGCTGAATGGCCGCGAAATGCGGATAGACCAGCATGCGCCGAGCGGCTTCGGCATTGTCCGTGCTCCATCCCCAGGCGGCGATGCGCCCCCGCTCCACCAGACCCTCCAGCGCCTCGGCAGCTGCGTCGGCCTGATCGTCGGTCAACTCGCCCGGGTGGATCTGGTAGAGGTCTATGCAGTCGATTCCGAGCCGCTCGAGCGAGCGCGCATTGGCCGTTTCGATATAGGCGGGCGACACATCGATGTCTCCCAGCGCCCTGGTGCTGCGGTCATAGGTGAAGCCAAACTTGGTGGCGATCACCACCTCATGGCGCCGTTGACGCAGGGCTATGCCCAGAATGTCCTCGCTATGTCCGGTGCCATAGGCATCGGCCGTGTCAAACAGGGTGGCGCCCAGATCGAGCCCGGTGTGGATGGCCCTGACCGACTGGGCGTCGTCAACGTCCCCCCAGCCGTCATTGAGACCATGGAGCGTGAAGTGCCCACCAATGGCCCAGCAGCCCATGCCCACCGCGCCGGCCATGCGTCCGGTCCGGCCGAGTTCTCGCATCAAAGGCATTGTCCGCACTCCTCTTCGTCAAGCTTCCGGGTGACGAAATCGCCGATAGCCGACCGCTCGGTGCCAATATCGGCCAACAGCCGATTGTCGAGCATGGCCAGCTTGCGCCGGGTTTCGGCCCGCAGCCGCCACCGGGCAAAACGTCTCGTGATGGGATCAAACATGTCTGTCTCCTTGTGCCCGCCCAAGCCGGGACGGCACGTGGTTTTGCATTTTTCAAAAATGCGGATTTTGGTCTGAAATTAGGTCCGGCGATCAATGTCGCTGAGCAGATACTTGCGCAAATTCAGGTATTTTCGCTACAATCAGCATTGCAACATCCATTTCAGAATTGAAAAATGGACTTCTCCTGGGACGATCTGAGACTGTTTCTGGACGTCGCCCGGCTCGGCGGGCTGAGCGCGGCTACCCAGACCACCGGGCTTTCAGCCGCGACGCTGGGCCGGCGGGTAACGGCCCTCGAACGGCAGGTGGGCGAGCCGCTGTTCGTGCGCAGCCAGACCGGCTATCGCCTGACCCCGTCCGGCGAGGACCTGCTTCTGCGCGCCGAAGAGGTCGAGGCGGCGATGATGGCACTGAAACGCTGGAAAGACGGGACCATCGGCGAACGTATGGTGCGCATTTCGGCCGGTGCCTGGACCTCGGCCTTTCTCGCCCGCCACGTCGCACAGATATGGACCGCCGGCGACCGCTTCGGTGTCGAGCTCGTCACCGGCAGCCAGAAGGTGGATATCGGCCGGCGCCATGCCGATATCGGCATCCGCAACGAACGGCCGAGCGAGCAGTGGCTGGCCGGCAGGCTTATCGGCAAGGTGGCCTATGGCCTCTATGCCCGGCCCGAACTGACAAGCGGCGTGGCCGCCGGCTACTTCGTCGGCCTGGCGGGCGACGGGGCCCAGACCCGCTCGGCCCGCTGGCTCCACGCGCGGCATGGCGATCGCATCGCGACCCGCGGCAATGATGTCATGTCGGTGCTCGAACTGGTGGCAGCGGGCGCCGGTATCTCGGTCTTTCCCTGTTTCGTGGGCGATAGCGACCCCCGGCTCAGCCGCATGGCTGGGCCGGTTCCCGAACTCGAGACCGAACTCTGGCTGGTCTGCCACCACGAGGAACGCCACACTCCGGCCGTGCGGGCAGTGACCGAACGCATTGCCAGCCTGATGCGTGAACATGGCGCCCTGATGCGTGGCGAAGGGGCTGCTCCCTGATGCAGGCCCTGACCGTGCATTAGCCGGATTTTAGCAGCTTGCGGCTAAAATACTGACCGGACGCAAAAAAGTGGCAGCTGGGAATGCGCGCTTACGCCTATATCGTTGAAACGGCCAACCGGCCGGGCGACGCCCTGTCGGACGTGGCGCGCAGCGTTGGCTTTGAGGGCACGGCGCCGTTTTCCGGCCTCTCGCAGGCCGCGCACCAGCTCGCCCACACCCCGATCTGCTTCTTCCTGTTTGCGGCCACGAAAAACCTGTCCCCCTACCGCCAGGTCGCCGATTCCATTCGCTTCAGCGCCAATCGGCGCCTGCGGTTCTCACCGATGATCTATTTCACCGATGCCGCCTCGGCCGAGGAGATCGGCGCCTGCATCAATATGGGCTTTGACGATATCATCACCATGCCCTTCAGCCGCCAGCGGGTTATCGACCGGCTCGCCCGCCAGATCGGGACGCCGCTCACCTATTATGAAACCGCCAGCTATTTCGGGCCGGACCGGCGTGGACGCGGCCAGTTGCCGGACCGGGGAGCCGATACGCGGCTGAGCATGGGCGGCCAGCACCGGCGGATCGAGATCGTGCGCCACATTTCGACCGGGGTCAGCGTACTCAGCGATAGCCGCCATGTGGAAACCGTGTGACGAATTTGCATCGTTGCAAATTGCAAGTCCCGTTCCCTTGCGGGTCGCTATTCTCACTGGTGCAAAAATGTCATAGCGTCCGGCGGTACTGACCATTTGAGCATTTCCTGACATGCGATTCGGCATTTCCGCGCCGCCCCAGATCAAGGTCTATGGGGCGTTCTTCGTTTATTCATTCTGCATGGGCTCGATGTTCCCGCGCCTGCCCGATATCCAGCGCGCCATGGGTGTCGCTGAAGGACTGCTCGGGCTGTCGCTGATCGGCTCGGCCGTCGGCACGCTGATCTCGCTCACCTTTGCCGGGCGCATCATCGAGGCCATCGGCTACCGGCGGGTCCTGCTCTGCGCCATCCCGCTGCTCTCGGTGCTCTACGCCCTGGCCATGTGGGCGCAGGATCCGGTGCTGTTCTTCCTCGCCCTTGTCCCGGTGGGCCTGACCATCGGGGCCATCGAGATCATCATCAATATCGAAGCCGACCGCGTCGAGCACGCCATCGGCCGCCGGATCATGAGCCGCGCCCATGCGTTCTGGAGCCTCGGCTTTTTCGGCGCCGGCGTGGTCGGCTCCTTCGTCGCCCAGACGGGCCTTGCCCCGCAATGGCACCTGATGATCATGATCCCGGTGATCCTTGTTGCGACGCTTGTCGTGCTCGGCCAGTTCCAACCCGCGGCCCACCGCACCGGGTCGAGCACGGAAGAAACACCGCGCCTCGCCAAGCCGACCCTGGCCATCATGATGCTTGTTGCGGTGTGCCTGTCCGCCATGCTGATGGAGGGCGCGGGCATCGACTGGTCGGCCATCTATATGCGTGACGTGTTCGGCGCCGAGCCGTTCTGGGCCGGTTTCGCCGTCGCCGTGGTCGCCGGCTCGCAGGCCTTCGCGCGCTTCTTCGCCGATGGCTTCGTCGACCGCTTCAGCCCGGTCGTGGTGGCGCGCACGCTGCTGAGCGTGCTCGGCATTGGCGTGGTCATCGTCTTCCTGATGCCCTCGGCCTTCATGGCCTATCTTGGTTTCGCGCTGATCGGCATCGGCTCGAGCGCGCTGTTCCCCCTGGCCATGTCGGCAGCGGCGCAACAGACCGATCGCCCTGCCGCCATCAACGTGGCGGCATTGGCGCAGTTCTCCTTCACCGCCTTCCTGCTGGGGCCGCCGCTCCTCGGCTTCATTGCCGAACACTACGGCATCCAGTGGACCTTCGGGGTCGGCCTGCCGCTGGTGCTTCTGGGCCTGGCGACCGCTCATGTCCTGGCGCCCAAGCCGGTCAGCCGCGTGGTGACGCCGTGATCGCTGCGCAGCACCGCATCTATGCCTGCTTCTTTTTCTTTGCCGTCATCACCGGCGCGCTGATGTCGCGCCTGCCGGACATCCAGACGCATCTGGGTGTTACCGAGGGTCAACTCGGCCTCACCATGATCGGCATGGCCATCGGCTCGCTGATCTCGCTGACCTTCGGTGCCCCGGTGATCGAACGCCTGGGTTTCCGCACCACCGCCTTCATCACCACGCTGGGGCCGGCCATCCTGTTCGCTACCGTGCCGTGGCTGCCGAACGCGCCGGCTGTGTTCGGCGTGCTGCTGATCGTGGGATTGATGTCGGGGGCGCTCGAGATCAACCTCAATGTCGAGATCGACCGCCTCGAAGCCATGACCGGCAAGCGCTTCATGAACCGGGCGCATGGTTTCTGGAGCGTCGGCTTCTTCATCACCGCCCTCTTCGGCGCCATGATCCGCCAGTCCGGCCTGTCGGCGGGTCTGCACCTTTTGATCATGGCGACGATCATCGTGGTCATCGGCGGCTATCTCATCTTCGGGGCCACCAATACGCCAAAGCCCAATCGCGGCCGGGCCGAGGATGGCGGGCACAGGATCGCCTTCCCCAATCTCGGTCTGTTGCCGCTGTGCCTCATCGGTTTTGCCGCCTTCCTGGTCGAGGGCGCCGGGATCGACTGGTCCGCCATCTACATGCGCGACGTGTTCGCCGTGGAGCCCCTTTTGGGCGGCATGGGCCTGACCCTGTTTGCCTTTTTCATGGCCGTGATGCGCCTGACCGCCGACCCGATCGTTGCCCGTTATGGCCCGCGCAATGTCGCCATGGTCATGCTGACCTGCGCCAGCATCGGGGCGCTGCTGGTCGGCACCGCGCCCATGCCAGAACTGGCCCTGGCGGGTTTCGCGCTGATGGGTGCGGGCTGTTCGGCGGTCTATCCACTGGCCGTTTCCGCTGCCGCGCAGCGCACGGACCGCCCGGCTGCCGTCAATGTGGCCGCCTTGGGCCAGGTCAGTTTCGTGGTGTTCTTCCTCGCCCCGCCGCTGCTGGGCTTTGTCGCCGAATACATCAATATCCGCGCATCCTATCTCGTCTGCCTGCCGCTGCTTCTGGCCGGCCTCTGGGCATCGAGCTTTGCCCTGGGGCACCGCAAGCTCGACCTGCCGCAGGGCGTGGCGCCCGAACCGCTGCCGCCCAATGGCTGAGGACCTGCCGCCCATTGTCGACCTGCGCCAATCGGCGACGGCGCTGCGGGTGCAAAGGGGCGTCATGCGGATGCTGCGCGAGCGGCACGACATGGCCTGCTATGCCGAAGTGCCGCTGGCCAATGGCCGGCGCGCCGATGTGCTGGCGGTGGGGCCCAAGGGGGAAATCTGGATCATCGAGATCAAGTCGAGCCTCATCGATTTCCAGGTCGACCGCAAATGGCCCGAGTATCGGGAATTCTCGGACCGGTTCTTTTTCGCCAAGCCGCCGGAGCTCGATGCCGATATCTTCCCCCAAAGCGAGGGCCTGATCGTGGCTGACGGCCATGATGGGGCCATTCTGCGCGACAGCCCAGATACGCCCCTCGCCCCGGCGAGGCGCAAGACACTGATGCTCAAACTCGCCCGCATGGGTGCCGATCGGATCCATGTGCTCATGGATCCCGGCCCGCGCGCATAGCGCTGGCCCCTGCCAACTCGAACGTCCGAGACCCTCATGGTTGCGCATTGGCGCATTATCGCGCTCTTCTTCATTCACGCCCTGGCCGTCGGCGCGGTGCATACCCGCATTCCCGACCTGCAGGAGATGATGGGGCTGAGCGAAGCCCAGCTCGGCCTCATCCTCGTGGGCCAGCCGGCGGGCGGGCTGCCGATGTTCCTGATTTCGAGCAGCATCATCGAGCGGTTCGGACCGCGGCGTGTCCTGATGGTCATGCTGCCGGTGGTGATCTGCACCACGGCGCTCATTGGGCTGCTGCTGCATCCGGTTGCCATGTTCCTGCTGCTGGCGGCCAATGGCGTGGGCTTCTCGCTGACCAATATTGCCATCAATGTCGAGGCAGACCGCGTCGAGGCGGCCACCGGCGCGCGCATCATGAACACCTGCCACGGTGTGTGGAGCATCGGCTTTTTGGTGACTGCGCTGGTCGGTGCGCTCATGCGCGGCGTCGGCGTGTCGCCGGCCTGGCATCTGGGCCTGATGGCCCCGGTGCTGATTGGCGCCTTGTTTGTCGTGGCGCTGCCCATGGCCATCACACCGGAGCGGCCGCACACGGCGCAAACCAAAAGGCGCCTGGCCCTGCCGACATTGGCGACCATGGGGCTCGTGGCCTTTGGCCTCGGGGCCGGCCTGACCGAAGGCGCGGCCCGGGCCTGGTCGATCATCTATCTGCGCGACAGTTTCGAGGTTGCGCCCTGGATACAGTCGCTCGCCCTGCCCGCGCTTGTGGCGGCGATGGCCGCTGGCCGGCTCATGGCGGATCGCGTGCTCGATCGGGTCGGCACGGTCCCCATGGCGCGCTGGCTCGCCTCACTGGCAATTGCCGGCCTGATCACCGTCGGCCTCGCGCCCAATGCCGGATTGGCGCTAATGGGCTTCGTAATGGTTGGGCTCGGGATCTGCGTCCTCTACCCGCTCATGCTCTCGGCCGCCGCGCGCATCGGCGACCGCCCGGCGTCACAGAACGTGGCGGCGGTGACGCTGGTGTTTCAACTGGTCAATCTGGGAGCGCCGGCCCTGATCGGTGCCGTGGCGCAGGGCTTTGGGGTGCGCTTCGCCTTCACCATCCTGATCCCGCTTCTGGTGATGACCGTGGTCACCGCGGGTCAGTTGCAGCCAAAGGGGGCGGCCAGGACAACGCCCTGACCGCCCATCGGGTCTATTCGGCGGCCCAGTGGCCGTACATGATCGGCATCAGGCCAACCATGGATTTGAAGCGATCCCAGCTCTTGCGCTCGGGCAGGGTCCAGCCGGCTTCGGCAATGGCCGAAAGGCGTGGAAAGACCAGCCGGTCGAAGATGGCCCGATCGGTCATGCTCTCGGACCAGATGCAGCTCTGGATGCCGAGAAGATGCTTGAGCCCGGCCTCGGAGAAGCCCGCACGCGCCTCGAATTCATAGGTTTCCTGCGGGCCTGACCAGCCGGCCCAGCCGGCACCGGGTTCGGCCCAGGAGACGCCATTGGCCATGTCGAGATAATAACGCTGACCAGGGGAAACGACGATGTCGAAGCCGCGTTCGGCCAGCGCGGCATTGATCTCGACATTGCGCCAGCCGATGACATAGGCCTTGTCCTTGGCCACCGCGTCCCCATGCGCCGCCTCTTCCCAGCCGCCGGTTATGGCGCCCTTGGAGGCGATGTACTGATGGACGCGCTTGATGAATTCGGCCTGCAGAATCGCGGTGGGCGAACCTTCGATCTCGTCGGCTCCGTGGTGATTGCCCAATTGATTGAACTGGGCTTCGTGCTTCTGGCGCATGGCCGGGCCGGCGAGCTTTTCCAGCATGTCGAGCGCCAGCGGCGAGCCCGACCAGGCTGCCAGTGGCACCTCGTCGGCGCCCAGGTGGAAGATACCGGCCGGAAACAGCTCCAGGGTTTCATCGATTACCGTTTCGATGAAGCGATAGACCGGCTCGTGGGCCGGGTTGAGGCTGTTGTTTGGAAAGCCCTGGACCGATTGATATTCGCCCTCTTCGGCCGGATCGCGCAATTCAGGCAGCGCCTGCAGGGCCGCATAGAAGTGGCCGGGCATGTCGATTTCGGGGATGACGGCAATGGCCAGGTCATCGGCCAGGGCGACGATCTCGCGCACCACCTTCTTGCTGTAATAGCCGCCGCTGGGCTGCGGACCCGACCCGAGCAGCGGCGGCAGCGCCTTGCCATGCCCGCGCCAGGCAGCGATTTCGGTCAATTGCGGGTAGGCGTCGATTTCCAGGCGCCAGGCCTCGTCCTCGGTCAGGTGCCAGTGGAACCGGTTCATCTTGTTCCAGGCCATGATGCGGATCAGCCGGCTGACCTCGGCGCCGGTATAGAACTGCCGCGCCACGTCCAGATGGCTGCCCCGGAAGGAAAATCCGGGTTCGTCATTGATGGTGCCGCCAACTGGCCAGGTGAACGTCGTCGGATGTAGCCGCGCGCCACGCAACATGTGTCCCAGGGTCACCAGGCCATAAAAGAGTCCAGCATGGGTCGAGGCGGAGACGCCGGCGCTGTTTTCGGCAAAAGCGATTTCATAGGCTTCGGCGCCCATGCCCGGCTTTTCGGTGACGTGAACGCTCATGCCGCCCTCGGAGGCCGGACGCACGATGGCTTCGACCGGAAAAAGCTCGGCCGTGAGGTCCGCGAAGGCATCGGCAGCGCGGATGGCGAGATCACCCTCGGGGACCAGGTCCAGGCCCACGGGCGCCACGCGGGCTCCGGTGGTTGCCACATGGTTTGGCCAGGGCACGATGGAATGGGCAACCGGGGCTTTGGCTGGCACCGGAAAGCGCGCCGCGCCCTTGAGCAGGGGCGAATTGTGTCCCTTGCCCTGGGTTGGCGCGGTGGGAATGGCAATGATGCCGCCATCCTCGAGCACCGCATAGGCCGAATTGGCGCCATCGCTCCAGTGACGCAGGCCATAGGACAGGCCGCGGGCCGTGGCGGTCCAGGTTTCGCCCGGCTGCAGCACAAACCCGTCGGGTGGCGCAATCAGGGTGTGATTGGAAAGACGCTTGAGGAGCTTGCCGTTGTCGAGCGTCGCGTGCGGGTCGATGCGGGCGGGCCCCGAAAATCCAAGCTGGAAACTGGCGACCGGCTGATCGCCAGTATTGGTCAATTCGAGACCATAGCCCAAAGGTTCGCTATCGGTGGCCGGTGACCAGGTGGTGACGAGGGAAAAGGATGTGGTCATAGGGAACTCTGTCGTTGAAATCGATCGAAACACTGCGCGGGTGGTAGGCGGAGTACCCCCACCCTCAGTCCCTCCCCACAGGGGGGAGGGAAGCGATGAACACTGGCATCGCAACCTGCGCCTCCCTCCCCTTGATGGGGAGGGATTGAGGGTGGGGTGGGGCCACGAGCGCGGTGCTGGTGGGAACCACAGGTCAGTCCCCCAGGGGCTGGGCGTCGTCGCCGTCGCGATTGACGACGAGCTGGTGCTTGATGCGGCGCATGCTGGCCACCGCCGTCGGCCCCATGCGGGTCGCCACGGTCTGGGCCAAGACGTCGACGGTGGCCAGGAATGCGTAGCGGCCGGGGGTGGGCCGCAGGATATCGGCATTCTCGTGCCAGTTGACCGGCAGGAGAATATCGGATTGGGCCGAGACCATGGAGCCGGAGCGTGTCGCGACCACGCGGGTCAGGCCATATTCCCCGGCCACGGTCAGCGTCTTGGCAAGTTGCGCATTGTTGCCCGACATGGAAAAGGCCACCACCACGGTGCCGGCCGGCGCGGCCGCGACCCGCATCAACTGCAGTTGATGGTCGTCGGTGGACGCCACCTTCAGCCCCAGCCGGAACAGGCGGGTTTCGATTTCCCCGGCCATCATCGATGAGGCACCGCCCGAGCCAAAGGCGAGCACGAAACTGGACTTGGCGATGCCAATGGCTGCGCGCTCGACGGCGTCGAAATCGAGATTGTCGAAGGTCTCGTAGATGATCGACTGGATGCCGTTGACGACGCCCTGGGCGATCTCGTGCGGGGAGGTCGGACCTTCCGCGGGCGCCAGATAGCGCTGGCCGACGAAGCGGGACTGGGCCAGGCGCACCTTGAAATCGGCGTAGGAGTCGCAGCCGAGCCGGCGGCAGAAACGGGTTACCGTCGGGGGTGAAACCCCGCCCTGTTCGGCCAGGTCCACGATGCTCATCTTGAGCACGCTGTCGACATCGGCCAGCACGATCTCGGTCAGGGCGCGTTCCGAGCGGGTAAAGGCGTCCTTTTCCGTCTGCAACAAGCCCACAATGTCCAGCATTCCGTGCACCCTCCTGCCCCTGGCCGGGGATCAGTACACGGCCAGGCCCTTGGCGTCGAACAAATGCACCTTGTCGGTGTTGAAACCCAGGGTCACGGGTTTGCCGTCGACGACGTCGGGGTTGCCCTCGAACAGGCCGGTAAAGGATTCTCCGGCCGGCAGGGTGGAATAGGTGATGGTGTGGATGCCCAGCTGCTCGACGATATTGGGCACGGTCTCGATGGTGAAATCGCCGGCGCCGAGATTGAGGTGCTCGGGCCGGATGCCCAGGGTCACATCCTGCCCGGCAATGGAGGTGCTGGTGCGCGGCAACTGGATCGTGCCAAGCGTGCCCAGGTCGATGGTAGCCTTGGTGCCATCGGCCGCGCGGACCTTGCCCGAGATGAAGTTCATCTTCGGCGAGCCGATGAAACCGGCGACGAACAGATTGTCGGGCCGGTGGTAGAGCTCAAGCGGCGAGCCGACCTGGGCGATGGTGCCGGCATCGAGCACCACGATCTTGTCGGCCATGGTCATGGCCTCGACCTGGTCATGGGTCACATAGACCATGGTCGAGCCCAGGCGCTTGTGCAGTTCCATCAACTCGATACGCATTTCCGAGCGCAGAGCGGCGTCGAGATTGCTGAGCGGCTCATCGAACAGGAAGATCTTGGGCTGGCGCACGATGGCGCGGCCGATGGCGACGCGCTGGCGCTGGCCGCCCGAAAGCTGGCCGGGGCGATGCTGCAGGCGACTTTCGAGCTGCAACACCTTGGCGGCCGCCGAAACGCGCTTGTCGACTTCAGCTTGTGGCAGCTTTTCGACGCGCAGCGGGAAAGCGATATTTTCGTAAACGCTCATATGCGGATAGAGCGCATAGGACTGGAACACCATGGCGATGCCGCGCTGCACGGGCGGCAGGTCGTTGACGACATTGCCGCCGATTTCGATCTCGCCAGCGCTGACATCCTCGAGCCCGGCGATCATGCGCAACAGGGTGGACTTGCCACAGCCGGACGGGCCGACAAAGACCACGAACTCGCCCTCGCTCACATCAAGGTCGATCCCCTTGATGATGCGGGCTTCGTTGAACGATTTTTCGAGGCGCTTGAGGCTCAGCTGCGACATGGTTCGCATCTCCGGCGGGAATGGTGTCGGGTCGGTTGCCGCCCGTGACCGGGCGGCAACCTTGGTCTGGGAGGACCTTACTTGTACTGCTCGAGTTCGCCGGCGGCCTTTTCAAGGGCAGCTTCGGGCTCGGCGGCGCCGGTCACGACCGACTGGACCATTTCGATCATGACGTTCTGCAGACCGATATAGTCAGTGAACAGCGGCTCGGGACCACCATATTCGATACCGTCGAGGAACGGCTTCCAATAGGGCTTCTCTGCCACGAGGTCATCGGAGTGCAGCGGACGCAGCGGGGTCAGGCCCTGGGCCATTTCCGCATCCCACTGACGGTCGCCGTCGGTCAGGAACTTGGCGAGGCTGATGGCCT
Organism: Devosia sp.; assembly: GCF_025809055.1. Classification (NCBI taxonomy): domain Bacteria; kingdom Pseudomonadati; phylum Pseudomonadota; class Alphaproteobacteria; order Hyphomicrobiales; family Devosiaceae; genus Devosia; species Devosia sp. Next base: position 3,035,023 of record NZ_CP075529.1, on the reverse strand, counting down.
GGTCTTCAACACCAGTGCCCTTGAACACGGCCAGCGCGTCGGTGATCAGCAGCGTGCCGGGGCCCTTGGCATCGGGGCCGAGCGGCAGGTTGGCGACACCCCAGTTCATGCCGGCTTCTTCGGCGCGGATGGCAGCACCCGGAGACGCCTCGATCATGGCGACGCCGCCGTCCAGCCAGATGGCGCGGACTTCGTTCTGCTCGTAGGCCGTCGGGCCTTCTTCGGAGAACGGGATGATGTCGCGGAGCGCGGTCAGGGCGGCTAGCACCTGCGGCGAGTTCAGCGTGATATTGCCATCGGCATCGATGACCAGGCCGTCATTGGTGTAAACCCAATGCAGGAACTGGTGCATGGTGTTGTCGAAGGTCTTGGCGACGGCGCCGTAGCCGGCGGCATCGGTGTTCTCGGTGATCTGCTTGGCGAAAGCGATCTTTTCTTCCCAGGTCGCGGGCGGCACTTCCGGATCGAGACCGGCTTCTTCAAACAGGTCCTTGTTCCAGTAGAGAGCCTTGGTGGAGAAGGCCACCGGCACGCCCCACTGGGTGCCGTCGAAGGTGACGGTATCGGGCACGTAATTGTAGTAAGCGGCCTTTTCCTCATCGGTCATCGGCACCGGAACGATCAGGTCGTTCTGGGCGAACTGCTTGAGGGTACGCGAGCCGACATAGGCCAGGGCAACCGGGGTACCGGCGGCGGCGAGCGTCGTCACCTTGTCCTGGCATTGGCCCCAGCCCACGATCTCGGGAACGACCTTGAAGCCCGGATTGGCAGCTTCCCACTCGGCGAAGCTTTCCGCATAGCCTGCGGTGAGCTCGTCGCCGCAGTTGATGAAGGTGATTTCCTTGTCCTGGGCAAAGGCCGCCGGAGTCGCGCTGGCCAGAGCCAGCATCGAAACGGCCACCAAACCGATAGTCTTCTGCATTTTGTAGTCTCCCTTGATGTGGGCCCCTCGGCCCTTCTGGAGTCGTTCAGCCCGATGGGCCAAGCGATCTCCAAACCCTTGATTGTCGCGTATCCGAACCGGAAAAGTGGCGGCCACTTGTCCTGGATACGCTCCAGTTACTGCTTCACGGCTCCGGCGGTGAGACCGGCGACGAGATAGCGCTGCAGGAACACGATGACGATCATGACCGGCAGGATTCCGACGAAAGAGGCTGCCATCAGCTCGTTCCAGATCACTTCCTGCTTGCCGAAGAAGGCGAAGAGCCCGATCGGCAGCGGCATGAACTCGGTCTTGGAATTGAAGGTCAGCGCGAAGATGAATTGCTGGGCATAGGCGCCGATGAAGGTCATGATCGCGACCACGACGATGCCCGGCATGGCCAGCGGCAGGATGACCCGGCGCAGCGTATAGAGCCGGGTTGCCCCATCGACCCAGGCTGCCTCGTCAAGCTCGCGCGGAATGCGCAGCATGTAGGTGCGCAATAGCCAGATGGACGAGGGAATGAGGAAGGCGGCGCCCGGCACGATCATTGCCCAATAGGTGTTGAGCAGGCCCATGGTCCGCATCAGCCGGAACAGCGGGATCAGCAGCACAGCGCCCGAGAACATGTTGACCGCGAGGAACCCGCCCAGCATCAGGCCGGCGCCCGTGAAATTGAAGCGGGCAAAGGCGTAGGCGGCCGGCACCACGATGACGATGACGATCAGCGTCACCACCGACGAGATGAAGAACGAATTGAAGATGTGCATGCCCAATGCCGGCACCGATTGCCACATGGTGAAATAGGCATCGAACGAGCCGTTCTTGGGGATGAAGCTGTAGGGCGTCGAAAACAGCTGCGCCAAGGGCTTCAGCGAGACCAGGAACCCTTCGATGAAAGGCGCAAGGACGAAGAACAGGAACACCGCGATGCCGGCATAGAGGCCCAGGACCTCCTGCCACCGGTAGCGATCGATCATCGGCCGGGAGGCGGACCACAGGCCGCGGCGGGCCTTTGGCTTGACGCTGGCCGGGCTGTCGGCGGCAGCCACTTCGGTGGTGCGTGCGACGTCGCTCATTTGGCTTCTCCCTGCTGGAGCCGGCGGACCGCGCGGAAGTAGACGATGCAGAATATGGTGACGAAGAGCGAGATGACCACGGCGCGGGCGGCGCCTTCGCCATATTTGCGGGAGCCCATGGCGGTCTTGTAGGTGTCGATGATCATCGTGGTGGTCGAGCCGGACGGACCGCCCTGGGTCAGGATCCAGATGATGTCGAAGGAATTGAAGGTGGCGATGAGCGAAAGCAGGCTCATGGTGATGATGGCGGGCACCATCAGCGGCAGCGTGATGCGGCGGAACCGGTAGAAGCGCCCAGCGCCATCGGTCCAGGCAGCTTCGTGCAAATCCCGCGGGATCGACTGCATGGCGGCCAGGAAATAGATGGTGACCATGGGCACGCCGATCCACACGTCGGTGACGATGGTCGCCCAAAAGGCGGTGTCGCCGTAGGCGAGGAAGGCAATGGGCCCGCCGATCAGCCCGAAATTCTGCAACAGGCCGGAAATCATCCCGAACTGGCCGTTATACATCCAGCCCCACATGAAGATGCCGATGGCCATGGGCACGATCCAGGGCGGCATGGTGAGAATGCGGAACAGGGCCTGACCGGGGATGGCGGCATTGAGCAGCACAGCGCCGCACATGCCAATGATCATTTTCATGGAGACCGAGAAGAAGGTCCAGATGAAGGTGCGGATGATGACTTCGGTGAAATTGCCGGCGCCGAAAATACGCTGGTAATTGGCCCAGCCGACAAAGTCGTAATCGGCCCGCAGCGAGGCATTGGTAAAGCTGAGCAGGATCGTGTCGACCAGTGGATAGGCCACGATGGTCAGGATGTAGATGAGGGCCGGTGCCAGCAGGGCGAGGGCAAACAGGGTGGCGCTTCTGGTGCTGGTCATCGGCGTTTCTCCTTAATTGCCGCGGCCAAGGGCAGCATCGAAGCGCTGCCAGATCGGGGTCATGTCGACCACGGAGCGATTGGCCATGGCTTCGTCCATCGACAGGGCCAATAGGCCCGCCTCAAGCGCGTCGGTAACCGATACCGGCAACGGCACGCCTTCGATCAGGTGACGCAGGATATCCTCGGCCATCTGCTCGTCGGCGCCGTAGTGCTGGCTGAGCTCGGAGGTCTTGAAGGTCTTGTCTTCGAGGCGCTCGGAGGTGCGGCTATCGGTGACGCGGAAATAGTTGCGGATGAAATCCCCCTCCGCCATGCCCTTGGCGCCGATCACCGCAAACCGCCGGAAATCGTCGGGGACATTGAGATTGGTGTGGAAGGTCAGCGCCGCGCCATTGTCGTATTGAACGATGGCGGTCTGGAAATCGATGATGTCGCCATCGCTGTCGAACACCTTGTCCGATCCCTGCCAGCCTGACGGCTTGCGGTGATAGACCTCAAGGTCATTGACCCCGGTCTCCTGCGGCGCATTGGCAGGAATGAAGCTTCGGCGGCCGCCGAAGCTGGCGACATAGCGCGGGCGGCAGCCCATGACGCCATTATAGAGGTCGAGATCGTGGCAGCACTTTTCGAGCATGAAGCTGCCCGAATACTTTTCGTACCGCCGCCAGTCGCGCATGAAAAAGGCGCCGTGATAGGGCGGGATGTGCTCGGAAGCCTCGATGGAGGCAATATCGCCCAGCTTGCCTTCGGCCTGGGCCTTGCGCAGCTCGACATAAAGCGGGGCATAGCGCAGAACGAGGCCAACCATGACCCGGTCTGACCCGTATTGCCCGATCAGTTCGGCCAGCGCCATCGTGTCCTCAATCGAGGTCACCACCGGCTTTTCCGCAAAGATCTTCATGCCGCGCGCCAGCCCGGTGCGGATGTGCTCGAGATGCATGTGGTTGGGCGAGCCCACCATCAGCAGATCGAGACCACCCTTGTCGATCAGTTCGTCGAGGCTGCCGAAAGACTGGCCAACGGAAACGCCGTGCTGCCTGGCATAGGGCAGGCCAGCAGGCTCGGGGTCGACATAGCCGACAATCTCGAAATCGTCCCGGGCCGCGGAAAACACCCGCGCCAGGTAACCAAGTCGATAGCCAAGGCCAATTATGCCAACCCGCATGACGATGCCGTACCCTGTTTATTAGACCGCCGATCTCTGCGGATCGGTGACGTTTGTGTAAACGATTTTCAAGACTAGGCGCCTTATTGACGTCATGTCAACACAGTTTTGACGCCAATACAATACCAATTTAAGCCACCCTGGAAATTTGCCCAACTTGGCATCATTTTGCTGATTTTCTAGGCTGTTGGTAGAGCGAAAAGCGCGCTCAGGGTGTGGACAATCGCCGTCCAAAGGCGCAGCATGTTCAAATTGGTATCCATGTGGCCTCATCCTCGCATTACGCGACGGATGACAGAATTGAAAATTTGAAACAGAATGGCGTACGCCCCTCAGGATCGAGGGTCAGTCGCGACAAGAGAGCTCGGATGGCACTTTCACAAAACCCCTTCCCCGATGACGCGGACCGCTCGGCGATCTGGACCATGCTGGTACCGCGCGATATCGCCGCCTATGTGCAGGCAGACTGGTCCATGGTCGAGGGTGACTTCGTGGCCGGTGACTTCATGGGTGTTCACGGTAACAAGACCGGCAATCCCGATGGCTGGACCATCAGTTTTCCGACGCTTGATGCCTATCGCGACGAATGGCTGCGCCAGGCCCGCGAAGGGCAGGCGGTCGACTATGCCGAAGACGTCGAATCCGGCATTCACCGCGCCACCAGCCTCACCGAAATCGAGATCACCGGCGAACGCGCCATCGCGCACAAGAAGTTCGATGGCGAGATCAAGCTGGCCAATGGCGGCGTCGACCGGCTCAACTGGCAGACGCTCTACTTCTGCCGCAAGGTCGCCGGCCAATGGAAGCTGACCGGCTTCGTGGGATACCTGCCCTATCCGATGGGCTCGGCATCGTCCCGATAGGGCAAATCGCTCCGGTGGAGCGATTTGAGATGACGAGGCCATGAGAGCTACGCTCGAATGGCTGGGAGGCCCCCTCATCCGCCCTTCGGGCACCTTCTCCCACGAGGGGAGAAGGCAGCACCGAGGTTGAGCGACCACCAACGCACCCCTCTCCCCTCGTGGGAGAGGGTGGATCGGCCAAAGGCCGAGACGGGTGAGGGGGGTTATTAAGGTCACTGTATTGAATGGTTCGCACCATGCCCTTGCTCACCCCTCAGCGCCTCGTCATGCTGGTCTTCTTCCTGCAGCCGGTGGCCTTCGGCTCATGGCTGCCGCGCATTCCCGAGGTGCAGGCCAACCTGGGCCTGGGACCGGCGGCGCTGGCCCTGGCGCTTCTGGGCATGCCGGTCGGCACGCTCCTGACCCTGCCCTTTGCCGGCCCGCTGGTCGGACGGATCGGGGCGCGCGCGGCCATCATTTCCGGTTTTGTGTTCTATTCTCTGGCCACCAGCCTGCCGGTTCTGGCGCCCGATCCGGTGCTGCTGTTCATCGCCCTGATGCTGGCGGGCTCGGCCATTTCCTTTGTCGAGCTCGGGCTCAACGTGCAGGCGGACCTGGTCGAGAAGCAGTCCGGCAAACTGATCATGAACACCGCCCACGGCTGCTGGTCGCTGGGTATCATGACGGGCAGCCTCATCGGTTCGGGCTTTGCGGCGCTCGGCGTCACGCCCGGCCTGGCCGTGCCGCTCTTGGCCGCGCTGGTCCTGCCCATCGCACTTCTCGCAGGCACGGCCCTGCCCCGGCTCACCGATGCCGCCGAAACCGGCACGCCGCAGCGGTCGGCCTGGTCGCTGCCCAGCCCGGCGCTGATCGGCATCTGCCTCTTCGTCTTCGGCATCACCATGACCGAGGGCGCCATGGCCGACTGGTCGGCGATTTTCCTGCGCGACGCGCTGGGCGGAGAAGGCGGTGTGGTTGGCCTGGGCTATTCCATCTTTGCCCTGATGGTCGCCACCGGCCGGTTCGGCGGTGATCTGCTCAAGCGCCGGTTTGGCGCTGTGGGCACGGCGCGGCTCTGCGGCTCCCTGGCTGTCCTGGGCGGCATCCTGCTTTACCTCGCGCCGGGCATCGAGATCGCCGTGGTCGGCTTCGGCATTGTCGGGGTCGGTGTCTCGGTCGGCTTCCCGCTGGCCGTTACGGCCGCCGCCGGCATTGGCGACCGCGCCGCTTCAGCCAATGTCGCCGTTCTGTCCTTCGTGGCCCTGACCGGTTTTCTCATCGGGCCGCCGCTGATTGGCTTTGTCGCCGAGCACAGCGATATCCGGCTCGGCGTCGCCTGTGTCATCCCCGTCCTGCTGCTCAGCCTGTTACTGACCGGCCGCCTCACGCCCCGCAAGGTCGCGACCCATCAAGCCATTCGGGCGTAGCCCTCATGGCCCTCTCAACCTCAAATCGCTCCACCGGAGCGATTTGCCTTACGGAGTGATTTCGAAGATGCGCATTGCCGTTGCCGGGCTGCATATTGAATGCAGCACCTATAATCCCGTTCTCAATCGCGCCGAGGATTTCCGGGTGCTGCGTGGCCCGGCCATGCTCAAGGACCAGTATTTCGACTTCCTGACGCATTTTCCGGCGGAGTTCGTCACCATCCTGCACGCCAGGGCCATTGCCGGCGGCCCGGTGGCCCGCGACACCTACGAGACCTGGAAAGCCGAGATCCTCGATGGCCTGCGCGGCGCCATGCCGCTCGATGGCGTCTATCTGCCCATGCATGGCGCCATGTTCGTCGATGGCCTGTTCGATGCCGAGGGCGATTTCATTTCTGCCGTGCGCGAAACAGTTGGCCCGGACGTGCTGATTTCGGCCTCCTACGACCTGCATGGCAATATCAGCCAGGCGATCATCGATGGGCTGGACATGTTCTCCACCTATCGCACCGCGCCCCATATCGACGTGCAGGACACCATGCGCCGCGCCGTCACCATGCTGGTGCGGGCCCTGCGCAATGGCGAGCGGCCCATTCTGGCCTGGGCTCCGGTGCCGGTGCTGCTGCCGGGCGAGCGCACCTCAACCCAGGACGAACCGGCCCGCAGCTTCTATACCCAGCTCCACCAGGTCGAAGAGCCGTCCGGCGTCTGGGACGCCAGTTTCCAGGTGGGCTATGTCTGGGCCGACGAGCCGCGCGCCACGGCCTGTGCCGTCGTCACGGGCACTGATCGTAGGGCGATTGAAACGGCCGCCACCCATCTCGCCCAGGACTACTGGGCCATCCGCGAAGGCTTCGTCTTCGGCATGCAGACCGGCTCGATTGCCGAATGCGTCGAACGCGCCATTGCCAGCCCGACACACCCGGTCGTGCTCGCCGAATCCGGCGACAACCCCACCGGGGGCGGCGTGGGCGACCGCGCGGAAGTTTTGGCCGCGCTGATCGAAAAGGGCGCCACCGGTGTCATCTTCGCCGGCATTGCCGACAAGGCCGCAACCGAGGCTGCCTATGCCGCCGGGATCGGGGCAAAGCTCAGGCTGCATATCGGCGCCAGCCTTGATCCGGCGAGCACACCGGTCGATGCCGAGGCCGAAGTGCTGTTTCTCCTCGAAACCGGCGAGCCGCGCCTGCGTGAGGCGGTGGTGCGCGTCGGCGGCGTGGACCTCGTGCTGACGGCGCGCCGGCGCCCCTTCCACAATATTGCCGACTTGACCCGGCTGGGCCTCGACCCCGATGCCGCCCGCATCATCGCGGTCAAATCCGGCTATCTCTCGCCCGAGCTTGGCCCCCTGGCCAATCCGGGCATCATGGCCCTGTCGCCCGGCGTGGTGGATCAGTTCGTGGAACGCACCGAGCGCAGGCACATGCCGCGGCCAACCTATCCATTCGACACGGATTTCGACTTCGTCCCGCAGGTGAAATGGTCGAAACGGGCCGGCCACTAACTCCCTCACCTTCACCCTCCCCTCGAGGGGGAGGGTGACGACCTGCCGGACCACCTTCCCCCTCTCTCCGCTTTCGTTTATGCACAAAGCGAAAGCGGAGGAACGGAAATGAACCCGTCCATGCGGCAGTCCAAGATCGTCGAACTGGCCCGGCAGGCCGGCGAAGTGACGGTCGAGACCCTGGTTGCCGCCTTTGCCGTTACCCCCCAGACCATCCGCAAGGATCTCAACGCCCTGTGCGACCGCGGTGCGCTCAAGCGCACCCATGGCGGCGCCATGCATCCCTCCGGGGTCGAGAATGTCGAATATGAGGCGCGCCGGCAGATCGCCCCTTCGGCCAAGCGCGCCATCGGGCAGGCTGCGGCCACCATCATTCCCGACCATGCCTCGCTCTTTATCAATATCGGCACCACCACCGAGGCCGTCAGCCAGGCGCTGACCGGGCATCGCGGCCTCATGGTCATCACCAACAATATCAATGTCGCCAATCACCTGCGCACCGCGCCGGGCACGGAAGTGGTGATCGCCGGCGGCGTGGTCCGGCCATCCGATGGCGGCATTGTCGGGGAAGCGGCGGTCGATTTCATCCGCCAGTTCAAGGTCGATATCGCCGTCATCGGCGTGTCTGCCATCGATCCCGACGGGGCCCTGCTCGATTTCGACTATCGCGAGGTCAAAGTCGCCCAGGCGATCATCGCCAATGCCAGGCAGGTGATCGTCGTGTCCGATGCGACCAAGTTCACCCGCACCGCCCCGGTGCGCATCGGCCATCTTGACCAGGCCGATTACTTCATCACCGACCAGTGCCCTTTGGACTCGATCCGCCGCGTCTGCAAGGAGGCGGATGTGCGCCTGATCGAGACGGACAAGACCACTTAGAGCGTTTTCAAGAAAAGTGGACACCACTTTTCTGGTTCGAAAGCGCGACCGAATAAAGAGTTAGAGCTGTCGTTCTGATTCAATCAGAACGACAGCTCTAACCGGCAAACGTGTTGTCGCGGATGGACTCCGGCTTCATCTCGATGGAGAAGCCCGGCAGGCTGGGCGGCATATAGGCGGCGTTGCGGATCACGCAGGGATCGATGAAGTGTTCATGCAGGTGGTCGACATATTCGATCACCCGTCCCTCCTTGGATCCGGACACCACCAGATAGTCGATCATCGAGAGATGCTGCACATATTCGCACAGGCCCACGCCGCCCGCATGTGGCCAGACCGGCTTGCCGTATTTGGCCGCCATCAGCAGCACGCTCAGCACCTCGTTGAGCCCACCGATACGGCAGGCGTCGATCTGGACGATGTCGATGGCCTCGTCCTTGATGAACTGCTTGAACAGGATGCGGTTCTGGCACATCTCCCCTGTTGCCACTTTCACGGGGGAAATGGCCTGGCGGATGGCGCGATGCCCCGAAACATCGTCCGGGCTGGTCGGCTCTTCGATGAAATAGGGGTTGAACCGGCTCAGGGCCCCGACCCAGTCGATAGCCTGGCCGACTTCCCAGACCTGGTTGGCATCGATCATCAGATAGCGATCCGGCCCCATGATGGCGCGGACGATTTCGAGCCGGCGGATATCGTCATCGAGGTCGCGGCCGACCTTCATCTTGATATGGCTGAAACCGGCTTCGACTGCCTCTGTCGCCAGCCGCGTCAGCTTCTCATTGGAATAGCCCAGCCAACCCGCGGATGTGGTGTAGCATTTGTAGCCCTCGGCCTCCAAAGTGGCGATGCGCTCGGCCTTGCCGGCCTCCGCCTTGCGGAAAATGCTGAGGGCCTCGTCCGGTGTAATGGCGTCGGTCAGGTAGCGGAAGTCGACAATGGAGACAAGCTGTTCCGGGCTCATGTCGGCGACATAGCGCCAGACAGGCTTGTTGGCCGCCTTGGCGAGCAGGTCCCAGACCGCGTTGACCACGGCCCCGGTTGCCAGATGCATGGCGCCCTTATCGGGGCCGATCCAGCGCAGCTGGCTGTCGCCGGTGACATGGCGCCAGAAGCGGCCGGGATTTTCGGCGATCCAGTCCAGCTCCAGGCCGATCACACGGCTTTCGAGCGCCCGGATGGCCGCCACCACCACTTCATTGCCGCGCCCGATGGTGAAGGTCATCCCGTGCCCCTCATGCGCACCGTCGGTGCCCAGAACCACATAGGCAGCCGAATAATCCGGATCGGGGTTCATCGCATCCGACCCGTCGAGCGAGGCCGAGGTGGGAAACCGGAGGTCGTGGGTGGAAAGGGAGGTGATCCTGGTCATTGTGTACTCGGTGCCCCGACCTCGTGGTTCGACAAGCTCACCATGAGGTCTGCTCAAAAATCTCAGTAGACCTCATCCTGAGCCTGTCGAAGGACGAGGTCGTGCGACGGAAGCCCTATCCCGTCCAGCCGCCGTCGATGACGTGGATCTGCCCTGTCGTATAGGTCGCGCCGGCCAGATAGACCGCCAGGTCCGCAACCTCGTCCGGCCGCGCGATGCGGCCGATGGGCTGGCGGGCGATGAAGGCCTTTCTTGCGCCCTCGAAATCGCCAGTGGCGTGCCAGCGCTCGTGCAGGCTCGGGCTTTCCACCGTGCCCGGACAGATGGCGTTGATACGGATATTGCTGGTGACAAAATCCGATGCCACCGACTTGGTCAGCCCGATCACCGCCGCCTTGGAAATCGAATAGGCCGCCCGGTTGGGCACGCCCTTCACCGATGAGGCCACCGTTGCCATGTTGATGATGGCGCCATCCTTGCGCGCCATCATCTGCGGCAGCACGGCTCTGATGGTGCGGATCTGCGCCTTCACATTGAGGTCGAGCGCGAAGTCGAGGTCCCTGTCGCTCATCTCCAGCACGGTGCCGGAATGCACCACGCCGGCGCAGTTGAAGAGCACATCGATATGGCCGATCTCGGCAACGGCCCGGTTCACCTCAGTATCCGACAGCACGTCGAGAACCCGCGTCGTCACCCCCGGCGTGCCGGAAAGGTCGCCGAGCCGCTCCGCATTGATATCGGTCGCGATCACCCTGGCACCCGCCCTGGCAAAGGCCTCGGCCGAGGCCCTGCCGATGCCCTGGGCGGCAGCGGTGATGAGAACGATCTTTCCTGTGAGATCAGCCATTGCTTGTTCCGAATCCGGGTCTAGGACTCCCTCTCCCCTGAGGGGAGAGGGTGGGGGTGAGGGGTTCAGGGCCCGTTGGAGCCACTGCGCGATATGCGGCACTGAACCCCTCACCCGATGCTGCGCATCGACCTCTCCCCTCAGGGGAGAGGTGATCCGAGCCAGTGGGTCTTAGTCGTACAGCACGGCCGCGATTTCGGGATCGGCCATGTTGTCCTTGTCGTAGTAGAAGAACCCGGTGTCGATGACCGGCGGCAGGGTTTCGCCCTTGAGCGCGCTGACTGCAGCCTGCACGGTCTGGTAGCCGATGCCCACCGGGTTCTGGGTGATCGCGCCGTTCATCACGCCGCTTTCGATGAAGGCCTTCTGGGCGGCGCCGGAATCGTAGCCGATGACGACGATATCGCTGCCCAGTTCCTGCTTGCCATTGGCAACGCCCAGGGCCGACCCTTCATTGGCACCGAAAATGCCCTTGAGGTCCGGATTGGCCAGCAGGATCGACTTGGTGATCTCGGTCGACTGCAATTGGTCGCCAGCCCCATACTGCACCGAGACGATCTCGATATTGGGATAGGCTTCCTTGATGCGGTTGGAGAACCCGTCGACGCGGTCGATGCCGGTGCGGCTGGTCTGGTCATGCGCGACAATGGCGACCTTGCCTTCGCCGCCGATCAGTTCGGCCATCACGTCGGCAGCGAGCGCGGCCGCCGCAACGTTATCGGTGGTTGCCGTCGAGAGCGGAATGTCGCTGTCGACGCCGGAGTCGAAGGCGATGACCGGGATACCCGCATCCTTGGCCTGCTGCAGCAGGGGGATGGCGGCCTGACTGTCGAGCGCGGCAAAGCCGATGGCGTCGGGACCACGCGAGAGGGCTGCGGCCAGCATGTCCATCTGGCGGTCGACCTGGCTTTCGGTTTCCGGACCTTCAAAGGTCACGGTGACACCGAGGTCGGCGGCGGCCTGGTCGGCACCGGCCTTCACGGCCTGCCAGAACTGGTGCTGGAAGCCCTTGGAAATCAGGGCGATATCGTAGTTGTCCTGCGCCATGGCGGGGCCGCTTGCGGCGAGCATGGCGATGGCGCTGAGGGCGCCGAGCAGGGTGCGGCGGTTGAGCATGGTTTTCCTCCCGGATGCTGCTTTGAATGGAGTTGGCATTGTTCTTCTTCTTTTTGGCGCGGTGGGCGCGGTTGGGTTCGGTGCCTAAAGGGTGCGGCGCCGCAGTATGTCGGCATAGACGGCCAGGATGATGATGGTGCCGGTCACGACCGTCTGCCATTCCTGGGCCACCGATAGGATGCGCAGGCCATTGGCCAGCACGGAAATGATGAGCGCGCCGATCAGCGTGCCGAGCACAGTGCCGCGGCCACCCGACAACGAGGTGCCGCCGATGACCACCGCCGCGATGGCGTCGAGTTCATAGCCTTGCCCCAGTGCCGGCTGGGCCGAATTGAGACGGCTGGCGATGAGCAGGCCGGCTACGCCGCAGATGGCGCCGGCCGTGGCATAGACGGCGATCTTCCAGCCATCGACATTGACGCCCGAAAGGCGCACGGCCTCTTCATTGGAACCGAGCGCAAAGGTGTAGCGGCCCAGAGCCGTCTTGCCGAGCACGAAGGCCGCGAGAGCCGCCACGCCGAACAGGATCAAGACGCCATTGGGAATGGGCAGGGCCGGAATGACGGCGCCGACGATCGAGCCCTGGGAAATCTGCGTGAAGCCGGGCGTATTGTTGAAATAGATCGGCTTGGTGCCGGAAATGACCAGAGACAGGCCCTTGAGGATCAGCATCATGCCCAGGGTGGCGATGAAGGGCGGCACCTTGAGCTTGGCGACGATGAAGCCCGAGATCAGGCCGCAGGTCATGCCCGCCAGGATCGCGGCGGCAATGCCCAGCGGCAGCGGCATGCCCAGAAAAGTCAGGACGACGCCGGTAATGACGGCGCAAAAGGTCATCAGCGTCCCGACCGACAGATCAATCCCGCCGGTGATGATGACCAGGGTCGCGGCGATCGCCAGCACGCCATTGACCGAAGTCGCCTGCAGGATGGCCAGGATGTTCTGGGTCTGCATGAAATTGGGCGAAGCCAGCGAGAACACCACGACCAGCGCGATCAGCCCGGAAAAGGCCAGGAGCCGGTGAAAGGCGCCGGAAATGCGAATGCCCGGCTTGGCTGGGGCGACGGCGGTGTCAGTCATGAGTTTTCTCCGGCGTGCTTGTCGGGTGTGGAGCAGGATGACCGTCACAATCACCAGACGGCACCTCCCCCTTGAAGGGGGAGGCTGGGAGGGGGTGAGAGAGCCCCGATCTCGGGGCTAAACTATCCCCTCCCCACAAAGAGGAGGGTGTCGACTGCAAGATCGGCGCAAGATCACCCCGCATGGCGAACCTCCATTGCCGGTTCGCGCAGGGTGGCAAGGCGCATGATCTCCTGCTGGCTGGACCCGCCGGGCAAGACACCAGTCAGGCGCCCCTCGCACATCACCGCAATGCGGTGGCTGAGGCGCAGCACTTCGGGCAGCTCCGAGGAGATCACCACAATGGCCTTGCCCTGGGCGGCGAGATTGTTGAGCAGCTTGTAGATTTCCGACTTGGCCCCGACATCGATGCCGCGCGTCGGTTCGTCGAAAATCAGGATATCGCAGTCCCGCAGCAGCCATTTGGCGATGACCACCTTCTGCTGGTTGCCGCCCGAGAGCAGCCGGGCTTCCTGGGTATCGCTGGGGGTCTTGATGGCAAGCTGGCGGATATGATCCTTGGCGGCCGTTTCCATGCCGGCCTCGTCGAGAATGCCCGCGGGACCAGTAAAGCGTTCGAGGCTCGCCAGGGCAATATTGTTGCGCACATCGAGTCCGGTCGCGAGACCGAAGAGCTTGCGGTCCTCCGAGAGATAACCGATGCCTGCCGCCACCGCGTCGCGCGGGGACGAAATCCCCCGCCGCGTCCCATGCACCCAGATTTCTCCGCCCTCGCGACGGTCGGCACCAAATATGGCCCGCGCCACCTCGGTGCGCCCGGCGCCCATCAGGCCGGCAAAGCCCAGGATTTCGCCCTTGCGCACGGAAAAACTGACATCGCGGATTTCGCGGCCCCGGCGCAGGTTGCGCACTTCGAGCGCGATTTCGGCATCCGCAGACCCGGGCACTACCGGCTCCTGCTGGCTCAGGGTGCGCCCCACCATCATCGAAATGATGGTCTCGATGGGGGTGTCGGCGGCCGCGACCGTGCCGACATATTCGCCGTCGCGCATCACCGTGACCCGGTCCGAAATGCGTTTGATCTCGTCCATCTTGTGCGAGATATAGACCACGCCCACACCCTCGGCCTTGAGCCGGTTGATGATGGTGAACAGTTCGGCGATTTCCGCGTCGTTCAGCGCCGCGGTCGGCTCGTCCATGATCAGGATGCGCGCCCGGTATGACAGGGCCTTGGCGATTTCCACCATCTGCTGCTTGGCGATGGTCAGGGTCTCGACCTTGACCGTCGGATCGAGCTTGAGGTTCATCGAGGCAAAGATTGCCGCCGCGTCCCGGTTGAGCTGCCCCTCGTCGAGAATGCCGAAGCGGCGCGGCTCGCGGCCGATAAAGATATTCTGCGCGGCGGTCAGGTCCCGCATCAGCGCCAGTTCCTGATGGATGATGCTGACGCCCATGTCCTGGGCCTGGCGCGGCGAGGTGATCTCGACCGGCTTGCCATTGAGGCGAACCTGTCCGCCATCGCGGGAATAGACGCCCGAGAGGATTTTCATCAGCGTGGACTTGCCCGCGCCGTTCTCGCCCATCAAGGCATGGACCTCGCCGGGCAGCAGCTCGAACCGGACCTGGGACAGCGCGCGGACGCCCGGAAAGGACTTGTCGATCCCTTCCATGGCCACGAGCGGCACGACAGCCGCGGCGGCGTGATCCTCGCTCTTGTGGTCCATGCTGTCCTCCCGCAGCCCTGCTTGTGCCGCAGGTGCTTACTGGGCTCGGAGGAAAGACGATATCTGCCAGGCTGTCAAGTGGTCTGACCAGTGGACAGGCGACATCGGCAGCGCTATGAGAGAGTCATGGAGGGGCAATGAAGCTGCAGGCCGTCTCGAACCGAAAACTCTATATTCAGATTGCCGATCAGATCCGCGATCAGATCCTCGGCGGCGCCGTCGCGCCCGGCCATCAACTGCCCTCCGAACGCGATCTCGCCAATAATCTGGGGGTTTCAAGACCCACGGTGCGCGAGGCGCTGATTGCGCTGGAAGTGGCCGGGCTCGTCGAGGTCCGCGTCGGCGTCGGGGCCTTTGTGCGCGAGCGCATGGGCGGCGCGGTCAGCCTGCCCGAGCTCAGCCCTTCGCCGCTCGAAATCATGGCCGTGCGGCGCCTGCTCGAGCCGGAAGCTGCGGCGCTGGCCAGCCAGCAGATGTCGCCGGAAGGCACGGTGCGTCTGGCCGAAACCCTGCGCCGGATGCGCGCCGAAACCGCGGCCGGGGAATGGTCCTCGGAAAGCGATCGCACTCTGCACATGACCCTGGCCGACGCCTGCGGCAATGCGGTGCTGCGGGAAACCCTCGATTCCTTGTGGACCTCGCGCCGGGGTGAAGTGGACACCCGTTTTCACCAGCACCTCTCCGATATCGGGGACACACGCGAACACATCCTGGCCGATCACGAGGCCATCGTGGCCGCCGTGGTCAGTGGCAATGCGGAGGCCGCACGCGCCGCCATGGCCCGCCACCTCGATTTCGTGGCCGCCTCGATGCTGGACACCTGGGAATAGGCCTGTGGACGCATTGTCCGGGTTTGGGCTTTTCATCCCCGGCCGGACCATGCATACCCGCTTCCAGGGAAATGGAGGCCGGAACCATGGACTTGGAGCACATGAAAGCCGACGCTTCGGCGCTGTTCATGGCGGGTGTCAAAGCGGCCGATCCCCATCATGCGGTGGCCGATTATCTCGTCCGGCACGCTGCCAAGCTGTCTTCGGCTAGCCGCATCCACATCATCGCCGCGGGCAAGGGTGCCCTGCCCATGGTGGAGGCGGCTCTCGACCATGTCGCACCGAACAGGCGCGGCGCGGTGCTCGCCGTTACCAATTACGAGAATGTCCGGGCCGTTGACGGTGCGAGGGTCTTGGGCGCCTCCCACCCCCTGCCCGACGACAAGGGCGAGGCTGCCGCCAATGAAATCGAACGGATCGCCGGTGCTGCAGGGCCAGGCGAAATGGTCCTGTGCCTCATTTCGGGCGGCGCTTCGGCCCTGCTCCCGGCGCCGGTTGCCGGCGTCAGCCTTGCCGACAAGATCGCGACCAACGACCTGCTGCTGAAATCGGGCGCCGATATCGTCGCCATGAACACCGTGCGCAAGGCGCTGTCGCGCCTCAAGGGTGGCGGGCTGGCCCGCGCCATCGCCCCGGCGCAAGGCCTTGCCCTGATCCTGTCCGACGTGCCTGGCGACGACCTTTCGATCATTGCCTCGGGCCCAACCGTTGCCGATAGCGCCGCGCCCGGCGCGGCTTTGGCGGTCGTCCGCGAGCTCGGCCTGCTCGATCGCCTCCCCCGTCCGGTGCGTGCCCATCTTGAGGCGCGCGCTGCCATGGCGCCTGCCCCGGCGCCGTCCGGCATCGACAATGTTCTGGTCGGCGCCAACAGCATCAGCCTCTCGGCCATGGAAGCGGCGGCCGGCGCCGCCGGCTATGGCACCATGGTGCTGTCCCGCTGGCTCGAGGGCGATGTGCAGGCGGCGGCCGAAGCCTTTCACGCCGCCGCAGGCCGCGCCGGAAATGGCAAGAGGGTGGCGATCCTGGCGGGTGGAGAGACCAGCGTGCGGGTGACCGGCAAGGGCAAGGGCGGCCGCAATCAGGAGCTTGCCCTGCGCTTTGCTGCCCTGTGTTCCGAACACCCCCTCCCCCGGCCCTGGGTTTTCCTTTCCGGCGGCACCGACGGCCGCGATGGCCCGACCGATGCCGCCGGTGGACTGGTCGATCCGCACGCCGTTCCGGCCCTTGCGGCCAAGGGTCTCGATCCGGCGACCTTCCTCGCTGACAACGATGCCTATCACGCCCTAAAGGCCGCCAATGCCCTGCTGATGACCGGCGCCACCGGCACCAATGTGGCCGACCTGCAGGTGCTCCTGCTCGGCTGAACGAAAGCGGCCGCCCGGAAGTCCGGACGGCCGCATATTTGTGTGGGCACCATCAGGCCAGGGCGGGCCCTGCGTGTGGGCTAGTTCCAGCTTTTCGCGGTTTCGATCGAGCGGGTGGCAAAGCGCACCTCGTCCGATGGCTTGTCGTGCTCGGCCACGAAATACTGGGCCTTGGTCTTCTGCTGCACGGTCTTGATCAGATCGGACCAGCCGACCACGCCATGGCCGACATCGGCCCAGCCGTCTTCATCGGCATTCTCGCCCTCGGGGGCGATATCCTTGACGTGAACGGCGGTGATGCGATCGCCATAGCGGTCAAACCAGGCCACCGGATCGGCCTTGCCGCGAATCACCCAGGCCACGTCGCATTCCCACTCGATCTTCGGCGCCGTTTCCAGGATCACTTCCATTGGCGTGCGGCCGGTCGAGGTCGGGAAAAACTCGAAGTGGTGATTGTGCCAGCCAAAGCCATAGCCTTCGGCAGAATAGATGTCGTGAAAGCCTGCCAGCTTCTCGGCCAGCGCCAGCCATTGCGACTCGTCCTTGCTGTCCTGGTCGGGCATGATGAAGGGGCAGATGATCTTCTTCATCCCCAGGGTTTCGGCAGCCTTGAGCGCCGTGTCGCGGTCTTCGAGCTGATCGAGCCCGAAATGGCCGGTCGGCATGGCGAGGCCATTGTTCTTGAGAAGAGCCGCGAGGCCTGCGGCATCGTCATAGAGCCCGCCAAAGCCCTCGACCTGGCGATAACCGAGCGCGGCCAGCTTGGCATAGAAGTCGGGCCAGGACGGAACATTGCGCGCGCTATAGAGCTGGAAGGACAGTTCAACCATGTCGTTTTCTCCTCGAATGGGCGGGTCGGCATCTCCTGCGCGGCAGGACAGAAACCGTTTACTGCGCTCTAGCAACCGGCGATAACAGCGTCAATGAAATCGTTGCAAATGCCAGCCTGTTGCGGGTGGTCTAGCCTTAGCGAATCGCCGTGCCAGTCTTGCCACCCGGGCGCAAAGACATGCCAAGTCTATCGCGAACTGTGGCCGGGTGATGCAAAGTTGCACTGGCGTTAGCTGTTGGTTTACCTTATTTTTTCACACTTGGGTCAGTATTGCGCGTGCGGCACACCTGTTCGGGTTATTACGCGTTAGAATTGAACCTCTGAACAGGCATGTCAGGACACGGCGGGTGACAGCGTTCTCCAAATCCGCGACACGGCTTCTTATGCTGAGTCTGCTGGTCGCCGGCCTGGCCGGTTGTTCGACGACGCGCGAACTGCCGCCTCAGGAAGCGCGCATCGTTACCCCGGCCGATGCCATGATCATGCCGCCCGTGGGCGGTCCGGCCATTTCCAAGGTCGTCTCGACCACCTATCCCAATGCGCTCAAGCAGGACATTTCCCTCGTCACCCAGGCGCGCACGCCGGGCGAGAACAAGATATCGGTGATCCTGTTCGAAGGCGCGGGCGGTGACGGCTCCGATGCCCGGCTCAAGGACGTGCCGTTCACCCAGGTCAATCTGACCGAGGAGGCACTGGCAGCCTGGCCCGATACCGGCATGGCGGTTTCGCCCTATTACGTGCAGAACGCCTATGGCCCGTTCGGCTATGCCATCGGCAAGCCGGCCAATGGCGATACCTGCATCTATGCCTGGCAGCGCATCGAACCGACCACGCGCCCTTCGGGCTCGGTGGGCCGCGGCACCATCTTCATTCGCCTGCAATTGTGCAAGCAGCGCGCCACCGAGCAGGAACTGCTCGCGGTCATGTACCAGCTGCGGCTCGATGTCAGCGTCTTTCCACCGGGCCGCGCCCCGGCCAGGATCGGGGCTTTGTCGGCGCCGATCGTGCCGGTCGGCGCGCAGGGCTTTGCCGAGGTGATCCCGACCAGCCGCCCGCCGGCCCAGCCGCGCCCGACGCCGCCCACGGTCAGGACCGTGCCGGTCGTGCAGACGCCGGTCGTGGTGACCCCGCCACCCGGCACGCCCATCGTGCCGACACCAACGGGCACGCCCGTTGTGCCCACTCCACCCGGCAGCGGGGTTACAGGTCCCACCGTGCCCCTGCCGCCGACCAATACCGTCATCGTGCCGCCCCCGCCGGGCGGACAGAACTGACCAGCGCCTGGTTTCGGAGTTCTCATGTCCAAAGCGCTGACCATCCTGATCTGGCTTCTGGCGGCAGCGGCCACGCTGGTGCTTCTGACCATTCCGGTGAGCCTGCAGGTGCACCTGGTCATGGCCGTGGTGCTGATCCTGCTGATGGCGGTGATCAAGCTTCTGGGGTTCGAGGGCAACTGGCGCCTGCTGCTGCTGGCGCTGGGCACCATCATCGTGCTGCGCTACGCCTATTGGCGCACCACCAGCACCATCCCTTCCGTCGACAACCTCGCCGACTTCATCCCCGGCCTGCTGCTGTATCTGGCCGAGATGTACTGCATCCTCATGCTGTTCCTCAGCCTGTTCGTGGTCATCAAGCCCATTCCCTCCCGGCCATCGGTGCGGCTGGCCGAAGGCGAGGCGGCGCCCCTGGTGGATGTATTCATCCCCACCTACAACGAAGACTACGAGCTCCTGGCCGGCACCCTGGCGGCCGCCAAGGCCATGGACTATCCGACCGACCGTTTCACCGTCTGGCTGCTCGACGATGGCGGCACCGATGCCAAGCGCAACCATCCCGATCCCGAAGTGGCCGGCGCCGCCCAGGATCGCTACGAGCTTCTGCGCCAATTGTGCGACGAGCTCGATTGCCGCTATCTGACGCGCGAGGCCAATGAGCACGCCAAGGCCGGCAATCTCAACAATGGCCTGGCCAATTCCGCCGGCGAGTATGTCGCCGTTTTCGACGCGGACCACGCCCCGGCCCGCGATTTCCTGCAGGAAACCGTACCCTATTTCGCGCGGGACGAGCGCCTGTTCCTGGTGCAGACGCCGCACTTCTTCCTCAATCCGGACCCCGTCGAGCGCAACTTGCGCACCTTCGAGGTGATGCCGTCGGAAAACGAGATGTTCTACGGCATCATCCAGCGCGGGCTCGACCGCTGGAACGCTGCCTTCTTCTGCGGTTCGGCGGCCCTGTTGCGGCGCGAGGCGCTGCAGGCGACCAATGGCTTTGCCGGGCGCTCGATCACCGAGGATTGCGAAACCGCCATCGAGCTGCACAGCCGGGGCTGGAATTCGATCTATGTCGACAAGCCGCTGGTGGCCGGACTGCAGCCGGCGACCTTTGCCAGCTTCATCGGCCAGCGGACGCGCTGGGCCCAGGGCATGATGCAGATCATGCTGTTCAGCTTTCCGCTGTTCAAGCGCGGGCTCAAGCTGGTGCAGCGGCTGAGTTACCTCTCCAGCACCATGTTCTGGCTGTTTCCGCTGCCGCGCATGATCTTCCTGTTCGCCCCGTTCTGCTACCTGTTCTTCGACCTGCAGATCTTCACCGCCTCGGGCGGGGATTTTGCCGCCTATACGCTCACCTATGTGCTGGTGAACCTGGTCATGCAGAACTCCCTGTTTGGCCGCTGGCGCTGGCCATGGATTTCCGAGCTCTATGAATATGTGCAGTCGGTGCACCTGTTGGGGGCGCTGTTCTCGGTGATCCGCAATCCGCGCCGGCCCACATTCAATGTCACGGCCAAGGACGAAAGCGTCGACAAGGCGCGGCTATCTGAGCTCGCGCGGCCCTTCTACATCATCTTCCTGCTGCTGCTGGTCGCGGTCAGCATGACCATCTTCAAGATCGGCGCCGAACCCTATCGCGCCGAGGTCACCATGGTGGTGGGCGGCTGGAATATCTTCAACCTGATCCTGGCGGGTTGCGCGCTGGGCGTGGTTTCCGAACGCCGGGAGATCCGCGCCAGCCGCCGCGTGGCCATCGAGCGCCGTTGCGAGGTGCAGGCCGCCGATGGCAGCTGGGTCAAGGGCGCGATCATCAACGTGTCGAGCGGGGGGCTTGCGGTCCGCCTGCCCGGCGGGGCCGCCGGTCTCGCCCGCGGCGCGCCGACCGTGGTCAAGTTCACTCCGCTTTCCGATGCCGGCGTCACCGAACTATCGGTCTTCATCCGCTCGGTGCTGGCCCAGGGCAAGGGCGCTGTCCTCGGTTGCCGCTACATGCCCGAGCGCGGCCTCGATTACCGCCTGATCGCCGATCTGCTGTTCGCCAATTCGGCCACCTGGCAGGCCCGGCAGCGGAGCCGGCAGATCAATATCGGCATTATCCGCGGCACCATCCGGTTCCTTGGCATCGCGCTCTACCAGACCGGACGTGGCCTCACCTATTTCCTGCGCTTCGGGTCGGGGAAGGCCGCCAATGACTAGATTGGCCACCCTCTCGCTTGCCGCAATGCTTGCCGCCGCAATACCCGCCCTGGCGCAGGTCACCCCGTTCGACATGTCGCCCGAAAGTGACCGTGTGACGCCCGAGACCGCCCCAGGCGATCCAGCCGGGGGCGCGGTCACGCCGCCGCCGGTCGCGGCGCTTGCCGAACCGTTCGCGCGTTATCTCCTCCCCCAGCAGTCCATGCTGCTGACCGGCGAGGAAAGCCGCACCTCCATGGTCGTCTATCTGACCGAGGCCCAGGCCAGCGCCGCGGCACGGCTCGAATTCGGCTTTCTCAATTCGCTCGTCGTCGCCCCCGAAATTTCCAACCTGCGGGTCCGCGTCAACCAGACCGAGATTGCCAGCGTGCCGCTTGGTGCCTCCAGCGCTCCGGCCGCGCGCGCCATCGATCTGCCGTCCGGCATCCTCCGCGCCGGGCCCAATGTCGTGGAATTTTCCAGTGTCGCGCGCCACCGCACCGATTGTTCGGTGGCCTCGACCTATGAACTCTGGACCGAATTGCCCGCGCAGAACCTGAAGCTGGTTCTGGATGGGGACGGCGTGGGGCAGCTGACGCAGCTGACCGATCTCGCCGCTGTGGGGGTCGATGAAACTGGCGCCACCCGCGTGCGCCTTCTCACGCGCGAACTGACCTCACGCCAGACCGCCACCACCCTCCTGGGCCTCAGTCAGGCGCTGGCGCTGGCGCTGCACGTGCCGCAGATGCATATCGAGGTGGCCGATGCCCTCTCGGAGCGCTATGCGGCGGGGGTACTCGACCTCGTCGTGATGCCCGCAGCCGATCTGCCGGAAAGTCTCGCAGCCATCCGCAGCCAGGCCGAGGCAGCGCCGCTGGCAGCGCTTGTGCCGCTTGCCAGTGGTGCCACGACCCTGGTGGTCAGCGGACCCGATTGGGCATCTGTGGCCCGCGCCGGGGAGGCGGTTCTGGCCAGCGCCGGCGATGGTTCGCTGCCGCGCATCGATCTTGCCGACCCCCATCCCATGATCCTTAGCGGACAATCGGTTGTCCTGTCCGATCTGGCCATGCCCACCGCCGAATTCACCGGCCGGCGGCTGACCACGGAAGTCCAATTCAACCTGCCCTACGATTTCTACGCCTATCGCTATGGCGAGCTCGACCTGGTGCTCGATGCCGCCTATTCGGCAGACGTCCTGCCCGGCAGCGAGATCGACGTCTATACCAACGGGCAGATCGCCTCGGCGACGCCGCTGCTGCGCACCGATGGCGGCCAGCTGCGCAAGTCTGTGATCCGCATTCCCATGACCAGCCTGCGGCCGGGGCGCAACGAGGCGGTCATTGCCGTCAATGTGCAATCGGCCACCGATAGCGTGTGCAGCGCCGGCTGGACCGGCCAGGCGCCGGTGCGGTTCGTCTTGTCCAACAGTTCCGAACTCCGCTTTCCCGACTATGCGCGCATCGGCGTGGTGCCGGACCTGCTGGTTCTGGCCGGCACCGGCTGGCCCTATACCGAGCGCGAATCCGTGCCCGCCGTGCTGGGCAATACCGAGGACGCGGTCCTGTCGGCCATGATGCTGGCCGCCCGCATTGCCGCCTCGTCCGACGATGTCATCGCGTTCGAGGTAACCGATGCCGCCAGTGTCGGTCCCGGAGACGACGCGCTGATCGTCATGCCCCTCACCGAAATGCCGTCTCCGGTGGTGGGGCGCACCGGCATTGCTCCAAGTGCCCTCAGGCCCTCCGCCGAAGACGACGCGCTCAATCAGTTCGATACGGCCGGACAGCAGCGCACCCTGCCCGAACCGGTGCAATGGGCGCTCGACCAGGTGGGGCTGCAACTCGCCGACCTGATGATCATCAGGCCTCGCGACAGCCTTTATGTGCCCAAGTCCGACGAGGCGGTGCTGACACAGGTCCGGCACGGCGAAGGCGGGCTCTGGACGGTCCTGACGGCGTCGGACAATGCCACGCTGCGCAGCGGCACCGAGCAGATGATCGTCACCGATCGCTGGCGCGAGGTTTCCGGCCGGCTGGCGGCAATCTCGATCGAGGATGGCCGGGTGGAAACACTTGAGGCCACCCAACCGGTCCTGGTTGAAACGCAGCCCTTCTCGCTGACCAACCTGCGCCTGATCGCCGCCAACTGGTTTTCCGGCAACCTGCTCTACTTTGCTGCGGCCGTGGTTCTGGCGGCAGTCATTCTCACCTTCACCTCGTCGCTGGTGCTGACACAATTGGGGCGTCGCAAATGAAGGCTTTGAGCGCACTCATCATGTCCATGACGCTCCTCGGCGGCAGTGCCGCGGCCAGCACGGTGTTCACCGAAACCGAATGGCAGGATTACCTTTCCGCCTATGTTTCCCCGGAAGGGCGGGTCATCGATACGGCCAATGGCGGCATCAGCCACAGCGAAAGTCAGGGCTATGGGCTGATCCTTTCAGCCCTCGCCGATGACCGCGCCAGTTTCGAGCGTATCTGGAGCTTTACCAGCACCGAATTGCTGGTACGGGACGACGGGCTTGCCGCCTGGCGCTGGGAGCCAGAGGCCAGCCCGCATATCACCGATATCAACAATGCCACCGACGGCGACATGCTGATCGCCTATGGCCTCATCCTGGCGTCGCGCGCCTGGAGCGAACAGTCCTACCTGGACCTGGCCCTGCCGATCGTCCAGACCATTGGCGAAACCATGCTGGTGACGGCGGATGGGCTTCCGGTCATCCTGCCGGGGGCCGAGGGCTTCGACCGTGACGCCGGCGAAGGCGGGCCGGTGCTCAACCCCTCTTACTGGATCTACGAGACCTTTCCCGTCTTTGCCGAGGTCAGCCCGACCATCAACTGGCAGGGCGTCAGTGACGCGGGCCTCGAAATCCTGCGCCGGGCGCGCCAGACGACCGCCGGTGTGCCCGCCGACTGGGTGCAGTTGGAGGATGGCCGCCAGAAGCCGGCTGAAGATTTCCCGCCCGAGTTCGGCTATAATGGCATCCGCGTTCCGCTCTACCTGATGCGGGCCGGACTGGACGCAGAAGCGATCAGGGCATTCCGCAAGAATGCCGGCAGCTTCGGAATGGGAAAGGTCGACGTGGTCTCCGGACAGATGCTCGAACCCATTGGTGAGCCGGGCTATCGCCTGATCGTGGCGGCGATGGATTGTGTGCTGGACGGCAAGCCGGTTCCCCAGGACCTGCGCAGCCTGTCGGCCACCAGCTATTACGCCGCAACGCTGCAATTGCTGTTGCTGGATCATCTGCGCCGCAACAGTCCGGCTTGCCTGGTGGAGGCCGGATCGTGAAAGTCCTTTATATTGCCCTGCCCCTGCTCCTGATCGGGGGCGCATCCTTCACCCTCACGACCGCCCAGTTCGGCCCGGCCAGTGCCCAGGCCAAGGTCGAGCCGTTCCGGCTGATGGCGCAGGCCCCGCTCGATGTGCAGACAACCATCGAGCCGGCATCGGAGGCCCCTGCCGGCAATACGACGCCGCCCGCTGCGGCTCCTGCCGCAACCGCGCAGGCGGGAAGCTCGGAGGTCGACGAGACGGCGCTGCGCTACTTTGCCCGCCAGGGTGATCTTGAGCGCATGCAGCGGGAAATCGACCGGCTTCGCATCCTCCATCCAGGCTGGCAGCCGCCGGCCGATCCGCTGGCCGAGGACGTTTCTCCCAATCAGGACATCATCACCATCTGGGAGTTGTTCAGCGCCGGGGACTATGCCGGCACGCGTGCCGCCATTGCCGCGCTGCAGGAAAAGGACCCCAATTACCAACCATCGGCAGACCTGCTGCAAAGCCTGGCGCTGGGCGAGGCCACGCAAAGGCTACGCAATGCCTCCGATGCAGGCGAATATGAGGCCGTGATTTCCGTCGCCGCCAACAATCCGCAACTGCTGATCTGCGAAAGCGTCGACAATCTCTGGCGCGTGGCAGAGGCTTTTGCCCGCACCGGTGCCGCGGCCCGGGCCAGTGACGCCTACCGCTATGTCCTCGACAATTGCGAAAATGGCCCCGAACGCCTCGCCACGGTTCAGAAGGCGAGCGAATTGCTCGACCGCACCGCGCTCGATGCCCTGTTGGCACTGGAGCGCCAGGATGCTGCGGGTCTCGGTGAATTTGCCAGTATTCGCCTGGACCTGGCGCGCAGCGCCGTCGCTGCAAGCCTCGAAGAGGGCGACGAACAGCCGCTCGCCACCGATCTGGCCCGTCTCGAAACCGAGGCCGAGGCAGCTGGAAATGCCGAAGATTTCCGCCTGCTCGGCTATTACGAACTGGACCAGAGCCGCCCCAACGAAGCGCGCCGCATGTTCGAGAGGGCCATGGCGGCCGATAGCTCGGCAGCCTCGGCCGAGGGGCTGGGCGTCACCCTGCTGCAATTGCGCGATCCGCGCGCGGCCGAGGCGGCCATCGCCGATTATCGGGCCGATACCGAGACGCTGGCGGAACTCTACCTCGATGTGGCTGCCGCTGTGCTGTCGGTGGAGGGCCGCCCCGATGTCGGGCAGACCGTGCTGGGCCGGATCGTCGACGCCGCCATGTCGGCCCGCAGCGCCAATGTTGCACAGGAACTGGGCTGGTATGCCTATGAATACCAGCAGCCCCAGACGGCCTTCGAATGGTTCACCCTGTCGCTCGGCTGGCAGGCCGATCTCGAACCAGCCGCCTATGGGCTGATGGTATCGGCCAATGCGCTGGGCAACAGCGCCACGGTCGAATCCATCCGGGCGCAATGGGGCGGTCGCTCGGCCCGCATCGCCCAGTTCGGTCAGGCCAACGCAACCTCGGCGGCCCCGGCCACGTCGGCCTCGGGCGCCCTGCCCTTGCCGCGTCCACGCCCGGTGCGGCCCGGCGATACCAGCCGCGCACCGCCTGCTTCCGAATTCCGCAAGCCGGCTCAGGCGAGCGTCGCCCAGGCTGCCCCGTCCAGCGGATCGGGCGGCTCTGCCAGTTCAGGCGGCCGGTCCTGCCAGAACTACGTGCCGGCCACGAGCCTCTCCCCCGGCGGCGCGCTCAACCATGCCTGGTGCCTCATGGGTCTCAACCGGCCTGCCCAGGCCGTCGACCACTTTGCCCGCGCCCTGCAGTCAAGCTCGGAACGGACGCGCAGCGATGCCGCCTATGGGCAGTCGCTGGCCTTTATCCGCCTTGGCCTGGGCGATGAGGCCGCCGTTGCCGCTGCCGCCGCGCCCCTGAGCCAGGCGCGGATCGTCGAACTGGAAATCGCCATACTCACCCAGAAGGCGACCAGCGCCTATGGCATCGGCGACTATGCCCGGGCCATCGATCTGCTCAATCATCGGGCCCGGTTCGCGCCGGAACGCAATGACCTGCTCACCCTGCGCGCGTGGAGCTATTATCATCTGCGCCGCTTTGCCGAAGCCGAGCGCATTTTCGA
The DNA here is from genome assembly GCF_025809055.1 of Devosia sp. Classification (NCBI taxonomy): domain Bacteria; kingdom Pseudomonadati; phylum Pseudomonadota; class Alphaproteobacteria; order Hyphomicrobiales; family Devosiaceae; genus Devosia; species Devosia sp. The sequence continues at coordinate 3,008,322 of NZ_CP075529.1, read as the reverse complement.
AGCCGTCGCCGCCACCGGCTATGGCGATGCGGTCAGCGGGCTCGAAGCCAGCCGCTCCGCCCTGGCCATCCGCGCTTCGACGCAATAACGTTCGGCTAACCCAATGCCGGCTGGCGGTCGACGATGTCCCGCCATGCCCCGCCATCCGCCCGCGTCGGCAGTTGCGCCGCAGCCAGCGCCACGTCCAGGACGGGCGTCGACAGGCTCACCCCCGGCAGGGCCGCGCGCACTGCCGCGACAATCCGGTCATCCAGGGTCAAAACGCCACCCACCAGCGCCACCTCATGCCTGCCGCCGCGCGCGATAAGCGCTTCAGCCAGCCGCGCCAGTTCGCGCCCCGCCTGCTCCAGGATCGCGATGGCCACCGCGTCCCCCTGTGCCGCCGCGCGCCCGACCCCGACGGCCAGCGCCCCGATCCGCCCACGGTCGCCGGCATAGACATATTGACGGACGTCATGCCAGCTGGCCCCGCCAACCAGGGCAAAGACTTCGCTGGCCAGGATCTCGACACCTGTTGGCGCGCCGGTCTCGTCAATGGCCCGATAGATGCGGTCGAGCGCCGCAAGGGCGATCCAGCTGCCCGAACCCGCATCGTCGATCAGGATGCCGCGCCCGCCCACGCGGATCACCGCGCCTGCCGCCGTCACATGAATGCCGATCGAGCCGGTTCCGGCTGAAATCAGGTGCCCTTCCCCGGGCCGGAAATGGGCGGCATAGGCGAGAATGATGTCATCCATCACCGCAATGGCGCCCGGCGCAATGGCCAGCGCCGAACTCGCCAGCGCGCGAATGTCACCTGCAGCGGCGGTGCCGAACCCGGTAATGCCGGCGACAAGACCCCGCGCCGAGAGCCCCGCCTGATCGAGGCCGGCCCCCAGCTGCGCGAAGCAGTCCGACAAGCGCTGGCGTTCGGCCGGGTTGAACACATGGCCAGTGGCGCCTGCCACCCGACCGCGCGCCAGCACCGTTCCGTCGCCGGCGCAGGCCACCCAGCGCCCGGCGGTGCCGCCGACATCGAGCCCGATATGGGCCTCAGTCACGAGGCATGCCCTGGCGCACGAAGCTGGCGGTGATCTCTCTTGGATTGGTGATCATGGTCCCCACGACGACGGCATGGGCCCCGGCCTCGAAACCGCGTCTGACCCATTGGGGCGTATTGTAGCGGCCCTCGGCGACCACGGGAACCGAAAGCCGCTGCGCCAGACTTTCCAGCAGATCGAGGTCCGGATGCTGCGGCTTGGGCTCCGTCGCCTCGGTATAGCCGGAAAGCGTTGTGGCGACATAGTCGGCGCCCCAATCGGCGGCGGCCAGTCCCTCGTCCAGGGTGGAGATATCGGCAAAGACCTCGGCGCCCAGCTCTTCGCGAATGCGCCGCACCAGCACTTCTGGACGCTCGCCGTCGCGCGGCCGCAAAGTGCAATCGAGCGCCACGACCCGGGCACCGGCCGCAACGATGGCCGCCGCCGCCGCAAAATCGGGGGTGATATAAACCGGGTGTTCGGTCGAAAACACCTTGTGGATGCCGATGACCGGCAGACCGGCCGCCTGCACCGCCGCGATGTCGTCCGGCCCATTGGCGCGAATGGCCACCGCCCCGCCGTCGCGCGCCGCCAGGGCCATGGCGCCCATGAACTGCGGCCCGTGCAGGGGATTGTCGGCCCGCGCCTGGCAGGAGACCACGAGACCTTTTGGCAGGATCATTTGACCGCGCCCGAGGTCATGCCGGCGATGAACTGCTTGGACAAGACGATATAGATGATGATGATCGGCGCCGCCGAAAGCGTCAGGCCCGAGAACAGCACGCCCCAGTCGGTGGTATATTCGCCCATGAAGGTGGTCAGCCCCTGCGGAAGGGTCTTGAGATCGTCATTCTGGATGAAGACCAGCGGGAAGAAGAAGTCGTTCCAGATCGGCACCACGTTCTGGATGCCGGCGATGACCATGGCCGGGCGCACCAGCGGCAGCATGATCGACCACATGATCCGCGCTTCCGAAGCCCCGTCCATGCGCGCCGCGTCCTCGAGCTCGCTGGGCAGGGTGCGGATAAACCCGGTCATGATGAACACCGTCGTCGGCAGGCCCATGGCCGTATAGACGAAGATGAGACTGAGCTGATTGTTGAGAATGGACAGGTCCCGCATCAGCATGAACAGCGGGATGATGGCCAGTTTCAACGGCAGGGTGAGCCCGGCGAGGAAGAACATCAGGATGAAGTTCGCCCCGGTAAAGGCATAGCGGCCGATGGCATAGGCGGCCATGGTCCCCAGCGTCAGGATCAGCACCATGGAGGCGCCGGTCACCACGAAGGAATTGACCAGGTAGCGCAGGAAATTGGTCTCGCTCCAGATCTTGATGAAATTGCCGATCTGGGTGAAGTCGGGCAGCCCGAATGGCGACTGGAAAATCTGCGGCGTCGTCTTGAAGGCCGAGAACACCATGATGACGATGGGCGCCAGCATGATGATGGTGTTGGCGATCAGGATGATCTGCAAAAGCCCGTCGCGGCCCAGCGTCGCGAGCAGGCCCTTGCGGTCATAATAGCTCTGGCTGGCGGTGCTCATATCTGGATCTCCCGGGCCCGCAGCCGCACGGTGACGACCGTCGCCACCAGCGCGATGAAGATGAAGATCAGCACTGCCAGGGCGCTGCCGAGCCCGAAGTCCTGCTGCCCGGCCGACACATTGCCGAAGGCCGTGCGATAGAAATAAAGCCCGAGCACGTCGGTGGAGCCGAAGGGCGAGCCGTCCAGGCCGCCCATGATATAGGGCAATTCGAACCAGTTGAACGCGCCCACGAACAGGAGCGTGAAGACGATGGTGGCGCTCGGCGCCACCAGAGGCCAGACCACCTTGGTGATCTTGACCCATTCGCTCTCGGTTTCCATGCGCACGGCATCGAGGATTTCCCCCGGAATACGCTGCATGCCGGCGAGGAACACCAGGGTGGGAAAGCCCACCATGTGCCAGGCCTGCGCCACGATGATGCTCCACAGCGCCGTGCCGCTCTGGCCCAGCCAGGGCTGCGCCAGCCCGCCCAGGCCGATGGCCTTGAGGCTGATATTCACCACCCCGAACAGCGGATGGTAGAAGAGCTTGAAGAGATAGGCGACGATGATGGTCGAGAGCACCACCGGCAGGAACACCGCGATGCGGTGAAAGCGCGCGCCGGGCAATTCGCGCCACAGCGCATAGGCGAGGATGAAGCCCAGCCCGTTCTGCAGCACCATCAGCGCGAAGAAGACGATAACATTGTTCTTGAAGGCATTGAGCGTCCAGCTGCGGTAGGGCTCGACGAACAGCACCGTATGGAAGTTTTCCAGCCCCACGAAATCCAGCCGCCGCAGCCCCTGCCAGTCGAAGAAGGCATAGGCGAAAGCCGAGATGATCGGATAGACGATGAACAGGGCCACGAAGGCCATGGGCGGCACGATCAGGATCGTGATCCAGAGGCCGCGGCCTGTCATCCTGAGTTGGGGCATCTGTGGCTCGCTAGGTTCGAGGGCAGGCGTCCGCCGCCACCCCCCTCCCGACCTCCCCCTGAAAGAGGGGGAGGAGGAGTTCTGCGCTTTTGAAATGATCTCCTCACACCCGCCGCGCCGTCCCTCCCCCTACTAGGGGGAGGTTAGGTGGGGGTGTGAGGAGATGCGGGCGGAGGGAGTGGCCGCCTTACTGCTTGAACGGCTCGTACCAGGCGGCAAGGCCGGTGGTCAGCACCTCGCCGATCGCCTCGGGCGTGGTTTCGCCGGCGAACAGCTTCTGCATTTCGCCCTGGATCAGCACCGAACCCGACGGCTCGCCATAGCGGAAATGGGCCAGCATCAGATAGGGGATCGAGGACTGGTTGAGCTCGGCGACCTCGGCCAGGAGCGGGTTGTCGAAGGTGACGCCCGGCACGGTCGAGATATTGTTGAGCGTATTGGCAAAGGCCTGTCCGAAGTCGAGGCTGGCCAGGTAATTGACGAAGGTGATGGCCGCGTCCTTGTTGGCGCCGGCGGCATTGACCGCATAACCGCCATCAAAATAGAGCCCGACCAGCTTTTCGTCCTCGGCAGCAACGCCCGGCGAGGCGAACATGCCCAGCTCGATGTCCGGGTTCTGCGCCTTGAAGGTCGCCAGCTCATACGAGCCGCCAACGAACATAGCCGCCATGCCCGAGGAGAACAGCTGCTGGGCAGAAGGATAGTCGAGGCCGATAAAGCCATCGGGGAAGTAGTCGGCGGCCAGGTCTGCCACCGCGCCCAGGGCCGAGGTGAAGCGTTCATCGGTAAAGTCGGCCTCGCCGGCGATCAGCGCTTCGTAGAAGTCCTTGCCCATCAGCGTCGAGCCGAGCCCGAATGTCACGGTCTCGTTCTGCCATGCCGTTGCCGTGCCGTTGGCGAATGGAATGACACCGGCATCCTTGAGCGTCTGGCTCAGCGCTTCGAGATCGGCCCAGGTCTGCGGCTCTTCAAGGCCATTGGCGTCGAAAATGGCCTTGTTGTAGATCACCAGCTGCGTCTGGCTGGCAAAGGGCACGGCATAGATCTGGCCGTCGGAGCGCATGCTTTCGGCGGCCAGGGCCGGCGCGGCGAAATCGGCCAGGGCCGGCACCGTTTCGGTGCTGAGCGCTTCGAGATAGCCGGCGGAAGCGACGTTTTCGAGCCCGCCATAGGCGCGCACCATCATCACGTCGGGCCCGGTGCCACCGGCCAGGGCGGTCGACAGGATGGTGTTGTAATTGGTGGCCTCGAAGGTCTCGAACTTGACCGTGATGCCGGGATTGGCAGCCTCGAATGTCTCGATGAACTGCTCATAGGCGGCGCGGTCTTCCTGGCGCCAGCTCCACATGGTCAGGTCCTGCGCCATGACGGGCGCGGCGAAAAGCACGGCTCCCAATGCCGCGCCGATGCGTATCAGATTGGTGGTCATGGAGTTCCCTCTCCTTGCAAGTTCTGTTGGCATGGTCCTGTCCCGGCGCCCTCAGGGCGCCAGCCGCCGGCCATCCTCGGCGGAAAACAAATGCGCAGCGCCGGGCTCGACCGTGACGGTCACGGCCTCGTCGGGTACGAAGAGATCATTGGGGGTGGTGCGGGCGGCCAAGAGGGTTCCGTTGGCCAGCCGCGCATAGACAAAGGCGTTGTCGCCCAGATATTCGGTATAGACCACCTGGGCAGCAAATCCGTCCACGCCCGTGCCGCGCTGCAACCGCACGGCATCCGAGCGCAGGCCAAGCGTCAGCGTGCCGGCCTCGGGCAAATTGGCGAGCGGCACCGCGCCGCCATCGGCGATGGCGAGGCGCTGGCCATCGGAGGTGACGGGGATCAGGGTCATGCGCGGCGAGCCGATAAAGGCGGCGACAAACGTATTGGCCGGCGTTTCGTAGAGGTCGCGGGGCGAGCCGACCTGCTCGATGCGGCCATTGTTCATCACCACGATCTTGTCGGCCAGGGTCATGGCCTCGACCTGATCATGGGTCACATAGATCATGGTGCCGCCGATTTCCCGGTGCAGCCGGGCGATTTCCAGCCGCACCTCGCTGCGCAGCGCTGCGTCGAGGTTGGAGAGCGGCTCGTCGAGGAGGAACACGTCGGGCTTCCGTACCAGGGCGCGACCGATGGCGACGCGCTGGCGCTGCCCCCCGGAGAGCTCGCGCGGGCGGCGCTTGAGCAGGTCCTCGAGCCGCAACATGCGCGCGGCCTCGGCGATGCGGCGCTCGACATGGGCCTTGTCGAGCCCCATCAGCCGGGCACCGAAGGCCATGTTCTCATAGACGTCCATATGCGGATAAAGCGCGTAGGACTGGAACACCATGGCAATGCCGCGCCGGGAGGGCGCCACATCGTTCATGCTTCTGCCATTGAGCACGAATTCGCCATCGGTGATCGGATCGAGCCCGGCGATCAGGCGCAGCAGGGTGGATTTTCCGCAGCCGGAAGGGCCGACGAACACCACGAATTCGCGGTCGCCGATCTCGAGGTCGATGCCGTGCAGAACCTCGGTTTCCCGGAACCGCTTCTTGATGCCGCGCAGTGAAAGCTGAGCCAAGCGCTCCCTCCGTTCGACCCGTTTGGGCCCCCTTGCGGGCCGGACGCAGATCGCCCGGCCTTTGGAATACTAAATTCCGTCAAATTGCGGTGTCAAGAATATAAAATTACGACTGCGTTACAGTCATCCGGCACTGGAAAACCCGTCCGCCGGCCCCCTCCGGCCTATCGCGCCTTGAGCACGGTGACGGCGGATTCGCTGTTGTGGATGAAGTCGTGTGCGTCGGCCTGGCGGCGGATCATCAGGATGAACAGCATGTCCATCAGCATCAGCTGCGCATCGCGCGAGGTGATGGCCGAGGAGCGCACCCTTTCCTCGTCGGCCACCGTGAACAGATGGATATCGGCCAGGTCGAGCAGCGGATTGGGTTGCAGGCCGGTCATCGAGATGACCGCGGCACCGCGCTGCTTGGCGATTTCGGCAATGCGCAGCGTTTCCACGCTCCGCCCGGAATGGGACAGGGCCAGCAGCACGTCGTTCTCATTGAGCGCCGAAGCATTGGAAATCTGGATATGGCTGTCGCTGTCGATCAGCGCCATGCGCCCGAGCTTGAGCAGCTTGTAGGAGAAATCCTTGGCCACCAGTGACGAGGCGCCAACGCCGGCAAGCTGGATTTTCCGGGCCTTGACCAGGGAATCGAGCGCCAGGTCGATGGTCTGCTCATTGTTGGCGGCCAGGGTTTCGCGCATCGACAGCAGCTTGCTGCCGATCAGCTTCTGGAGGATCGTGACATAGCTGTCGCTGGCATCGATGGTGCCGTGGATGACCCCGCCCGGCGCGTGCCATTCCAGCGCCTTGGCCTTGTTCACCGCCAGCTTGAGCTGCTGGTAGCCGGCATAGCCGAGCTTCTGGCTGAACTTGACGACGCTGGACTGGCTGCGCCCCGTGGCGTCGGCCAGGGCTGCGGAAGACAGGGTCAGCATCTGCTCGGGGTGGTCGATGATGAACTGGGCGATCTGGCGATCGGCCTGGGTCATGGTGTCGAGCTTGGCACTGAGAACTTTGAGGATGGACATGCTGGCTCTATCGACCTCCGCCCGCCCCCGGGCCTTTTGCGACGACTAAGGCCGTCCCCCGCTGCAATGCAACCGCCTTGTGGCGCGCCGCCCGGCCGGGTCCTCCACGACCGTCTGCAGGCGCCATCACAATAGGAATACAATATTCCATGTTGCGTTGACACCCGGAATATTCACTTCTAGCATCGCAGCGGAATTTGAGCATAGGCACCATGGCAAGAACCACCCTGATGGCCGAGCTGGACAAGCTCGTTTCCGAAGCCCGCAATCCGGACACGATGCAGATCGACCTGATGTCGACCGGCGAAATCCTGTCCGCCATGAACCGCGAAGATGCCAAGGTCGCCGAGGCGGTCCGCCAGGTCCTGCCCGCCATTGCCATGACGGTCGACCGCATCGTCGATGCCTTCAAGGCCGGCGGCCGCCTCATCTATATGGGCGCGGGCACGTCGGGGCGCCTGGGCGTGCTCGACGCCTCCGAATGCCCGCCGACCTTCGGCGTACCCGAAGGCATGGTCATCGGCCTTATTGCCGGCGGCGACCGGGCCCTGCGCCATCCGATCGAAGGCGCCGAAGATTCCCGCGAAGAGGGCCGGCGCGACCTCGAAAAGATCAATCTGTCAGCCCGGGACGTGGTGGTGGGCATCGCCGTCAGCGGCCGCACGCCCTATGTCATCGGCGCCCTCGACCATGCCAGAAGCACTGGCGCGGTCACCGCGGCGCTGTCCTGCAATCCCGATTCGGCCATTGCCCGCATGGCCGACATCGCCATTTCGCCGGTGGTCGGGCCCGAGGCGCTGACCGGCTCGACGCGGCTCAAATCGGGCACCGCGCAGAAACTGGTGCTCAACATGCTGACCACGGCCAGTATGATCCGCATCGGCAAGTCCTATGAAAATCTCATGGTCGACGTCTCGGTCAGCAATGAAAAGCTAGCCGCCCGCGCCACCCGCATCCTGGTCGAGGTGACCGGCTGCACGCCCGAGCAGGCCGAGGGCTTCCTTGTTGCCAGCGGCAACAATGTCAAACTGGCCATCCTGATGGCGCTCACCGGCCTTGATGCCGCCGCCGGCACACAGGCCCTGGGTCAGTCCGATGGCTTCCTGCGCCGCGCCGCGGCCCAGCATCAGCCCCGTGCGGCCGGGTAGGCGGAGGCCGGGATGGACCTGCTCGTCAATCTCTATAGCCGCCGCATGGATGACCTGGCTGCCCGCGCCACAGGGGTTGCCGCCACCATCCGCGTGGCGCTGCCGCCCGAACAGCACATTATCAAGGACTGGGTGCGCCGGCATTTCAGCGACTATTGGGTGAGCGAGGTTGCTGCCGCCATGGCGCATCAGCCGCCCGGCTGCCTCATTGCCGTGGTCGATGGCGCACTGGTCGGCTTTGCCTGCTACGACGCCACGGCCCGGGGCTTTTTCGGCCCCACCGGGGTCAGCGAGGACCAGCGCGGCAAGGGTATTGGCCTGGCGTTGTTCCACGCCACCCTCATGGCCATGAAGGCACAGGGCTATGCCTATGCCGTTGTCGGCTCCGCCGGTCCGGTCGATTTCTATGTCAGTGCCGCCGGCGCCCTGCCCATCCCTTCCGACAACGAGGACATCTATCAGGGTCTGCTGCGCCTCAAGCCCAGGGCGGAGGAGGCTCCATGACCGAACCCGCCCCGCTGGCCCTCTTCGTCGGCATGCCCGGCCACACGCTCTCGGCCTCCGAGATCGCCTTTTTCCGCGAGGCCAATCCGTTCGGCCTTTTCCTGTTCAAGCGCAATCTCGACAATCCCGATCAGATCCGGCGCCTCGTGTCCCAGTTCCGCGACGCGGTGGGGCGCGCCGATGCGCCGGTCTATATCGATCAGGAAGGCGGCCGCGTGCAGCGGCTCGACAATGGCAATTGGCCGCTGTTCCGTCCCCTGGGCGATTTCGGCGCCCTCGCCCGCAAGGACCGGGACGCCGGCGCACAGGCGCTGCGGCTGTCGAGCCTGGCCATGGGCAGCATGATGGCCGCGCTCAACCTGGGCAGCGGCACGACGCCGGTGCTCGATCTGGCCCGGCCCGGCACCCACAATGTCATCGGCAATCGTGCCTTCGGGGATGATCCCGATCTCGTCAGCCTGCTCGGCCAGGTGGTGGTCGAGGCCATGCTGGAAGTGGGCGCCATGCCCATCATCAAGCACATCCCCGGCTATGGCCGGGTCAGCGTCGATCCGCATTTCGACTGCCCGGTGGTCGATGCCAGCATCACCGACATGTCCGGCAGCGATTTTCGTCCGTTCATCGCTCTGCGCGAGGCGCCATGGGCCATGGTGGCCCATCTCATCTTCACCCAGATCGATCCGGACCGGCCTGCCTCGATATCGCCCAAGGTCTGCGAATTGATCAGGACCGGGCTCGGCTATGACGGCGTGCTGGTCACCGATTGCCTGACCATGGAGGCCCTGTCGGGCCCCTGGCCGGACCGGGTCCGGGCCGCGCTCGATGCCGGATACGACATTGCCCTGCACAGCCAGGGCGATCTGGCGGCCAGCCAGGCCGCCGCCAGGGCGGCCCGCCCGCTTGGCGAAAAAAGCCTCGCGCGCATCGCGCGGGCGCAGCAGCAGCTCGGCAATGCCCGCTTCGACGTCGCGGATCTGCATCAACGGGCCGAAGACATTTTCAGGGAGTATGGAATGGCCTGAGGGGGTCATCCAGCCAACAAGGAGAGAACGAGATGCCAAGACTTTCATGGATCGCCACTGCATCGGCACTGGCCCTTCTGGCGGCCGTGCCCGCCCAGGCCCAGGACAGCGGCAATGTGCTGACGCTCAGCGCCGAGCAGACCACCACCTTCGTGCGCAATTTCAACCCGTTCGGGCAGACTTCGGCGCGCTATACCACGCTCGATTTCATGTATGAGCCTCTGGTCGTGTTCAACCGGCTCAAGAGCAATGAGCCAACCTTCCGCCTGGCCGAAAGCTATGAACTGGCCGACGATCTGATGTCGATCACCTTCGTGCTGCGCGAGGGCCTCAAATGGTCGGACGGCGAGCCGCTGACGGCCGACGACGTCGTCTTCACCTATGATTACATCACCAAGTTCCCGGCGCTGGACTTCATCTCGGTGTCGGCGCTGCTGGAGTCGGTCGAAAAGGTCGATGACCGCACGGTCACGTTCAACCTCAAGGAAGCCAATTCGCTCATCGCCAACACCATTGTCGGCATGCCCATCGTGCCCGAGCACATCTGGGCCGAGATCGAAGACCCGGTGACCTTCGCCAATGAAGAGCCGGTCGGATCGGGTCCGATGACCGAGATCACCCGCTTCACCCCGCAGGTTTACGAGCAGTGCCGCAATCCCAATTATTGGGACGCTGACAATCTCGAAGTCGATTGCCTGCGCATGCCGCAACTTGCCGACAACCCGCAGGTGCTCGCTGCCCTTGCCGATGGGACGCTGGATTGGGCGACCAGCTTCATTCCCGATATCGACAATACCTTCGTCGCCAAGGATCCCGAGCATCACCACTACTGGTTCACGCCTTCGAGCCTGGTCTCGTTCCAGCTGTCGATGACGACGCCGGACGAAAACAACCGCAAGGCCTTCACCGACGTCAATTTCCGCCGGGCCCTGTCCATGCTGATCGACCGGCAGACCATTATCGACATTGCCGGTTATGGCTATCCGCTGATCAACGAAGACCCCGCCATGCTGGGCGAACTCTACAAGAGCTTCGCCAATCCGGCGGTCGCCACCGAATATGGTCAATATGGCAAGTTCGACCTCGAAGCCGGCGTCGCCCTGCTCGATGAGAGCGGCTATGTCGACGCCGATGGCGATGGTTTCCGCGACAATCCCGACGGCACGCCGATCGCCATCGACATCATGGTGCCCAATGGCTGGACCGACTGGATCGATGCGGTGCAGATCGCCATGGAGAGCCTGACCGAGGCCGGCATCAATGTGAAGATGTCGACGCCGGAAGCGGCCGTGTGGACCTCCGGGCTCATTGCCGGCGACTATTCCATGACCCTCAATGCCCTGGCCTCGGCGGCCAATCCCTACTTCCCCTATATCCGCTCGTTCAATCCGAGCGATTTCGGCAAGAGCCGCTTCACCGCGCCGCATTGGGAAAATACCGAGGTCATGGACCTTCTGGGCCAGTACACCCAGATCAAGGACCCCACCGAAGCCAAGGACATCATGGATCAGATCCAGCTGATCGTGGCCGAGAACATGCCGGTCATCCCGGTCTATAACAGCCCGTCCTTCTACCAGTACAATACCAGCCGCTTCACCGGCTGGGCCAATGCCGACGATCCGAAATACTCCCCGGTCGTCTCCAACGCCAACCCGGCCCGCGTCCTGCAACTGCTCGATCTGGTGCCGGTCGCTGAGTAAACGCGCCAAAGGCGGGAGCGTAGCCTTGCACTCCCGCCATCTACCCCGTCACTCGCACAGCGTCATTCCCGCGAAAGCGGGAACCTTGCTGACAACATCGCCACTGAATGTCACCCCGGCGAAGGCCGGGGCCCATCCTGAGATTTCGAGATGGATCCCGGCCTTCGCCGGGATGACAACCGAGAGCAAGGCGACGCGCGGCGAGCATACCCGCCTCAGGGAGAACACAAGCACCGATGACCTTCCTGCTCCGGCGTCTCGCCTTTTACCTCGCGGCATTTCTGGTTGCCGCGACCATCAATTTCTTCCTGCCCCGGCTGATGCCGGGCGATCCGATCCAGATCATGTTCGCCAGCGCCGGATCAGAGCTCAGCCTTGAAAACCTCAATGCCCTGAAACTCACCTTCGGCTTTATCGACGCGCCGCTGCACGAACAGTATCTGGCCTACCTGCAGAGCGTGTTCACCGGCGATCTGGGCCGGTCGATCAAGTATTTTCCGCTGCCGGTGACCGAACTGCTGGGCCGCGCGCTGATCTGGACCGTGGGCCTGATGGGCATTGCCACCGTGGTCAGCTTCACCCTGGGGAGCTTGCTCGGGGTGCTGGCGGCCTGGCGGCGCGGACGGTTGTCCGATTCAATCATCTCGCTCACCGCCATCTTTTCGAGCTCGGTGCCGGCGGTCGTCGTGTCGCTGATCATGCTGTTCATCTTCGGCTATACCCTGGGCTGGTTTCCCAATGGCTATGCCGCCAATCCGCTGATCGATCCGGCCTGGAACTGGCAATATATTTCCAGCGTCCTCTATCACGGGACCCTGCCCATGCTGACGCTGGTCTTCGTGCTGTCGGGCGGTTTTGCCGTGACCATGCGCAACAACATGATCAACCTCCTGGGCGAGGACTATATCGTCATGGCCCGCGCCAAGGGCCTCACCGACAACAATGTCATGCTTTGGTACGCGGCGCGCAACGCGCTGCTGCCGACCGTATCGAGCCTGGCCATAGCCATCGGCACCATTCTGGGCGGCTCGCTGGTCACCGAGGTGGTGTTCAACTATCCGGGCCTGGGCAATACGCTCTACCAGGCCATCATCGCCCGCGATTATCCGGTCATCCAGGGTCAATTGCTGATCATGACCGGCGCCATGCTGGTCTCCAATTTCGCCGTCGATCTGAGCTATGTGCTGCTCGACCCGCGTCTCAAGAAGGCCTGAGGCGATGACCCTGCTGTCCCAGCTCCTGCACAACAAGAAGGCCATGGTTGGCCTCATCATCCTCGCCATCATCGTGGCGGTGGCGATCCTGGCTCCCTGGCTCACCGAATACAGCCCGGTCAAGCGCGTCGGCCGGCCGCACCAGCCACCCAGCTGGGATCACTGGATGGGCACCACGCGCCTCGGGCACGACGTGTTCTCGCGGCTGGTCCACGGCGCCCGCGTTTCGCTCGCGGTCGGGTTCGGCGCCGGGCTGCTCATCACCCTCATCGGCACCGTCCTCGGCATCATCGCCGGCTACAAGGGCGGGGTCGTCGACGAGGTCATCAACTTTTTCACCAATATGGTGCTGGTCGTTCCCAACCTGCCGCTGCTGCTGGTGCTCGCCGCCTTCATCGGGCAGGCGAGCCCGCTGGTCATCGCCATCATCCTGGGCTTCACATCCTGGGCCTGGGGCGTGCGCGTCACGCGGTCGGAAACGCTATCAATACGGCAACGCGACTACGTCAAAAGCGCAGAAATGCTGGGCGAGCCGGGCTGGCGGATCATGGTGTTCGAGATCTTCCCGAACCTGATTTCCATCGTCGGCATCAACTTCATCGGTTCGGTGATTTTCGCCGTCATCACCGAGGCGACCCTGGAATTCCTGGGGCTCGGTGATCCAAATACCGTGTCCTGGGGCATCATGCTCTACAATGCACAGAACGCTGCGGCGCTCTCGGTCGGGGCCTGGTGGGATCTGCTAGCACCTTGTTTTGCCTTGGCATTCCTTGGCCTTGGCCTGGCGCTCATCAATTTTGCCATCGACGAGATCGCCAATCCGCGGCTGCGGACCGGCGGCATGCTGAACCGCTGGACCCGCATGGTCCGCATCGGGGAGGGCAAGCTGTGAGCACCCCGGTCCTCTCCATCCGCAATCTCAATATCGACTATGTCGGCGACACCGCCGATTTTCACGCCGTCAAGGATGTCAGCTTCGACATCGCCCCCGGCGAATTCTTCGGCCTGGCCGGTGAATCAGGCTGCGGAAAGTCAACAATTGCCTTTGCAATCAGCAGGTTACATCGCCCGCCCGCCCTCATCCGCACCGGCAGCGAAATCCTCGTCAACGGCCGCAACGTGCTCGATCTCGACGAGGCAGAGCTGCGCGCCTTCCGTTGGCGCGAGGTGGCCATGGTGTTTCAGAGCGCCATGAACTCGCTCAATCCGGTGCTCACCATCGACACGCAATTCTATGACGTGCTCCGGGCCCATGGCCCGATCACCCGCGCCGAGGCCCGCCAACGCGCCACCGAACTGCTCAGGCTGGTCGATATCGCGCCCGAACGGCTCGATGCCTATCCGCATCAATGCTCGGGCGGCATGCGCCAGCGCATCGTCATCGCCATATGCCTCGCCCTCGATCCCAAGCTACTGATCATGGACGAACCCACCACCGCGCTCGATGTCGTTGTGCAGCGCGAAATCCTGCAACGCATCGACGTGCTGCGAAAGAAGCTCGGATTTTCGGTGCTGTTCATCACCCATGACCTGGGCCTGATGGTGCAGGTCAGCGACCGCATCGGCATCATGCTGGAAGGCGAACTGGTGGAGGTCAATGACGCGCAGACCATCTATCGCCAGCCCAGGCACGACTATACCCGCCAGCTCTGGGCCTCCATGCCCAGGCTGCATGGCGACCGGCCGGGCCGCGAGGCAAATCCATGACCACACCGATCCTCGCTCTCGACAAGGTCTCCAAGATTTTCGGTCGCAGCGACAATCCCGTCTATGCGGCCCGCTCGGTGTCCTTTGCCCTCCATGCAGGGCGCACCCTGGCGCTGGTCGGTGAATCGGGGTCCGGCAAGACCACGGCGGCGCGCCTGATCATGCGCGAATACACGCCCGATGCCGGGCAATTGCTGTTTCGCGGCGAGCCGATGGGCCGCGCCGACCGCAAGGCGCTCAAAGCCTATCGATCCTCGGTGCAGATGGTGTTCCAGGACCCCTTTTCGTCCCTCAACCCCACCCACACCATCCGCTATCATCTCGAGCGTCCGCTCAAGCTGCACCAGAAGGGGCTCACCGCAGTCCAGCGGCAGGCGGCCATGACCGAGCTCTTAGAGCGCGTCAAACTCGACCCGGACCTGATCCTCAAGAAGTTTCCGCACGAGCTGTCCGGGGGGCAACGCCAGCGCATTTCCATTGCCCGCGCCCTGGCGGTTAATCCGGAGGTCATCGTGGCCGACGAGCCGACCTCGATGCTGGATGTGTCGGTGCGCCAGGGCATTTTGAACCTGCTCAACGAGATGAAAGCCGAACTCAAGCTGGCTCTGCTCTACATCACCCATGACATCGCCACCGCCCGCTATGTCGCCGACGACATCATGGTCATGTATGCCGGCCAGATCGTCGAATGGGGCGATGTCGATAGCGTCCTCGAAAACCCGCGCCATCCCTATACGCGACTGCTGCTGTCTGCCGTGCCCGACCCCGACCGGCGCTTCGACGATGTGCGTTTCGCCGATGAACTGGGCCGCATCGAGGATATCCGTCGCGAGGCGGCCCGGCCGCAGGACCAGGTGACTCAGGTTGCCGACAACCACTTCTTCCGTCCCGTACCCGCCTGATCCCGACAAATGACCACGACCCTTTCTGCGGCCATCGAGCCCTTCCCCATTGCTGGCCGGTTCACCATTGCCCGTGGCAGCAAGACCGAAGCCGTCGTGGTGACGGCGCGCCTTGATCGCGACGGCCTGACAGGGTGGGGCGAGTGCACGCCTTATGCGCGCTATGGAGAAACGCCGGAGGCGGTGCTGGCCGCCATACAATCCATGACCCCGGCTGTGGCGGCAGGGCTCAGCCGGTCAGACCTGCAACAGGCCCTGCCGCCGGGCGCGGCCCGCAATGCGCTCGATTGTGCCTTCTGGGACCTCGAGGCCCGCACGGGCTCCACCTCGGTCTCGACTCTCGCCGGCATCACGCTGCCCCACCGCATCGAAACGGCCTTCACCATCAGTCTGGGCTCGCCGGATGCCATGGCCGAGGCGGCCGGCATGGCGGCCCACCTGCCCCTGCTCAAGATCAAGCTGGGCGCGCCCGGCGATGCCGAACGCCTGGGCGCGGTGCGTGCCGCCGCGCCCCGCAGCCGCCTCGTGGTCGATGCGAACGAGGGTTGGCACGGCGATGAACTGCCTCTCATGCTCGACATCTGCCGCCATTTCGGCGTTGACCTGGTGGAGCAGCCCCTGCCTGCCGGGGCCGATGACCTGCTGGCAGAGATCGAGCATACGGTGCCTATCTGCGCTGACGAGAGCATCCACGCCCTCGACGGGTTGGAGGCCCTCGTCGGGCGCTACGATGCCGTCAATATCAAGCTCGACAAGACTGGCGGCCTGACCGAGGCTCTGGCGGTGGCGGACCGCGCCGAATCCCTGGGGCTGTCGATCATGGTGGGCTGCATGGTCAGCACCTCGCTGTCCATGCTGCCGGCGCGGCTGCTGGCCGGCCGTGCGCGCTGGGTCGATCTCGATGGACCGCTGCTATTGGCTGCGGACCGCCCGGGCGGGCTCGTCTATCGCGACGGCTTGATCGATCCCGGCCCCTCCGCGCTCTGGGGTGGCTGATCAGCGCGGATGGGTGACGTCCCTTGTGCGCTTCAGCGCATCCACCGTCTGCTCATAGCGCTGGCTGGCGACGCCGAGGAACAGGCAATCGACAATGGCAAGCTGGGCGATGCGGCTGACCATGGCGCCGGCGCGCAGCCGGCTTTCGCGCGCCCGGCTGACGAGGCATTCGTCACCGGCCCGGGCCAGCGCGGAATCGGGGGAACCTGTCACGGCGACGGTGAGCGCACCGGCCCCGCGGGCGATGTCGAGAAAGCGGACCGTATCCGCGGTACTGCCGGAATGGGAAAAGCCCACGGCCACCGTGCCCTTTGGCGACAGCAGGGCCGCGGTCCAGGCTTCGTGCGGATCGGCCAGAAGGAAGGCATTGCGGCCGACGCGGAACAGCTTGTGATGGAGGTCCTGCGCCACGAACTGGCTCGCGCCGATGCCGAAGAGCAGGATGCGCTCGGCCCGGTCGAGGGCGGCCACCACCCGCTCCAGCGTCCCGTAATCGAGGCCCGACACGGTTTCATCAATGGCCAGAATTTCGAGCGACGCGACCTTGGCAGCCATTTCCTGAAGCGTGTCGGATTGGGCGATTTCCGCGCCCAGGGTCAGGTCCGTGCCGAACTGCGCGGCTTCCCGGCCCAGTTCGGTGGCCAGCGACATGCGCAATTGCGCATAGCCAGAGAGCCCCAGCGTCCGACAAAAGCGGACGATGGAGGCAACCGAAGTGCCGCAACTGTCGGCCAGTTCGGAAATGGTCTGATCGAGCACGATCCGGGGCTGGTCGCGGATCACGTCGGCCACGCGCTGCATGGCGGGCGTGAACTTGCCGGTCGATGCCTCGATCGTCGATTGAATCCCCAAAGGCTCCCCCTTCCTCCGCGCGATTTGCCTGTCTGGCGCCAGACCGGCGCGTCCCTATAGCACAGGCGCGATGCCGGCCCATTGAAACAAAAATTCATAGTTCACATCAAGCGTGGAAATTATTGACAGAGCCCGCCGGGAGTTCATAGGCTCTGGTCAGAGGTTGGTGCGGCCGGGACGAGGGACCCGGTACCGAGGACCATCCGACGACTTTGGCACGGCATGCTCCACAAGCCGGCCCAACACGAGGGAACACCATGAACCGTCTATTGCCGAGACATCTGATCGCCGGGCTGGCCATTGCCACCGCCTTGACCTCGCTCACCGTCGCGCTGCCCGTTCAGGCGGCAAGCCTGCGCATGGCCTGGTCACAGGACGCCACCGGCCTCGACCCGCACAAGCAGACCGCATTCTCCTCGCTGCGCCTGCTCGAATTGATCTATGAGCCGCTGGTGCGCCTGGATGCCGATCTCAATGTGGTGCCGGCCGTGGCCTCGAGCTGGGAATTTGCCGAAGACGCCAAGACGCTGACCTTTACGCTCGATACCAATGCCAAGTTCTCCAACGGTGCCCAGGTCACCTCCGCCGACGTCAAGGCGTCGTTCGAGCGGCTCCTGGATGAAGCCACCTCCGCCGCTGCCCGGTCGAACTTCCTCTCCATCGAAAGCATCGATACGCCGGACGATGCGACCGTCGTCTTCAATCTCAGCACGGCCGACGTCCCCATTCTCGTGGCCATGGCAACCATCAATGCCGCCGTTGTGCCCGCCTCCGAGATCGAGGCCGGCACCATCGGCACCGAGGCCATCGGCTCGGGCCCCTTCAAGCTCGACAGCTGGGAGCCCAATTCCCGCGAGGTCCTCAGCGCCAATGCCGACTGGGCCGGCGGTGACCTGGCCATCGATGGCATCACCATTTCCGTGCTGCCCGATGAGATGGCCATCCTGGCCTCGCTGCGCGCCGGGCAGACCGATTTCGCCCTGCTCAACGATCCGCTCGTGGCCACGCTCGTGCCCGACGAGCCCAATCTCGAGCTCAACCGCGTCGGCGTGCTGGCCTATAACGTGCTCCAGCTCAATCCGGCGCGTCCGCCGATGGACAATCTCAAGGTGCGCCAGGCCATGAGCTGCGCCATCGACCGCCAGGCCATCATCGATGCGGCCCTGGCCGGCGAAGGCAAGGTCACGGGCCCGCTGACCATGCCGGCCTTCGCGCAGGACCCTGCCGGACTGTTCTGCTATGAACAGGACCTGGACATGGCCCGGCAGCTGATGGAGGAATCCGGTGTGGACGGGTTCTCGGCCAAGGTGATTGCCGCCACCGGTGAGCCGCCGGTCGCTGCTTCGGAAGCGCAGGTCCTGCAGGCCCAATTGGCCGAAATCGGGGTCAATCTCGAAATCGAGATGATGGAACTCAATGTTTATGTCGACGCCTGGCTCAAGGGCGATTTCGACATGGCCGTGGCCCAGAATGGCGGCCGTCCCGACCCCTATCCGATGTACAACCGCTACTTCACCAAGGAAGGCAACCTGGCCCATGTGTCCAACTTCGTGGACGACACGCTGGACAGCCTGATGAAGCAGGGCCAGGCCGAAACCGACCCGGCCAAGCGGGCCGAGATCTTCCACCAGTTCGAAAGCCACCTGGCCGAGCAGGCCCCCTGGCTGTGGCTGTCGACGGGCTATAGCTACACGGCCCAGCTCAACACCGTCTCCGGCTTCGAGCCGTCGCCGACCGGCACGCTGTTTGGTCTCACCAAGGTCTCCGTCGAATAGTAAGCTGCGGGGCCGGCCACAGCGCCGGCCCCTTTTCGGACTTATCCCATGAGTTATGTGGTTCAGCGCCTGCTGACCTTTCCGCTGATCCTGCTGGGCGTCTCCGTCCTGGTCTTCGTGTCGATCCGGCTGGTGCCGGGCGATGCCATCACGGCCATGTTGGGCACCGAAGCGGGTCTGCTGACCCCGGCCCAGAGAGAGGCGCTGGCCGCCTATTTCGGTATCGACCAACCGGTGTGGAGCCAGTATCTGCGCTGGCTGACCGGGCTCGTGCAGGGGGATCTGGGCATATCCTCGATCTATGGCAAGCCGGTGCTGACGGTCATTCTCGAGCGCTTCCCGCTGACCCTGCAGCTCTCGCTCATGTCGATGGTGATCGCCTTGGGCATCGGCGTACCGCTTGGCGTTCTCGCCGCCTCGCGCAATGAACGGCCCAGCGACCTCGTCGTACGGGTCCTGGCCATGCTGGGCCAGTCGACGCCCAGTTTCGTCATCGGCATCCTCATCATTTACGTACTGTCGGTGTTCTTCGGCTTCGTGCCGGCCATGGGCACGTTTACCCCGCTTCTGGCCGATCCGGTTGCCAGCATCGGGCAGTTGATCTTTCCCGCCATTACCCTGGGCTTTGCCTTTGCGGCCTCGGTCACCCGCATTACCCGGTCCGCCATGCTCGATGTGCTCAGCGACGATTATGTGCGCACCGCGCGCTCCAAGGGTGCGACTGCCGCCAGTGTCATCTGGCGCCACGCGCTGCCCAATGCCCTTATCCCGGTCGTGACCCTGTCGGGTGTTGAGTTCGGCTATCTGCTCGGGGGTGCCGTGATCGTCGAGCAGATCTTTGCCCTGCCGGGCCTGGGGCGGCTGGTGCTCGATGCCATCACCCAGCGCGACTATGCGCTGGTCCAGGGCACGGTGCTGTTCATCGCCTTCAACTTCCTCGTGGTCAATTTGCTGGTCGATCTTGCCTATGTGGCGCTCGATCCGCGCATCCGCATCGGGGGGCGCTGATGAAAAGGCTCCTCGCCGCGCTCCTGCGCCATCCATCCGGCCGCATCGGGCTTGCCATCATCTCGGTCTATCTGCTCGCCGCGCTCCTGGGCGCCTTCGGGTTCATGCCGCATGATCCGCTCAAGCAGTTCACCATCGATCGGCTGAAGCCGCCCAGCGGCACCTATTGGTTCGGTACGGACCTGTTGGGCCGCGATGCCTTCAGCCGCCTCATGGTGGGGATCCGGCAGTCTATGCTCATCGCCTTTGCCGCGGTGGCCATCGCCACGCTGGCCGGCACCGTCATCGGGCTGTTGGCCGCCTGGTGGGGCGGGTTGTGGGACGGCATTTTCATGCGCATCATGGATGTGCTGCTGGCCTTTCCGGCGATCCTCTTGGCGCTGCTGATCATCGCCATTGTCGGGCCGGGCACCATGACCAGCGTGGTCGCCATCGCCATTGTCTATACCCCGATCTTCGCCCGCGTGGTGCGCGGTCCGGCTCTCTCGCTCAAGCAGCGTGACTTTGTCGACGCCGCGCGCACCTTCGGCAGCTCGCAACCCTATGTGCTGAGCCATCACCTCCTGCTCAATCTCGTCGCGCCGCTGGCGGTGCAGGTGACACTGGCGCTGGCCTGGGCCTTGCTGACCGAGGCGGGTCTGAGCTTTCTCGGCCTGGGCACACAGCCCCCGACGCCGTCCCTCGGCCTCATGCTCTCGGAAAGCCGCAACCTCATGCAGCGGGCGCCCTGGCTGATGATCTTCCCGGCGCTGACCATCATGCTGGGCATTCTTGGCTTTAACCTCACGGGCGATGCGCTGCGCGACATCCTCGATCCACGCACCCAAAGGCGGCAGACATGACGCCATTGCTTTCCGTCCGCGACTTGCATGTCGGCTTCGGCCGCGATCCCAGGACCAATGAAGTGGTGCGGGGCGTCAGCTTCGACCTCGATGCCGGCCAGACCCTGGCCATTGTCGGCGAGTCAGGCTCGGGCAAGTCGGTGACGGCTCTCTCGGTCAATCGCCTTGTCGATTTCGGCGGCGGCCGCATCACCGGCGGCACCATTGCCCTCAATCGCGCCGATGGCACGGTCGTTGATGTTTCGAGTGCCGATGAAAAGACCCTGCTTGGCATTCGCGGCCGCGACGTGGGCATGATCTTTCAGGAGCCGATGACCTCGCTCAACCCCGTCCACACGGTCGGCGCCCAGATAGCGGAAGCCTTTCGCCTCTCCAAGGGACTTACCGGCGCAGAAGCCGACAAGGCGACGCTGGACGTCCTCGAACGGGTGCGCATTCCCGATGCCCGCTCGCGCCTCGGCTATTATCCGCACCAGCTGTCCGGCGGCATGCGCCAGCGCATCATGATCGCCATGGCCCTGGCCGCCAGTCCGCGCCTGCTCATCGCCGACGAGCCGACCACGGCCCTCGATGTGACGGTACAGGCGCAGATCATGGCCCTGTTGGCCGAATTGCGGGCGGAAACCGGCATGGCGATGATTTTCATCACCCACGATATCGGCCTCGTCGCCGGCATTGCCGACCGTATCATGGTGATGCAGAACGGGGTGGCGGTGGAACAGGGCGATGCCGACGCCATCCTCGACAATCCCCAGCACGATTATACGCGGCACCTGTTGCGCGCCGTGCCCCATTTCACCTCCGGCGCGGCCGTGCGAACCGACGGGACCCGCGACACCAAGCCGGACACCATCGTCAAGGTTGATGACCTCGTGGTCCGCTTTCCGGTGGGTCGCTCCTGGCTGCGGCCCCGGGGCGCCATCCACGCCGTCGATGGGGTCAGTTTCGATCTCGTGCCCGGCGAAACCCTGGCCATTGTCGGCGAAAGCGGTTGCGGCAAGTCCACCACGGCGCGGGCGCTGCTGGCGCTCAACAGCACAACCCGTGGCGCCATTCACATCGCTTCGACCCGCTCCGGACGCCCGGTGCAGATGGTGTTTCAGGATCCCTTTGCCTCGCTCAATCCGCGGCTCACCGTCGAGGCCCTGCTGGCCGAACCGGCGATCGCCAGCGGCCGCAAGCGTGATGCGGCGCTGCGGGACCGCATGGTCTTCCTCCTGGAGCGGGTCGGCCTGCCCGGCGACGTGCTCGAGCGCTATCCGCACCAGTTTTCCGGCGGACAGCGACAGCGCCTCTGCATCGCGCGCGCCCTGATGCTCAACCCCGACGTGGTGGTGCTCGACGAAGCGGTGTCGGCTCTCGATGTGTCGGTACAGGCCAAGGTGCTCGATCTTCTGGTCGATCTGCAGCGCGAATTCGGCCTGGCCTATCTCTTCATCTCTCATGACATGGCGGTGGTGGAACGCATCGCCCATCGCATCGCGGTGATGTTTGCCGGCCAGATCGTGGAAATCGGCGCTGCGCGGTCGGTGCTCGGCGATCCGCGGCACAGCTATACCAGGCGCCTCATCGCCGCGGTTCCGGCGGTCGAGCGGCGGCGGCAGCGCTTTTCGGTGGATATGACGCAGGTCCCATCCCTGGTGCGCCCGCCCGGTTATGAGCCCCCGCCGCCGCAATGGCGCGAGGCGGGCCCCGATCATCGCGTGCGGCTGGAGGATCACCCATGAGCAAGTCTTCAGCACGGTTCGATGCGGCCTTTTCAACCCTCGCCGCAAGCGTCGAAAGCGGCCGCATTCCCGGAGGCGTACTCGGCCACGTCGATGCCGATGGCAACCGCATCATCCGTTCGCTCGGCGCGGCGCAGACTGTGCCCCTGTCGCGCCCCATGCGGGACGATACCTGGTTCGACCTCGCCTCGCTCACCAAGGTGCTGTTCACCACCGAACGCATCTTGGCCCATGCCGAAGCCGGAACCATCGATCTCGATGCGCCCCTCACCAGCGTCCTGCCGGACTTCCGGCACTACAATCCCGACAATTGGGAACGCAAGGTCACCTTCCGCCAGTGCCTTGGCCACCAGACGCCGTTCCCCGCCGTCTTTCCGCTCTATACCTATGGCCGCGATCCGGATCTGTTGCGCACCTTTCTGCTGCAGCATGAATTTGCCGCCGGTCCGGCCGTCTATTCCGACATCAATTTCATGCTCCTGGGCTTCGCGCTCGAACGGCTCGCCGGGACCTGGATTCGCGAGATCGATCCCGGCGCCGGCTTCGCCTGGTCGGCCCCGGCCGAGGCCGCCGCAGCCACCGAGGACTGCTACTGGCGCCACCGGGTGCTGGTGGGCGAGGTCCATGACGACAATTGTTCGGCCCTGCAGGGCGCCGGTCATGCCGGCCTGTTCGGCACCGCCTCGGCCCTGCTCGATTTCGGCCAGGCAAAGCTCGCCACCGCGGGGCCGGAAGCCCTGATCCGCACCCCGCTGTCGGGCCGCCGCACTCATGGCTGGGAACGTCCTTATGAAGGCTGGTCGGGCGGCGAGGCCTGTTCGGCCGCCACCATCGGCCATACCGGGTTCACCGGCACCGGCCTGTGGCTCGACTTCGAGCGCGGACACGCCTGGACGCTGCTGACCAACCGGGTTCATCCGACCCGGCATTTCGACAGCGGCATCGTGGCGCTGCGACGGACCGTGGGAGACTGCATCAATGCCAGGTGAGAACGTGAAGATGAAGCCGGTCTGGGCTATTGGACTGATGACGGGCACCGTGCTGGACGGCAATATCGACGTGGCGCTGTTGCGCACCGATGGCGAAACCATTGCGGATTTCGGCGCCTATACCCTGGCGCCCTATCCCCGATCCATCCGTGACCTCTTGGAAGAGACCCTGGCCCAGGCGCGAACCTGGAATTTCGAGGGGCCCGAGCCGGCCATTTTCGCGGAAGCCGAGGAGGCGATCACCCGCGCCCAATCGGCTGCGGTATTGGACCTCATCACACAGGCCGGCCTTTTGCCCAGCGACATCGGCGTCATCGGTTTCCATGGCCAGTCGGTGCTGCATCGCGCCCCGCAGCCGGGCCGCATCGGGGCGACGCGGCAATTGGGCAATGGCGCCCTGATGCATCAATTGACCGGCATTCCCACCGCCTATGATTTCCGTTCGGCCGATGTGCGCGCCGGCGGCCAGGGCGCGCCGCTGGCGGCGCTCTATCACCGGGCGCTATTGCGCCGGATCGGTGCCGTGGATGGAAAAACCGCCGTGCTCAACCTGGGCGGCGTCGCCAATGTCACCTGGTGGGATGGCGCCGACCAGCTCATCGCCTTCGATGCCGGCCCGGCCAATGCCCCCATCAATGACTTCGTCAAGGGACTGGGACTGGGCGAGATGGATCGCGACGGCAGCATGGCATTGCGGGGGCAGGTGGACGAAGCGCGCCTCGCGCAACTCCTCACCCATCCCTACCTTTCCGCACCCTATCCAAAATCCCTGGACCGCTTCGATTTCCTCGCCTCAATGGCCGAGGGGTTGGGCGCCGAAGACGGCGCGGCGACCCTGACAGCCTTTACCACCGGCGCTGTCGGCAGGGCGCTCGACCTCTTGCCGCAGCGCCCCGATCGCCTCATCGTCTGCGGCGGCGGGCGGCACAATCCGGCCATCATGGCCATGCTGGCAAGCCGGGCCGGCGTCGAGGCCGTGCCGGCCGAGACCGTGGCCTGGCGCGGCGATGCCATCGAGGCCGAATGCTTCGCCTTCCTGGCCGTTCGCGTACAAGCCGGCCTGCCCATCAGTTTCCCGACCACCACCGGCGCACCCCGCCCCCTCACCGGGGGGCAGCTGGCGGCGTGATGGCGGACGGCCTCGCATTCGCGGTCACCGAACATCCCGAGGCGGCCGATCTCGACCGGCTCAGCCAGCACCTGGGCGATTTCAACGCCGCCGATGCCGGGCCTTCGAACCGCCGCGCGCTGGCGGTGTTCGTGCGGAATTCCGCATCGCAGATGGTGGCGGGCCTTTCGGGCTACACCGCCTGGGGCTGGCTCTATGTGCAATGGCTATGGGTCGGCGAGAACCAGCGCGGCCTCGGCCTCGCCGCGCAGATGCTCGCGGCGGCGGAAACCGAAGCGCGAGCCCGCGGCTGCCACGGCGCCTATATCGACACCTTCAACCCCACCGCCCTCAAGGTCTATCAGCGCGCCGGCTACGGGGTGTTTGGTCAATTGCGTGACTTTCCCATGGGCCGGACGCGCAGCTTCCTGTCCAAGGCCCTGTCCTGACCTTACCTGTCAGTTGCGGGGCGCCGTTCCGCCCGTCGACTGCCGGACGATCAGCCTGGCCTGCAATTCGGTATCCTCAGGCACGTCCCCTCCGTTGAGCATGGACCACAGGTGCTCGACGCCCAGCCGGCCCATTTCGGCCGCGGGCATGCTGACGGAGGTCAGCGAGGGCCGGAGATAGGCGCTGGTGAGATAATTGTCGAAGCCCATGACCGCCACCTCGTCCGGCACGCTCACGCCGGCATCGGCCAGCGCCGCCAGCGTGCCGATGGCGTGCCGGTCGGTCGAAGCGATGATGGCGGTGGCGTCCAGTCCGCTCGCACAGGCGCTGCGGATGCGCTCATAGGCGCCGGTTTCGCCCGCGACGCCATCCATCAGCGCAATGCTCACCGGTTCCCCGGCGGCATCGAGATAGGCTTTGAGGCCTTTGTAGCGATCGTTGAAATCATACCAGTCGGCCTGCGGCGTCATGTAGGCGAAGCGCCGGTGGCCTCTTTCATAGAGATGCCGCGCGGCTGCCACCCCGGCTTGCACATTGTCCGAGCGCACCATCGGATAGCCGGCATTGGGCTGCTGGCCGACCAGGACCATGGGCACCGGCATCTGTGCCGGTAGGCGGCCGAGGCGCTGGTCATGGGAAGCGGCACAGACCACGATGCCATCCACCCGACGCTCGAGAAACTGGGTCACCAGCGCCTCGCGCCGGGCCTCGTCTGCCTGGGTCAATCCCAGCAGCATGGTCAGGCCGCGATCCCGCGCCGCCGTCTCGATACCGGTGATCATGTTGTCGTAATAGGCATTGGTGACCGGAACGATGACCCCGATACTGTCGGAACGGGCCCGGGCCAGCCCGCGGGCCATGGCATTGGGCACAAATCCGAGGTCCCTCGCCACCCGCTCCACCCGCAGCCGGGTCTCTTCGGCCACCGGATAGTCGGACTTGGACAGGACGCGGGAGGCCGTCGCGACCGAAACCATCGCCCCCTGGGCCACTTCCCGGATCCCGATGGTTCTCTGCCGCCGCCTGCTCATGGCCGCTCCATAGCCTGAAACCACTGCCTTGACGACAGAAAAGCCGGAATGGGGCGGGTTCAGATGCGGCACAGCAGCGTTTGGCTCGAGCAATGCCGGACCAGCGTCCGCACGCGTCACGCCTGCGAACCGCTCCGCCATGAGAACGCAGGCCAGAAACCGGGCCCGCTGCAGAGCTCTGCCTTATACGGCCGGGAACAGTTTCCACCGCTTGGGGCGGAATGCGATCCGGGATTGGTCGGCGGCGGGATGATCGAATGGCAGATCGATCTCGACCCGATGGGCAGCGCCGCCAATATCAAGTTCCACGCGGCGCGTTCCACCCACGCGCCTCGTGCCCGCGACCACGCCGGACAGGGCTGCATCACCTTCGACCAGCTCGATGTCATGCGGGCGGAAAAACAGGCGCGCGGGGCCGGCGGCACCCGAACCGGAAATGCCGATGGGCCGGTCACCTAGCCAGAGCCCGTCCTTCTCGATGGACACGGGCAATTGGCTCGACTCGCCGATAAAGCCGAAGACGAAGGGCGAACTGGGCTCGTCATAGACGCTGTCGGGCGTACCGACCTGCTCGATGGCACCCTGGCTCATCACGCAGAGGCGATCCGCCAGTTCCAGCGCTTCTTCCTGATCGTGGGTGACGAAGACCGTGGTATGGCCGGTGCGGTCATGAATTTCGCGCAGCCATTTGCGCAATTCGCGGCGAACCTGGGCGTCCAGCGCCCCGAAGGGCTCGTCGAGCAGGAGCACGCGGGGCTCGATGGCGAGCGCCCGGGCCAGGGCGACGCGCTGCCGTTGCCCGCCCGAAAGCTGGCTGGGATAGCGCTTTTCAAGCCCGGCAAGCTGCACCAGATCGAGCAGTTCGAGAGCCCTCTTGCGGATTTCGCCCGCCGGCGGGCGCGTCGAGCGCGGCCGCACCTTGAGTCCAAACGAGACGTTTTCCAGAATGGTCATGTGCCGGAACAGGGCATAGTGCTGGAAGACGAAGCCGATATTGCGATCTTGCACGCTGAGCTCGGAGGCATCCTCGTCGCCAAAATGGATCCGGCCGGCAGTGGGGCGTTCGAGCCCGGCGATCAGCCGCAACAGGGTGGTCTTGCCCGAACCAGAGGGTCCGAGCAGCGCAATCAGTTCACCGGAGCGAATGTCCAGCGAGACATCGTTGAGGGCCGGGAACCGGTCGAATTCCTTGCGGACATTTTCTACGCGAACTTCCATTGAT
Source organism: Devosia sp. (assembly GCF_025809055.1). Classification (NCBI taxonomy): domain Bacteria; kingdom Pseudomonadati; phylum Pseudomonadota; class Alphaproteobacteria; order Hyphomicrobiales; family Devosiaceae; genus Devosia; species Devosia sp. The sequence goes on along the minus strand of NZ_CP075529.1, from coordinate 2,981,086 downwards.
CGTCCTTGTCAGTGGCCCTTGGCCGCAGCGAGTTCATCCCCGAACCGCCATTCCAGCGCAGTCTTGAGAACCAGGGTCACCAGTGCCAATAGGGCCAGGATGGAGGCCAGCGCAAACGCTGCCGTGGCCTGGTATTCATTGTAAAACATCTCGACCTGCAGCGGCATAGTCGTGGTCTGGCCGCGGATTTTTCCCGAAACCACGGCTACGGCGCCGAATTCGCCCATGGCGCGGGCGTTGCAGAGCAGCACGCCATAGAGCAGGCCCCATTTGATATTGGGCAGCGTCACGCGCCAGAACGTCTGCCACCCGGACGCGCCCAGCGACAGGGCGGCCTCCTCGTCGCCGGTACCCTGGTCCTGCATCAGCGGGATCAGTTCGCGGGCGACAAAGGGGAAGGTCACGAAAATCGTGGCGAGCACGATGCCCGGAACGGCGAACAGGATCTCGATGCCATAGGATTTGAGCCAGTGTCCAAGCACGCTCCCGGTGCCGAACAGCAAGACATAGACCAGGCCGGAAATCACCGGCGAGACCGAGAATGGCAGGTCGATCAGGGTGATCAGGAACGCCTTGCCCCGGAATTCGAACTTGGCGATGGCCCAGGATGCGCAGATACCGAAAACGACGTTGAGCGGCACCGCAATGGCAGCAACCAGGACGGTCAGCCTGATGGCCGACAGGGCATCGGGCGTTTGCAGCGACTGCAGATAGGTTCCGACGCCCTGGCGCAGCGCTTCGGAGAAAACCGCCACCAGGGGCAGGACCAGGAACAGGCCCATGAAGCCCAGGCCGGTCAGGATGAGCAACCACCGTACCCAGGCGGGTTCGTTTGTCGGGGACGGATGGCGGCGCGCGGACAGATCAGTTGCCATAGCCATACCTCTTCCGGCTCCAGGCCTGGATCAGATTGATGACGAAGAGCATCAGGAAGGAGATGCCGAGCATGACCGTGGCGATCACCGCAGCCCCTGAATAGTTGAACTCCTCCAGACGGATGACGATCAACAGGGGCGCGATCTCGGACACGAAGGGGATGTTTCCGGCAATGAAGATCACCGAGCCGTATTCACCCACCGCCCGGGCGAAGGCGAGGGTAAATCCGGTGAGGATTGCTGGGGTCAGGCTGGGCAGAAGCACGCGCGAGATTGTCTGGAACCGGTTGGCGCCAAGCGTCGCCGACGCTTCTTCCACCTCTTTGCTGGTTTCCTCGAGAATTGGTTGGATGGTGCGGACCACGAAGGGCAGTCCGATGAAGATCATGGCGATGGTAATGCCCACGGGCGTATAGGCAATTCGCCACCCAAGGGGTGCGAAGACCTGCCCGACCAGGCCGTTGGGGGCGTAGATGGCCGTCAGCGCCACACCGGCAACTGCGGTCGGCAGGGCAAAGGGCAGATCGACCATGGCGTCGAAAATCCGGCGTCCCGGAAAGCGATAGCGCACCAGCACCCAGGCGATCAGGGTGCCGAACACCACATTGATCAGCGCGGCGATCAAAGCGGTCACGAAACTGGTGCGCAGGGAAGCCAGGACGCGCGGATCGAGCGCGGCGGCCCAGAATCCGTCCCAGCCCAGCCCGGTCGAGCGGATCACAAGCGCCACCATCGGGATCAGGATGATCAGCGAAAAGTAGGTGATCGTGAAGCCGAGCGTCATCCCGAAACCGGGCAGGACGCTGGGCCGGCGAAAGCGGCCTTGGCGTGCCATGTCTGTCGCACCTCCTCTGGTTGGGGTGCTGGGTTCGACGCAAGCACCTGCAATATCATACTAACTCTATCTTGTTAGTCGTGTTTCTCAAGGCGTGCGGCCGGCGGTCGCCGCGCCATTTCTAGAAAGTCATTCTCTTTGAGGGCGCCTGGTGCGCACGCTATTGCTCGGAGCGCATCAACGCATGGCCTGTAGGGAGTCAGCGATCCGGGCGCATTGCACCCGGATGTCGGGCACCGCTTCGATCTCGAAATAGCGGCCGCGGGTGAGCGGGCCGACCACCCGGATCCGGGAGGAGACAGCCCCGCCCGCACCAATGAGCGCACAGTTTTCGTCGACGTCCAGCCCGATATGCATGTCATCCGGGCGCGCCGCGCCCGTCTGGATCAGATGCCGCACGACCGGATTGCCGCTGGCGCGGACATCGACGCTGACACCGCCGCAATCATAGACCCGGGCCACATCGATGCGGTCGCGCCGATCCGTGCCGCGTGGGCGGATGGTGGCGCGGACGCCACCGCCGGATCGCTCGATTCCGACGAATTCGGCCGCGATCAGCGTCACCTGCCCCGCATTGACCGCGCGTTGCAGGCCCGCATGCAGGTCCGGCGGCAGGCGATGGCGGTGGATGTTCCACCAAGGGCGGACATGGCGCAGGAACTGGCGTTTTTCACGCGCCGGCCAACTTTGCCACAGGCGCTGATTGTAGGGCCGCAGGCCATCAATCACGCTGCGCCAGTCGCCACCGCTGGCTCGAGTTTCGCGCACCAGTTCGCGTAGCCACCCCATCAGGTAGGTGAGGCTTGTCCCGAGCGGAACATCGGCGCTGTCGATCGCCAGGGGCGGCACGTCCTCGTGGGCCTGGGGCAATTGGCCATTGCGCGACACGACGATGATCGGACCGCGATGCTGCGCCATGGACAGGGAAACCCAGGCGTCGACCATGCTCAGCCCGGACCCCAGGATCATGACCGGGTCGTCCGCATCGAGCGGCGTATCCCGGTCCGAACCGGCGCGGACCGCGATGCCCTTGCCCCGGGCCGGCTGGGTTTCGTGGCCCACGGCCAGAGCGGCCCAGTGTCCGGCCAGGCTTGTGCCATTGGCCAGCGCCACCTCGACACCGGCCGCGGTCTGACGCACGGCTTCTGCTTCTTCCGACAGAACCCGCAACCGCCCCGGCTGTCGCGCGCCGGCCTGACGCAGAACGTCCTCCAGATAGGCGCCATAGAGCCGCCGCGGCACAAAGGTCCATGAATTGGCGTAAGTCGCGGGATCGCGCCTTTGCAGCCAGTGCCAGAAATGCTCTGGTTCGTCGGCAAAGGCGCTCATGCCACGGGCCGGAACGTTGACGCGATGATCACGTCCCAGGGCCGAATAGGCGAGGCCCGGACCAAATCGTCCCTGCCGCTCGATCAGCACGACCCGCAGATCGGGGTCGGGATTGCGCAGGAGATGTGCGGCCAGCAGCACGCCGCTGGCACCGCCACCAATGATTATGCCTGTCTTGCCGGCGCTCACGAAGCGCCTCCCGCCCGGATCAGGCGCTGAGCGAACGTTACAGTTTCTCCGCGCCACCCATGGCCGCCATCTGCACGAGGCTGGTCTTGTCCAGCACGTCGGCGATGGCGTTGCGCACCGCGAACATCAAGTGCCTGACCTGGCAGGTTTCGAGGTCGCAATCCTCGCAGGGCACGAAGCGGGTGCGGCTGGCACAGGGAATGGGCGCCAGAGGACCATCGAGGACGCGGACCACGTGCCCGATCATGATGTCCTCGGGCGAGCGGGCGAGGCCATAGCCACCCTGCTTGCCCTTCTTGCTCCGCACGAAGCCGGCATTGCGCAACTCCGCCAGGATGGCGTCGAGAAACTTCTTGGGGATGGCGTTCTCGCCCGCCAGTTCGGCAACACCGGTCAATTGACCCTCTGGCAGGCGCGACAGCGCTGCCAGGGCCTTGAGACCGTATTTGCCTTTCTTGGTGAGCACTGGCGCTTTTCCCTGCTCCGGGGCGCGTGGCCCCGGACATTTCCGACACAGCGCATATAAATTCCATAGACATTCTAGACAAGACCCTGATCGGCCTGCGGGCGGGGCTCGGCAGGTCTGCGGCGACGGTCGGCCCGTTCCTGAACCAGGGCCGCCAGGTCGTGGCCGGCCGTCCAGCGTCCAAAGCCGCTTGCGACATTGATGTGTCCGGCAAGACCGATATCGACCAGCGGGCAGCGCCACTGCGCGGCCAGCCCGCGTGCCTTGTCGAGCGACATGTAGATGTCGTCGCGGCTGGCCACCACCAGGGCCGGGAATGGCAGCGGCTCGATGGGGATGGTGCCGAACTCGTAGGTTCTTGCATGAAGGACCGATGTCCGCTCGATATCGGCTGGCGCCACCAGCAGGGCACCGCCGACCAGGGGCGCCACCGAGCTGGTTGCGAGCCGCGCCGCCAGGATGGAGCCGAGGCTATGCGCAACAACCAGCGCCCCCGGATTGGCGATGACCGCCCGCTCCAGCCGGTGCAGCCAGCGCCCGGCCTGCGGATTGGCCCAGTCGGCCTGATCCACAAGCTTCGCCTGGTCGTCGTCCGCCAGCCAGAATTGCTGCCAATGCCCGTCCCCTGAACCGTTCAGGCCGGGCACGATCAGAACCGGGCGCGCCATCGCTCGCCTCCCGGCTTACAATCGTCATATCGATCGCGTGCGTCCGGCTCTGGCGCCTTGCCATTGAGGTAACAGGCGTCCTGTTCGGCCCGGCTGAGGGGCACCGCCCACAAGGCAGCATCCGGCAGGCCGCCGAAGAAACTGGTTTTGCGGGGCGCATCCTGCGCCGATCGCGACGGGCCCCGTTCGGGGCCGAAAACACCGAAGAAATGCACCATGCCATCCTCCGAAAGCCGGATTTGCGGGGCCGGAACGGATGCGGCCAGCCCGAGGGCCGGCCGCGAGGCTCAATTACTGGGTCGGACCGGAATAGATCTGGTCGAAGACGCCGCCGTCACCGAAGAAGCGCGGCTGCGCTTCGCGCCACCCGCCAAAATCGTCGATGGTCACAAGATTGAGTTCGCCGAAGCGGGCAATGTCCTCCGGCGCCGCAGCCGCGGCATTGAACGGACGATAATAGTGCTTGGCTGCAATGGCCTGGCCGACATCGGAATAGAGGTAGCCGAGATAGGCTTCGGCCAGTTCGCGAGAACCCTTCTTGTCGACATTGCCATCGACGATGGCCACCGGCGGCTCTGCCAGGATGGACAGGGTTGGCGTCACGATGTCAAAGGCATCGGGCCCCAGCTCCTCAAGGGCGAGATAGGCCTCGTTCTCCCAGGCCAGCAGCACGTCGCCGATCCCGCGCTGGACGAAGGTGGTGGTCGAGCCGCGGGCACCGCTGTCGAGCACGGGCACGTGCTTGTAGAGATCGGTCACGAACTGGGTGGCCGTTTCCTCGCTGCCGCCGTCCTGGGCGAGAGCCCAGCCCCAGGCGGCAAGGAAGTTCCAGCGTGCGCCGCCGGACGTTTTCGGATTGGGTGTAATCACCTCGACGCCATCCTGAACCAGGTCGCCCCAGTCCTTGATGTTCTTGGGATTGCCCTTGCGCACAAGGAACACGATGGTCGAGGTGTAGGGCGCGTTGTTGTTGTCGAGCGTGCCGCGCCAGTCTTCCCGGATCAGACCCGGTACGGCGTCGGCAATGGCGTTGATGTCGCTTTCGAGGGCCAGGGTCACCACATCGGCCTCGAGGCCATCGATGACGGTGCGGGCCTGTGAGCCGGAGCCACCATGGGTCACCTGGATGGCGACAGTCTCGCCCTTGGTTTCCTGCCAGTGGCTCACGAAAGCCTCGTTGAACTCCCGATAGAGTTCACGCGTGGGGTCATAGGAAACGTTGATCAGCGTTTTGTCCTGCGCGTGCGCAGTGACCGAGAAGCCCATGGCCAGCGAGGCGGCCAGGGCGGTGTAGGCAAAGAGTTTGGCTGTGCGGTTCATCAGAACCTCCCCTTGGTTTAATGCATAAACCCTATCAATTCAGTCGTGTTTGAAAAGGTTCGCACTTGCCCGCCCAGCCCGAGAAAGAGAAAATTTTGCCCTGAAGCGTGGCAGTCTGTGCCACGCGCGCAACGGCAGTTCAGATTTCCGCACTCCGCCCAAAAACAATTGCCGTCAGAATAACTGCGCCGATCCGCCAACGGCGGGCTGCTGGCCGCGCGCGCGCGCATACGCGATCTTGATATCCGGCCGATTTGCACGGTGAAACAGCATCGCAGGGGGCAGCGGCCGGAGCCAATCTGCGCTCAGCCCAGAACCACGCCACCATGCCAAGGTCGCGGCCCGTGCGGGCACATTGTTTCGTCTCCACCCCGGCCCAAGGGACGAATAGTTTCTTTTAGTCTATCGAATCCATAGACTAACTGAACTAACGTTGTTTCATCGGCACCCCACCAGTGGAACAGTTCATGTCTCATCCCATCCTATCCCGTCGCCTGTTCATCGCCAGCGGCCTGGCCGCCCTGGCCGTGGCTGGCCCGGTCCGCGCCCAGGGCGACGCCCCCATTCCCGAACAGGTACCGCCCGGCACCAGGCTGGTGATCGGGGATCCGCAAACCCAGTTCGCGCTGCAACTGTCCGGTCTCATCGATGAACTCAGCTTCGACGTCGAGTGGGCCAATATCAGCGGCGGGCCTCAGACGTCGGAGGCGTTCCGGGCCCGTGCGCTTGATCTTGGATCGGTCGCCGAAATTCCCGGCATCTTCGCAAACTGGAACAATCTACCGGTTCGTTTCGTCGCCTATCGCGAGAAGACCGATCCGATCGGGCACCCCATCTATGTCTTCGGCATCGCGCCCGGTGCCAGGGGCGTGGCCAGTCTCAAGGACTTTGCCGGCAAGCGGATCGCCTTCAGCCCCGGGCAGGCCCAGGGCGCCCTGGTCCTGCGCGCGCTCAAGGCCGCCGGCCTGACGACTGCCGACGTGACCCTGGTGGAATTGCCAAGCACGGGAGACGTCTATCCCGTCGCGCTCGCGAGCAACCAGGTTGACATCGCGCCCCTCGGGGGCACCAGCACGCCGCGTTACCTGACCCAGTATGGCAAGGATGGCGCCACCGTCATCTCCCACGGCCTGCGCGACGATCCCGGTCACCTCTATGCCCCGCAATGGGTGCTGGACGATCCGGCAAAGGCGGCTGCCATCCGCGAATATGTCGGGCTTTGGGCCCGGGCCCGTCAGTGGGTCGACGAAAATCCACAGCTCTGGATCGACGAATACCTCATCCGCGATCAGGGGCTCTCGCGCGAAGACGCCGAGTATCTGAGCGAGGCCACCGGCACCTATGCCGTTCCGGGCAGCTGGGACGAGGTCAAGACCCGCCACCAGGCCACCATCGACCTGCTCGCCGCAGAGCTCGGCTACCAGCCCTATGACGTCGAGCTGCTGTTCGACAACCGCTTCGAAACCGTGGCCGCCGACGCGCTCGCCGCCGGCAGCTAGCCATATCTTTCATCAGGGAACCTGACCGATGACAGCATATATTTCCGACCATGACGTAAGAACGGCCCGCAGGCTCACAGCCTTGCGGGCCGGGATCGGCAACCGCACGCCCGACCGGGCCCGCAGGCGGCTCGGCCCGGGCACGAAAGTGCCGGGATCGCTGGCCCTAGGACCGGTTCTGCTGGTCCTTGCCTGGATCGCCGGATCGGGCCTGGGGCTGATCGATCCACGCATCCTGCCAGCCCCCTGGACCGTGGGTGAAAGTTTCGTGAGCCTGGTTCAGCAGGGCAAGTTGCAGGACCATTTCCTGACCTCATCGGTGCGGGCGGGACTGGGTTTTTCCATCGGCACGGCCATCGGCCTGGCCCTGGCAGTCGCGGCCGGCCTCTCCAGATTGGGGGAAGCCCTGATCGACGGGCCGGTGCAGATCAAGCGCGCCGTGCCGACCCTGGCCCTGATCCCGCTCTTCATCCTCTGGTTCGGGATCGGGGAGTTCATGAAGGTCACGACCATCGCCCTGTCGGTGATCATCCCGATCTACATCCACACGCATAACGGCCTGCGCAGCATCGACAGCAAATATGTCGAGCTCGCCGAAACCCTGCGCATGAGCCAGAAGGACTTCATCCTGCAGGTGGTGCTCCCAGGCGCCCTGCCCGGCTTCCTGCTGGGCCTGCGCTTCGCCGTCACCCTGTGCTGGACCTCGCTGGTGGTGGTCGAGCAGATCAATGCGACCAGCGGGCTGGGCTACATGATCGAATTGGCCCGCACCTATGGACAGACCGGAATCATCTTCGTGGGCCTCGTGGTCTATGCGATCCTCGGCGTGGTCTCCGACGGAGCCGTGCGCCTCTTGCAGGGGAGGCTGCTGTCATGGCGTCGCACGCTGGATCACTGACACAAGCCAACACGGCGCGTGTCCGCGGGCTGACGCGCCGGTTCGGCCAGCGCACCGTCCTCAACGGAGTGAACCTCGATATCCGGCCGGGCGAGTTCGTCGCCCTTCTGGGCAAGAGCGGCTCAGGCAAATCCACGGTCCTCAAGGCCATTGCCGGGCTCGACTATGACGTCGCCGGCGCGGGCACCATCCATAAGCCGGAGCGCATCTCGGTCGTCTTTCAGGATGCCCGGCTCCTGCCCTGGCACACGGTCCTGCAGAACGTGACGCTCGGCCTGTCCGGCCCGCAGGGGCAGGATGCGGGCCGCCAGGCTCTGGCCGAAGTGGGCCTCGCCGGACGGGAAAATGCCTGGCCGATCGAGCTTTCGGGCGGCGAGCAGCAGCGCGTCGCCCTGGCCCGGTCCCTGGTGCGCGAACCGGCCCTGCTTCTGGCCGACGAACCCTTCGGGGCTCTCGACGCCCTGACGCGGATCAAGATGCACGACCTGCTGCGCGAACTCTGTGCCCGGCACCGGCCCGGCGTGCTGCTGATCACGCATGATGTCGACGAGGCCATCACCCTGGCCGATCGCGTCCTCGTGCTCGACGACGGCCAGTTCGTCGAGGACATCGCAGTCGACCTCTCCGTCCCCCGCGATCACGGCGACCGGGCATTCGCACGATTGCGCAAACACCTTCTTTCCCGCCTCGGGATCGGCGCCACCGACACCCGGGCCGCCTGAACCGCGCCGTTCATTGTTCTGGAGCACAATCAAATGAATACAGCCAAACGTCAGATCAAGCTCGGGGCCTTCGTGATGGCCACCGGACATCACGTGTCCGCCTGGCGGCACCCTGAATCACAGGCCGATGCCGGCCACAATATTGATCACTACATCGACCTGGCCCGGACGGCCGAACGCGGCAAGTTCGACCTGATCTTCGTGGCCGACAGCCCGGCCGGCTGGGATCGCGCCAAGGATCCCGAAGCCCTTCGCCGTTCGAGCCAGGGTGCCCATTTCGAGCCGGTTACCCTTTGGGCGGCCCTGTCGCAGGTGACCAGCCACCTCGGTTTCGTGGCAACGGCTTCGACCACTTATGAAGACCCCTATCTGCTGGCCCGGCGCTTTGCCTCGCTCGATCACATCAGCAAGGGTCGCGCGGCATGGAACGTGGTGACGACGGGCTCGGACGTCTCCAGGAACTTCACCATTCCCGGCCACCCCGCGCATGCCGACCGTTACCGGCGCGCCGAAGAGTTCGTCGATCTGGTCCAGGGACTTTGGGATTCCTACGAGGACGACGCCTTTATCCGCGACAAGCAGAGCGGCATCTATCTCGATCCCGACAAGGTTCACCAGGTCAATCATCGCGGCGCCCACTTTAGCGTCAGTGGTCCGCTCAACGTCGCCCGGCCGCCCCAGGGCTATCCGGTCATCGTGCAGGCCGGCGCCTCCGAGCCGGGCCGTGACCTGGCCGCGCGCACGGCCGAAATGATCTTCACCGCCAACCAGACCCTCGAAGACGCCCAGGCCTTCTACAGCGACGTCAAAGGCCGCCTCGCGCGCTTTGGCCGCCGCCCTGAAGACCTGCTGATCAGTCCCGGAATATTCCCGGTTCTGGGCGGCACGGAAAAGCAGGCACGGGAAAACGCGGACTATATCCAGTCCCTGATCCATCCCTCGATCGCCTGGACCATCCTGCAACGGCACTACAAGGACGTCGACCTCACCGGCTATTCGCTCGATGACAAGGCCCCGCCCCTGCCGCGCGACACCGAGCTCAACAAGAGCCGGCTGAAGCTGGTGACCGATCTGGTGGAGCGCAATGGGCTGACACTGCGCCAGCTCTATCTGGCCGTCGCCGGGGCCCGTGGGCATCGCGAAGTCGTGGGCACGCCCGAACAGATTGCCGATGCCATGCAGGAATGGTTCGACAATGGCGCCGCCGACGCCTTCAATATCATGCCGCCTGTCCTGCCCACCGGGTTGACCGACTTCGTGGACCAGGTCGTTCCCATCCTGCGCCGGCGCGGGCTGTTCCGGGAGGAATACGAGGGCACGACACTGCGCGAAAATCTCGGGCTATCCCGGCCGGCCAACCGGCTGGCGGCCAGACAGAACGCCCTGTCTGCCAGCTGACCCATTTTCCGGAGTGATCGCATGACCGAATACCGCACCCTGGGCGCCAGCGCCCTCAAGGTTTCCCGCCTGTCTCTGGGCACGATGATGTTCGGAGGACCGACCGACGAGCCGACCTCGCGCCGCATTATCGATGCAGCACGCGACCACGGCATCAATTTCATCGACACGGCCGACGTGTACAACAAGGGTGTCTCCGAGGAGATCGTCGGCCGCTCGGTCAAGACCGACCGGGACGACTGGGTCATTGCGACAAAATTCGTCAATCCGGCCGGCGCCGGTCCCAATGCCGGCGGCTATTCACGCAAGTGGGTGCACCAGGCGGTCGAGGCCAGCCTGCGCCGGCTGGACACGGACTATGTCGACATCATCTATTTCCACCGCGCCATCTTCACGGCCCGCCCCGAAGAACCGCTGCGCGCCATTGCCGACCTGATCGCCCAGGGCAAGCTGCGTTATTTCGGCGTCTCCAATTTCCGGGGCTGGCGCATCGCCCAGATTTCGCATCTGGCCGACCAGCTCGGCATCGACCGGCCGGTTGTCAGCCAGCCGCTCTACAACATCGTCAACCGTACGGCCGAAGTGGAGCAGATCCCTGCCGCCGCGGCCTATGGGCTTGGCGTCGTGCCCTATAGCCCATTGGCCCGGGGGGTGCTGACGGCAAAATACGCAGCCGATGCGGCGCCGGCGGCCGACAGCCGCGCCGGACGGGGCGACAAGCGCATCGCGGAAACCGAGTGGCGCCCCGAATCCATTGCTGCCGCCCAGAAGATCAAGGCGCACCTGGCCGGTCGCGGCCTCAGCCCGGCGGAGTTCGCCGTGGCCTGGGTGCTCGCCAATCCCTATGTCACCGCGGCCATTGCCGGGCCCCGCACCGAGGATCAGTGGCAGAGCTATCTGCGGGCGCTCGATGCGAAAATCTCGCCCGATGACGAGGCGCTGATCGATGTCCTGGTGCCGGCCGGTCATGCATCGACCCACGGCTTCACCGACCCCGGCCATCCACTCGAAGGCCGTCCGCCCGCTGCCTCCGGCGGCTCGCCGCTTCTCAATCGCAGTTTCACCTGAAGGATCAGACCATGACTATTTCTCTGCCCACGCACACTCCCCATGTCGTGCTGCTCTCGGGCAATACGCATCGTCCGTCGAAGTCGCGCGCCCTGGCGGCCACGCTGGGTCAACGGCTGTCCGAGCGGACCGAGGTGCGTCTGACGCAGCTCGACCTGCTGGATGCCGGTCCACATCTGGGTGCCGCCTATTTCAGGACCCAGCTCAGCCCCGAGGCCCTGGCGGTGGTGGAAACCATCGAGCGGGCCGATGCGCTCATCGTGACCACGCCGGTTTACAAGGGGTCGTATCCGGGCCTGTTCAAGCACCTGATCGACCTGCTCGACATCGAGGCGCTGGCCAATGTTCCAGTCTTTATTGGCGCCACCGGCGGCGGTCAGCGCCACGCTCTGGTGGTCGAACACCAGTTGCGTCCGCTCTTCGGCTTCTTCTCCGCCCTCGTCAATCCAACCAGCCTCTATGTCTCCGACGCCGAGTTCAGCGAGGGCGAGCCGTCTCATCCCCAGGTGCTCGGCCGCCTCGCGACCGGCATCGAGCAGTTCGCCGCGCTGATCGAGGCCCGTCAGGCCGGCAAGATCCACTACGCCACAAAGGGGCGCGATCAGGTCGGACTGGCTGCCGCCAATGCCTGAGACCGGCCCTGCGCCCCTCCGGGGGCCTTCCGTAAGCAACCGTCCTTAGCTGATAATCGTAACGGACCTCCGGATGGCGAATGACCCGGAGGGCCCGGACGAAGGTTCGCTCATGGGGAGAACGCATTGGCCCCCACAATCCCGAACCGCTCCGATGTCGGCCCCCTCGAACCTGCCGATCAGGTGAAACAGGGCTCTTTGGATCACTTCATTCCGCGCTGCGCAAAAATGACCAGCAGAATGCCGGCCACGATGACCACCGACGACAACGAAAACCGCAGAGTCAGTGGCTCGGACAGCAGGACTGCACCGAGCAGGGCTGTCAGCACCGGGACGCTGAGCTGCACCGAGGCCCCTTCCACGGGAGCGAGGTCGGCCAGCGCCGAGTACCAAATCGCATAGCCAGCCCCAGAGGCAAGCGCGCCCGAAAGCACGGCGAAGAGCAGGCCCTGGGCTGAAATTTCTACCCCGTACAAAAGCACAGGAACCAACATCAGCGCCACCAGAACCTGCCCACGCATGAAATTGCCGGCAGTCGCCAGGAGAGCATCGGTCTCACCACGTCCAAGCAGCGAATAGCCCCCCCAGGCGACGCCTGCGACTATCATCAATGCGGCACTGGCTGGATCAGGGGCACTGACGCCTGGAGCAACTAGGGCCGCCAGTCCCCCCAGCGCCACAATGAGACCCAGCCATTGTAGTGGCGCCAGACGACTTCCTCTTGCGAAACCTGCAAGCACCATCGTCACCTGGACAGAGGCAAACAGCAAAAATGCACCTGTTCCTGCTTGAAGATGTACATATGCAAAGGAAAAAGCCGAGGCATAGACGGCAAGCGCAAGAGCCGAACGCCACGACCCCGCCCTTGCCCATGGACGTGACCTCGTCATGGCAACGATAAGTGCCAACATCGCACTACCGCTGATCAGCCGGAGCAGCGTAAATGAGCCCGGATCAATTCCACCACCTGCCAGGGCCAGGCGACAGAAAATCGAATTTCCCGCGAAGGCCAGCATCGCCACCACAGTGAGTATCAGTGTTCTAGGGCCGGGATACTGCCGGCTGCCAACCTGCTGCACGAATGTCACCCTAAACAGAGAAAAGCGGACCTCAATCCGATTTCCCCGGTTGGCCTGAAACGGGCGCAAGAAGCTGGCCTAGCTGCGCTCCCTCACCTGCCATCAATCACACCCCGAGCCGTCCAGCGCGCAAACAGCTCCATTTGCGGCCATATCGTTTTCCAGCAATGCAAGCGCCGCGTCCACCCGCGCCGAAAGCTGATCATAGGGCAGATAGCCACGTGCCAGCATAGAAAACGAGTTCTCCCCCGTCCTTGTAAGAACCGCCGGATAGCCCTCAACTCCCATCGAGCCGACCCAATCCCATTGGCTCTGCACCTCGTCAGCGGTCTCAACCGATTCATAGCGTAGACAAAAATCCCGGAAGTCGACGCCCAGTTCATGAGCTACCGGGGCATAACTCGCTGTGCTCTGAAGGTCCCCTCCCTCGACGTACCAGACCCGCTGAATCTTCTGCGCGATCTCCAGGTCGCCCGCGGTGCCGAAAGATCTGAGTGCTGCTATGGCGCGTGTCGGCCTGCTCGAATTGAGCACTCGGGAAGAAGTCCGCATGTTGCGCAATTCGTTCATGTAGTTGTCGCCAAACCGGCTGCCGGTCATTCTGGTGACATTCTGGTGCAGGCCGACAGGGTCGGGAAATCGACCAAACATACCAGCCAGTGTCACGTCGCGGGGGATCATGCCGCCGTTCAGGACCGTCACGCTAACCTCGTCGGCCCGTTCGCTCGCCAAGCGGTCGATGACACCGGCAAATCCGAAGCACCAGACACAATAGATGTCCGTAATGTAGAGGACTTCCACCTTCACGAGATTATCCTTTTGGTCGCAAGGATCGAAGAGGTTCCTCTCCGATCCACAGATCAATGCCGGTGTCCGCAATGCGCGCCGTCATCCTGCCAATGTTTGCCGCGAGGCGTCTTGCCAATACCAGGATTGAAGGCATTGGTTGGGTCCAGCTCGCGAAAGAAGGCCGCCTGTTCCGGCCCAGCTTCATACTGGTGGCCAACATTGTGCTCCGCTGGGTATTTTGCGCCACGCAGACGCAAATGGTGAAGGATCTCGTCCTTCAGCGCGGTAACGTCATGGCCTTTGGCGACAAGATAATCATTGTGCATGACATGGCAGAAGAAATGCCCACATACGGCTGTCACCGCAATCTTGGCGGCCAGATCCGGCGGAAGCTGCGAAACCACATCAATGTCATTGCGCGGAAAGGCGACATCCAGTCCCAACAACCCCTCGACCGTCCGACGGTTCAGTGCCGCATAGCGGATCGAGGCTGCCCCCGCAGCAAAGCGGTGCAGATAGGCAGCTTCGGCTTCGCGCGCATCACACTCGAAGAAATCGCCGTTGGCCGATGGGAAGATGGCGCTCAGAAGTGCGCGTGTCTCAGCGATGCTGCGTTCTCCGCAGCGCAGGACTAGATGGTGCTGAAATTGACGGCCGAAAGTTTCGATGCGCTTGGGTAGATGGTTGGGCAATAGGTCCACTAGAGCCTGAATCACGCGATCCGAGATCGTACTGCCAAGGCCCAGCCGGTCGGTGAACCCATCGAAGCGGCTTTTCCATGCAAAGGCGCGGGGAACGTTGTCGGTTCCGAAGTGTTTGATGAGCAAAAACAGATCCTTGCCATGGCGGCGGGTGAGATCATGGAATGCTTTGTCGAGGTACTCGCCCGAGATCGGCAGAACCGCAAATTCCGTCAGAATGCGTTGGCGGATCGTCTCCAGCTCTCGCACATCGTTGCTGCCCACATAGAAGGACCGGGTCTCGCCATCTGCGGCGAACGTGTCCAGCCTCAACGCAAAGACCGCCAACTTGCCCGCGCTACCGGAGGCCTCGTAGTGGCGGCGCGGATCGGCATTGTATCGAGCCGGCGTTTCAGCCGCGACATCGCGTAAATGAGCCTGATACTCTCGGTCGGAAGCCCACTGATTTCCCTGAGGCTGCACCTCGGCCGGACCATATTCACCCCGGTCCAGCCGCCCCAGAATGTCTTCGGGGTTGTCTCCCAACTCGATTCCGAGATGATTGACCAGTTGCAACCGGCCTTCGGCATCCACCCGTGCGAACACTGCAAACTGCGTATAGGCAGGACCCCGCTGGATCAGCGACCCACCCGAGTTGTTGCAAACACCGCCCGTAACCGACGCGCCGATGCAGGAGGACCCGATCACCGAATGCGGCTCGCGGCCGATCTGGCGCAAACTCTTTTCCAACTCATCCAGAGTTACGCCTGGCAAACATACGACTTCCGAGCCCTCGCCCAGCAGGTCCAGGCGCTTGATGCGCATCGCGTTCACTATCAGAACCGGACGGTCATAGCTGCCAAAGGGGGTGGAGCCTCCCGTTAGGCCGGTATTGGCTGCCTGCATGATGATGATGACATCGGCTGCCACTGCCAGTTCCAAAACCTTCCACTGTTCCACCAGGGTACCAGGCCGAACCACTGCGATCACCGCGCCGCCGCCGACGCGGAACCCCTTGCGGTAGCGGCGCGTCGGGCCGTCACCCGTCAAAACATGGCGGACGCCCACCACATCGCGCAGATCCTTTAGCAGGCTCATCCCCGAGGCTCCCTCAAATCAGACCCAGACGGAGAGCGACGGCACGCAATTCTTCGGTGCGCACATCGTCAATTGGCTCCATCACGGACTTGCAGGTGGCGTACTCGATCACGCCCATCCATTTTAGCAGGGTCTTGTAGCATTGCGGGTATTGCAGGACATTTGCGAAGGCAATGCTGTTCAGCGGGCCAACGCAACCGTGAAATAGGTCGCGCGCCTCGTCTCTGCGGCCGGCACGCACAGCCTCAAAAATACGGGTCTGCTCGGCCGGCACGACGCAGCTTGCAGCCGAAGTCATGCCAAGCGCGCCGTAGAGCAGCATGAGGAAATTCAATTGGTCTTGACCTGCCCAGGCTTGCAACCGGCCCTGCGTCGCCGCGCTGTACTGGGCAATTTTGGCCGGATAGGGCAGAAACAGCTTTGATGCAAATACCGTCGGTATCTCGTCCGCCATTCGCTTCAGTAGAGCCAGCGGGAACTCGATCCCCGCGCCGCCATCATAAACCATAAGCGGCAGGTCAGTGGACGCTCCGATGTGGCGTATGTGCTGGAATACCCCTTCGGCCTGATGCGGATGATAGTAGGGGCCCGTGGTGAATATGTAATCGGCCCCATTCGCCGCTGCATGTCGGGCGAGATCCGCACTCGCGTCCGCCGAGGAGTGGTTGACTCCCACGCCGATCGGCACCCGACCCCCCGCGGCTTCGGTCACCAAGGTCACAAATTCGCGGCGCTCATCGTCGGTTAGTGCAAAACACTCGCCCGTGCTGCCAAGAGCAAGTATTCCATGCACACCCTTGCCGATCACGAAGTTGACAAGCGCGCGCGTGGAATCGCGGTCGATGGTGCCGTCAGGCTGCATCGGCGTCACTAGAAGAACATGATTGCCGAAGAGTTTTTCTTTCCGTTCCTCGAATGTAGACATCTTTACTCCCTCCGGAAATAACAGGCAGACGCGACAGCTAGACTGTCGTGAGCCCTGCCGCTTCCATTGCGGCGTCAATGAGTGCTGCGGTGGCCTGAGACACAGGCACCAGAGGCGATCGCAATTCGTTGCGCATTAGCCCGAGACGCGAAGCGGCGTATTTCACGCCTGCGGGGTTCGGCTCGACGAACAGTGACTTGTGCAGTCTGGTGAGCTTACGTTCGATCTGCAGTGCCAAGGCGAATTCTCCAGCGGCACAAGCCGCTTGCATCTGGGCGCAAAGTCTTGGCGCCACATTCGAGGTGACCGAAATTGCGCCGTCGCCGCCATACGCATTGAATCCCAGGGCCGAAGTGTCGTCGCCGGAAAGCAACGCAAAATCCTCGTCCAGAAGCAGCCGCTCGAATGAGACCTTTTCCATGTCGCCGGTCGCATCCTTGACCCCCACGATATTGGGACAGGCATCGCGCAAGCGGCAAACAGTCTCGACGTCAATGTCTACAACGGTGCGGCCCGGCACCGTGTACAGCACGACTGGCAACGCAGTCGCCTCTGCGATGCGCCGGAAATGCTCGAAAATGCCGGCTTGGTTCGGCTTGTTGTAGTAGGGAACGGTGCTGAGGATGCCATCCGCCCCGGCCTTTTCGGCAAAACGGGTCAACTCAATGGCCTCGGCCGTGGAATTCGATCCGGCACCGGCAATTACCGGGGCGCGCCCAGCTACTATCCTCACCGCAGCCTCGACAAGGGCATGATGTTCCTGATGGGAGACCGTTGGCGTTTCACCGGTCGTACCGACGGGAACGACACCCTGTGTGCCCTCGGACAACTGCCACTCGACAAAATGGCCAAAAGCATCGAGGTCAAGCCGGTCATCTCGGAAGGGGGTCAGGTCAGCCGAAGTCGATGTAAGATCGGTACCTGTTTAGAAGAGCGTGCCTCTAACCTGGGCATCCGATGGGACTTTTTATAGTGGCTAAGCCACCTCTGGAGCTGTCGTATACGGTAATTAGATCGTTTCAAGGCTGAGCTTGTCTCGAACGAGTTCGCTGACCAAAGCATCTGACTGGTCGGCGTCCATACAATCTATCAGTTTGAAGCCACCCACGGAGTTTATCTCCGACATCAGTCGCCGGAACGTTCGTCTCTCGAACAGCCGTTTCTCTCCTTGGTAGGAGCTGATTAATTTTCGCAACACTGCGCCGAACAATTCGGTGGACTGCGAAGTGGTAGGCCGTTCAATCAAGTTGGCTCGGACATCCGTCTTAAAGAGGAAAGCGGCAAGAGCCTCTTCGCGGGATAGTTCAGGCACTCGAACGCACAGATGCGCCATCCACCACAATCGCGAGATTGCATTGTCTCGTTCAAGCTGGCGTTTGTCCCTAGCAAAGAAGTGGCGAAGAACATGGCCCACTGCCACGGCATCATCTGCAGGCAATGGCCAACGCATTCGAGCGTATTCTAAGAGGTGGGTGTGCGAGTAGTAAGTCCAGAGTCGCTCGTCTCTGGCTTCGTAAGGACTGAGCTTGGCGAATGCATCGTAGATCACGAGACAATTGTCGGTCTCGTACATATCCGGCCCATTGGGGAGTCTTATCTCCTGCAGTCGTTGCTCATCAACTTCCGTTGTGTGTTCAAACCAAAGCGACGCGTCGAGCGACAGAGCATCGAACGCCCCAGTTCGATAAAGAGGCAGGTTGATGGACACCTGTGCCCGAAGGTCTTCAAGTGCGGCAGACCGTAAGAATCGCGTCTTCATTCCGACTCGCCAAAAAAGTAGCCATCGATCACGCGGAACGGTGACTTCATGAGTTGTTGGGCAATATAGAACTCATCATGCTTGGACAGATCAATTGCTAACTCTTCGCATCTTATTCGAAATATGTTGGCCCACCGAAATTCATCGTATGCACCGTCGCCTCTTTTAAGATATGCGATGCACTGCATAACGGCCCCAAAATAGATTGAATTTAGAAGTATAGCCTTATTTTTGTTGTCGTTTCTGGCGAGGTCAAGGCGCTCTTTCAGGGCGGGGTGGACAGAGATCAGGACCTTCTCCTGCCCTGCCTCAACACGCCACTCACCGTACTGTAGATTGTCATTTTTAACTAAGTTGAAGACAGAGCTGATCGGTTTGAAAGAGTCTCGGTCAATGTAGACAGATTGGGGTTGATCGACAGCAAGCGCCGCGCCCTTATCAAAATTGAATGGACCTTCTCCGAATTCGGGGTTTATCCAATTGCATACGAAACCTTCAATCGGTGATGTTGCCAATACGTAGGGGTAGATCAGCACTTCGCCCCGTAGCGAGCCACTCGGGAAGTTGTGAGTAAAGTGGGATACCTGGCTACGTATCGCCTGCCGAAAGTATGTGTCACGACAGGCAAAGACGACGGCATACTCCGCATTGCCGGCCGTGATTAGCTCGACAATCTGGGGCACGCTCACGACGAACGAAACCTCCACTTGGATTTCGAGACCGTCGATGGACTGAGAAAAATCGATGGTCGCCTGAATGTCGCCATCGGTGTAGTCGTCCACGCCGGGACGAAGCACCGGATATGGGAACGCTCTTAGGCTATCAAACTGCATCGGCGACCACCCGCACTGTCCCTTCGAATGGGGAAGCCAACTCAACCTCGATAGTGCAACGTGAGTTGGCTAGCACCCCCAGGTACTCTACACGGCCCGCCTTCACGGTGCCCTGTGATGACGAGACAATGGTCAGCGGATGATTGCTGTCAGCACCCGAGTCCTGCAACTGCAACTTGAAGATACCCGTCTCCGGTGACGTGAAAGCGATGCGCCGCCTCGTCGGGCTCAGAACTACCGCCCTGACATCCCTAAGGCCGAGAATGGCACTCTGCGCTGGACCGTTGGTCTTAGCACCACCCGTCGAACTACTATCGCCGCCGTCAGCATCATTCTTGCCCCCGCCTTCACTGCCCCCATCGCCGCCCCCCAATCCCGGTCCGTCTCCCTGAGAATCTTGGCCCTCATCTGTCTCGGAATCGTCTTCGACCTCGGCACCACCAACTGCGACAGCCATTAGTCTTGGCTGCTTGGCTTTCACGGCTCGCGCCCGCACAATTACGGTTCCCGCCGGGTTTTCGTCCTTCTTCTTGCCAGAGCCTTCTTCGGCTTCGTCCGCAAAGAAGTCGGCGAGCTCGTCGATATTGGTTACCTCAGAGACCGGGTCTTGAGCATGCCGTTGTAGCATCTCACGTACCCATTTTGAGAGTTCACGAAGTGCCGTCCGTCCCTGTTGCCGCTTGTCAGGAGGTAGGCGATCGGGTTCGAAAGCGTCATGTCTTGGCGGCTCCATTCCACGCAGGAGAGCAAGCCCTTTGGTGCTCTTGCACTCCAACACCCCCACGAACTCCTTGAAGTCGCCGAATCGCTTCAGACCCTGCATGCTCTCGGTAATCATCATGCCATTGCGTAGCACAGCTACGCGTTTCGGGAGGTTCTCGCCAACCAGGATGCGCAACTCGCAACGGCCAAGATGCAAGTTCTCGGTTTCACAGGTTATCACCTCACCGCCGTCCGACAGAGCGGCTAGGTAGCTGCTCGCGTTCTGAAATCGCTCGGGCTCCCCCTCCTGATCGCTTATCGAGTCAATGACGCTTGCGCTGGAAAATCTGCTGGGTAGCGTGGCTGCGGTAATGGCCTCGGTCTCGCCAATTTCAACCTCCAACTCCCCAGCTGCTATCGCGCCGAAGAAGTTTTCTACGACGTTGGCAGCAAGAACCCCCTGCCATCCCTTAGAGGGCACAAAACCGAGGATGCTGATCGTAGTCCCTCGTTCATTGTTGGTCCGGCGGAGCCAGGCCGGAACCTTCGGCAAGTGCCCTTCGACTGGCATGCAACCGTCCCTAACGCCCCAGAAGCCGGTGCCTCGACGGGTTTTACCTGCATCGTCCAAATGCGACATCAGCACCGACTTACCCTGAACGTAGTGGTGCTGCTTTTCAGAACTGTCTTGCCAAACGGTAGAGACAAAGACCGTCCGCAATGCTGATACGGTGAACGGTGCGAACTTTCCGATGCCGTATGAGCCAGTAGAAGTCTCGCTCTTCTTGCTCTGTCCTGTTGCTTTGAGCAGGGCAAAGAAAGGATAGCCATTTTCACAGGGGCCAGCTACGCCGGCTGTATTATAGTCCTCAATCTGCAGAACGGTAATCTCTGGGCGAGATAGAAGTCGTTCGGCCTCAGCAAAGAACTTGGACGACTTATCGCCATCGTCTTTGGCCGCAGATATTACACAACGCTGAACGACGTCTCTTAGTCCTTCCACGTCGGGAATGTCCGAAACGGGAACTTGCACCAGCTTGATACGCAATTTAGCAGGATGAGACAGTATTGCATCTAGTGTGTTCTGTGGCACCTCCCTACCAAGGTGCTGAAACGGGTTTCCGGTGAAGTGCTCCATCGCCGGATCGTTGAAGCCGTCCCACTGACCGGCGTAGTCCAACGGAAATTCGAAACCGTACACAGTCAAGCCATGCCCCCCTCACTAAGCCTGTCCCTAACATGTTCCGCTAGCAGCTTCGCCACAGGGACGGCAATAGCGTTTCCGACCTGGGTATACCGCTTTGCGCGGGGAACACTGTCTGGAAACTGAAAGCCTTCAGGAAATCCTTGCAGACGAAGACACTCCTGCTCAGTGAGTTTTCGCAACCCCTTTCCATTCATGATAAAGGGAACATTGTGCCCACCGAGACCCATGTTTGCTGTCAGTGTTGGGCAGACACCCGGTTCTTTTGCTCTAACTTCATACTTGCGGAGCTGGTAAAGGCACTCTCGGTCGGTGATTGCATCGGTTATCATCTTATAATATCTGTTCTCATTATTCAGATAATATTCCGAATCAACTGACGCATCGTAATCTATGTAATTGCGTAGATTCTTTGGTTCTGTGGACGCCTGCGAGGGGAACTCAAATCGACCACTGGAGAAGTGGTCGATTGATAGCGCTACCATAAACAACCGCACACGCTGTTGCGGAAGATGTGTAAGATCAAAGGCGCTTAGTTCCTGACTGTTGCTCGGCCGAAACCAATACCCTTCTTTCTGAATCGCGCGTTGCAGTTCGAGGAACCATGCGCCACCCTCGCCATATCGTAGGAAAGGAGCGTTTTCCAACACCAGTACCTTCGGCTTATTCGGACCGAACTCTCGCACTAAGCGGAGTATCTCGTAGAACAGCTTGCCTCGATCGTCCTCGAACCCCCGCTTTTCTCCCGCCTGAGAAAAACTTTGGCAAGGAAAGCCGGCATGCAGAACATCAACGGGCTCCAGGCTATCTCCACTGACAGTTACGTCTTTCACGCTCTTGTTCAGCAGGCGGACGTGTGGAAGGTTCCTTCGATAGGTCTCGGCCGCCGGGTTATCCAACTCAACGGCCCAAGCTGTTTCGAACCCAGCTTCTTCAAAACCAAGGCAAAATCCGCCGATGCCTGAAAATAATGCCCCGCACTTCATAAAACCAAACTCGTTCTAGTCACATTAGAGGGGCGACTCGTTCACCCCAAAGTGAGACATAACACGCCTGTCAAGATGTGTGCAGCCGTGGGCGTGTCGGTTTATGAGATCGTAGTAAGGTGTTCTCTCCCCCAATAGCCCAGAACAATCCGGGGTACGCCCGTGCAGAATGGAGCCAGGAGCCGAAATTACGGCTGTAAGGTTCTGGCGCGCTTCTGGTCCCTCTTTCTGGACGGGACCACAGTAGCAGAAGATGGCCGCGACGGTTGTAGAGGAGCCTACCTGTGATGGGTTGCCTGGAAAGGGAACTCTGGTTGCTTCAAACCTAGAAGCCGACAATCCGGTGTCGACTCCGAATTAGCCGTTCGATTAACAGTCGAGAGCCCCTCCGTGAGGGGCGCGGCTTTTTGACGAATCCTTGCCAGGGACTCCCGCCCACAACCGATTCCAAGCCTGCTGTTCAGGCCGAGCACATTGGTGAGTTTTCTTTTTCGGCCAATTTCAAGAACCTGCTAAGTCCTTGATTTTGTTGGCGCACCCGGCGAGATTCGAACTCACGACCTCTGCCTTCGGAGGGCAGCGCTCTATCCAGCTGAGCTACGGGTGCAGGCCGGAATCGGGTTCTGGACCCGACGGAACGGGCGGCAAACTAGTGCATGGTCAGCCGTTACGCAACCGCTCAAATGCGGGCGCCGATCGCGCGATTCCAGCGCCATGCACTTGCATTGACTTTTTAGGTCAACTGTCCTAATTCATCATCGCAAGCGTCGCCGGGCCCTTGACGCCTGGCGGGATCGAATGACGGGACATGAGGATGCGGGGACCGCAGACGCGCAGGGAAATCGTCGGGGCGGCGGACCGGCTGTTCTACGAGGCCGGTTTCGCCCATACCTCCTTTGCCGATATCGCCAGCTCGGTTCACATCTCGCGCGGCAATTTCTATTATCATTTCAAGAGCAAGGACGAGATCCTGCGGGCGGTGATCGCGCACCGGCAGGACAGCACGAGGGCGCTGCTGGCGGCCTGGGATCACGCGCATCCGGCCGCCAGGGACCGGCTCTCGGCCTTCGTGCGCATCCTGTCCGACAATGGCGAGCAGATCATGCTCCATGGCTGCCCGGTCGGCTCGCTGGCGACCGAGCTGGCCAAGCTGATGCACGAGTCCCGCGAGGATGCCGTGGCGGTGTTCAGCCTGTTTCGCGACTGGCTTGCCAGCCAGTTCAGCGCCCTTGGCCGCGCTGAAGACGCCGAGGCCCTGGCGCTGCACCTGCTGATGCGCAGTCAGGGCGTGGCGACGCTGTTCACCGCCTATCGTGACAAGGCGCTGCTCGCGCGCGAGATGGCGGCAATGGAACGCTGGATCGACGGGGCCGTCAGTGGCGAGCCGTCATGCCAAATCGGGGAGGACAACCGGACGTGTATATAATTCTGTTGAGGCCGGCCGGCAATCGTGCGGCGGCGGGGCAGCATCTGGAGGGCCACAAGGCCTGGCTCGAACGGGGATTGGCCGATGGCAAATTCGTGCTCTGGGACAGCCTCAGCGCCGGGGGTGGCGCCGTGCTCGCCCGTGGCCTCGACCGTGCGGCGGTGGACCAGCTGGTCGCCGGGGACCCCTTTGTCAGCTTCGGCGTCGTCACGCCCGAAATCATCGAACTGGCGCCGGCGCGCACCCGGTCCGGATTGGAATTTCTTCTCGAGACACCGGAGGCCAGCGCCCCATGACCCTGCACGAAGGTTCGGATAGCAAGTTGCGTTGCGGCTGGGCCGGGGGGGCGCCGGAATTCGGGCCCTATCACGATAACGAATGGGGCTTTCCGGTTGGCGATGACACCCGCCTGTTCGAAAAACTGTGCCTTGAGGGATTTCAGTCAGGGCTGAGCTGGCGCACCATCCTCAACAAGCGCGAAGCGTTCCGGGCGGCCTTTGCCGGCTTCGATATCGAAACGGTCGCCCGCTTTACCGCGCAGGATGTCGAGCGGCTCCTGGCCGACAAGGGGATCGTGCGCCATCGCGGCAAGATCGAGGCGGCCATCAACAATGCCGGGCGGGCGCGCGAGCTCATCGCAGAGGCCGGCTCCATCGCCGCCTTTGTCTGGCGCTATGAGGCCAAGACCCCGGCGCCGCCGCAGAGCCAGACCACCTCGGCCGAATCCATTGCCCTCTCCAAGGCGCTCAAGAAGCGGGGCTGGAAATTTGTCGGCCCAACCACGGTCTTTGCCTTCATGCAGGCCATGGGCCTGGTCAACGACCACGCCGAAGGCTGCCATTGCCGCGACGAGGCCAGCCGGCAGCGCGCCGGCTTTGCCGTGCCGGGCCGCTAGGCCTGTCCAGCGGCGCGCAGGGCCAGGGTCACCAGGCGCTGCTGGGCCGCACCATCGAGAGGTGCATCCAGGGCCCAGAGGACGGCACCTGAAAAGAGCATGTGCGCCAGCATGTCGATATCGGCATCGGCAGCGATTTCGCCATTGGCGCGGGCGCGGGCAAAGGGCACGCGCAGGCGCATCAGGGCGCGGAGGCGGGCCGTTTCGGCCAGGCCGCGCAATTCCGGCTCGGGCGCGGTGAAGGCACGCGCCAGGGCAACCCCTTCGCGCCGTGACAGGTTTTCGGCCAGCCCCGCCACCACCTCGCGCAGGGCCGGATCGAGGCCTTCGGGCAGTTCTGCATGTTCAAGCCTGTCGATCTCGGCTTCGAGCAGTTCGGCCAGCAGCGCCACCTTGGTGGGCCAGCGCCGGTAGAGCGTGGTGCGATTGATGCCGGCGGTGCGCGCCACCCCATCCATGGTCATGCCGGCAAAGCCGAGGCGATCGAGTTCGGCGGCCACGGCGGCCCGCACGGCTTCGATCACCGCGCGGCTGCGGGGGCCGGACTGCAGGTTGCGGGTCCGCCGTTGTACCGCCTCGTCTGCCATGCACCTTTTCCCCGCTTTTGGACTGGGCAAACCCTGCTGCAGGAGCGCTCGCATGTCCACACTTGAAATGGCAACAATGTGTTGCCAAATTAAGGTCATGATGGCCGCCGGTTCCGGGGCCGTGGAGACATGAGATGAAACTTGACGGCAAGGTGCTGGTGGTGACCGGCGGCGGCAGCGGTATCGGCCGCGAACTGGTCCTGGGGCTTCTGGCGCGCGGCGCGCGGGTGGCCGCGGTGGATCTGCGTCCTGAGGGGCTGGAGGAGACCGCCAGGCTGGCGGAGGCGGGCGACCGGCTCAGCCTTCATCAGGCCGATATCAGCCAGCGCGACATGATCATGGCCCTGCCCGGGCAGGTTCTGGCCAGCCATGGGCAGGTCGACGGGCTCATCAACAATGCCGGCATCATCCAGCAGTTCGTGCCGTTCAACGCGCTCGATTTTGCCGCCATCGACCGCATGGTGTCGGTCAATCTCATGGGCACGATCAACATGACCAAGGCATTCCTGCCCGAACTTTTGGCGCGCCCCGAGGCGCACCTGGCCAATGTCGCGAGCATGGGCGGCTTCATGCCCTTTCCGGGCCAGAGCATGTATGGAGCCGCCAAGGCCGGGGTGAAACTGCTCACCGAGGCGCTCTATGCCGAACTGGCGGAAACCCGTGTGGGCGTCAGCGTCATCATGCCGGGCGCCATCCGCACCCAGATCATGGCCAATTCGGGCGCGGGCGACCGGGCCATGGCGGATAGTCCCGAAGCGGCCAGCCAGACCCTGCCAGCGCCCGAGGCCGCGCGCATCATTCTCGATGGCATTGAGGCCGGGCGGCTGCATATCCTGGTGGGCAAGGATGCCGGCATGCTCTGGAAGCTCTGGCGACTCATGCCCACACGCTCGATCCGCTTCATTCAAAAGCAGATGGCCCGGCGCAGCGCGGCGCGCGGGCACTGAAGCACTTTCGGGAAAGGTGGGCACCCCTTTTCCGGGCCGATCCGAGCCAGGACCGCCGCAGGGACAGTCCGGCCGGGACCGGCATAATGGCTGGGCGGTCAGGCGGCCTTGACGACCTCGACCACCTCGACGTCAAAGACCAGGTCCTGCCCGGCCAGGGGATGGTTGGCATCCACGGTGACGCTGGCCTCGTCCATGCCCACCACGGTGATGGGCAACATGCCGCCATCGGCGGTGCGGGCCTGCAGCTGGGTGCCGACCTTGAGATCGACGCCATTGGGCACCTTGGCCCGGTCGAGCGTCTGGATGGCCTCGTCGCGGCGCGGGCCATAGGCGGCGGCGGCGGGGATGGTCACGGTGCTCTTCTGGCCGGTTTCCATGCCGGTGACATGCTGCTCGAGCCCCTTGATCACCTGGCCCTGGCCAAGGGTGAATTCGAGCGGCGCGCGGCCCTCGGAACTGTCGAACTGAGTGCCGTCAACGAGGCGGCCGGCATAGTTGATGCGCACGAGGTCGCCGGGCTGGGCGATGGTCATGGGCGTGTCCTTTCGGAATTTTTTCTGCGCCTTCGCGTGGGGAAGGCTCTCAGCAAGGGCCGCGCAGCAGGCGCACCAATGGGGGTGGCTGCAGGGGCGCCGGATACTGAAGGACAGCACCAGCAGGCGCGCGACGGCGAATACCCAATGTAGGGCATGGGGGCGCCATGTAAACCTGCGCCGGGGCGATTTGATGGCAAGGGCCTGCCCGATTGGCCCAAAGCACCATCGGCGGAGGTGCCTTAGCCGGCGGCGTTTTCCCGCCGGCGCCGGACGCCCGGTTCGCCCCCCGGCACAGGGCCGGACCGAGCCTGGACCTGGCTGGGGGTCACCCCGAAATGCTTGCGAAAGCTCTGCGAAAACACCGAATGGTTGGAGTAACCCACAAGGTCATAGACTTCCGAGGCCCGGCGCCCCTCGACCATCAGGCGCATGGCGCGGTCCAGCTTGCGCCCCGTCAGCCAGCGGCCCGGCGCTTGCCCATAGGCGAGCACAAAACTGCGCTTGAAAGTGGACAGGCTCATTCCGCACAGAAATGCCAGTTCCGGCAATGTCAGATTGGCCTGCCAATGGGCCTCGACCACCCGTTTCAGCCGCTCGATGGCGCGTCCCTTGGGGCGATGGAACAGGGCGAAGGCCCGCGGTCCATAGTGCTCCAGAAGCGCCAGCAGCACCTGTTCGAGGGTGAGGCGCGCCATAGCCGGGGACAGTTCATGGCCGCCGTCGCGTCCAGCCGCCGCGACCATGGCCCGCCGGGCCGCATCGGGAACCGGGCCCAGATTGGCAAAGCTGCCGCGGCCCGGCCTTGCGGGTGTCACCACATATTTGGCCAGGAACGCGGCCAGTTCGGCTTGGTTAAAAAACAGGATGACACTGCGATAGGGCGCCGCCTTCTCGTTGAGCGCGGTGGACAGCACATTGCCCGGCGCATAGGCGATGAGGTCGCCTGCCACCAGATGCTCCACCCGCTCCCCGTCGATCAAAACCTTGCTGCCGCTCAGCACCAGCGCCAGCGCATGGGTAGAAAAGCGCACGCGGCTGCGGGCGCCGGTCGCCCCGCCGCAATGGTCATAGACGAGAACGTCCACCAGCCCCGCCTGGCCGGTCAGGATATCGGGAAGACAGACACTGTCGGGTTCAATGGGCAAAATGGCGTTCATGGCTCGGGCTCTGTTCAGTATAGGCCCATTTCGACGCGTTGGGACTCCAGAACCGCCCCATCGGCGCCCATGGCCTTGACCAGCGCCTGATAGCGGTGCCCGCGCCCGCCGGAACAGGGTGGCATATAGCCGTCCGAGGCATATTGGCCGCTGCCCCGGCCGGCCGAGACCAGACTGGCGCCCGGGGGCAGGTCGGCCGTCATGGCCGGCAGCACCGGCAGGTCGGCGCCCTCGCCGCTCACCGCATATTCGATGACCCCATGGCCGCCGTTGAAGGCCATGGGCACATAGGAAATGTCATTATATTCGATCTGGATCGCGGTGGTCTGGGCGGGCAGGCCGCTGATCGAGAAGGGTGGCGTGCTGCCGTCCCCGCCCTGCAGCCCACAGACCTGATCGGCGGGAACGGTCTTGCCGTCCCAGGGCGCGCCGATGCGGATCGTCATCTCGGCCAGGACCGGCATGGCCGATATCGCAAGGCCAGCCACGATCGTGGCAAGGGTGGCGGCAATCCTGGTGCGGGTCTGCATGTCTCGGTCTCCCATCTGGGGGAAAGCCTAGCGGCGCACACGCGCGGAGTCCTGTCGAAATCGGTTCAATCTTGCTGGCTGGCGGGTCACAGTTTTGCTCAAGCGGCAATTGACGCGGCGCCGCGCTTTCGCCATCAAGCCGCCGTGATTGTGGCCTAGTGGCCGATCATCACCCTTCTATCCGGCTGAAAGGCACCCGTGGATGACAGACCGTTCCGTGACGCTGGCGGGCACTGCCGCCTTGGCTCTGGTGCTGGCGGGATGCTCCATGGCCGGCGTCAAACCGCTTCCGGGCAATCGCTCCGCCGAAGTTGCGACCACGGCCATTGCCTCCTTCGCGCCTGTTGCCGCCACTCCGGCCGGTTATGTCCCCAAGGCGGCCGCCGTGCCGCAGGCGCCCACCGGCCTGCTCATGGGCTATACCGGCTCCGAGCGCGGGACGCTCGATGGGCTCATTGCCCACTATTCGGCGCAATACAGCGTGCCCGAGCATCTGGTGCGCCGCGTCATCGTGCGGGAAAGCAACTACAATCCGGCCGCCCGCAACGGTCCCTATTGGGGCCTGATGCAGATCAGCCACGCCACCGCGCGCGGCATGGGCTATTCGGGCGATGCCAATGGCCTGCTCGATGCCGAGACCAATCTGCGCTTTGCCGTGCGGTATCTCGCAGGCGCCTATATGACCGCCGGCGGCAATGACGACCGCGCCGTGCAGTTCTATGCCCGCGGCTACTATTACGACGCCAAGCGCCTCGGCCTCTTGGAAAAAAGCGGCCTGCGCTGACGGCCTCTCCCGATGGGCGGCCAGCACCATGCCGCCCCGCCCCATGTCAGCCCGGCGCAGGCCGGGATCCTATTGCCGACGGGCAGAGGAGACCTCATGGTGCGCTTGTCGAACCACGAGGTCGAGCGCGCTGAGGCATCAGCGCCAAACCCGCGTCCCTCGACAGGTTCAGAGTGAGGTCTAGGCTTCGCCCCCGATGAGGCCCTGTTTCTGAAACGGAGGTTCCCGCTTTCGCGGGAATGACATTGTGGGCGGATTCCCGCCTTTGCAAAAAAAATATGGTGGAGTCACACAGGCGAACCTAGGGAGACCTCATGGTGAGCTTGTCGAACCACGAGGTCGGGGGAGAAGCCTACGCTTCGCCCCGCCACCCCGGCGGCAAGACGTCCTAGAGAGTTTCACCTGTGATCTGAACCATCGCCTCCATCGCCCCCTCGCCCCTCAGGGGAGAGGGGTGGGGTGAGGGGTGAAGCCTCTCGGCAGGAACGCGAGCGTGAACCCCTCAACGGAGAAGGGAGAAGCCCCGTCGTTTCAGTTCAACCGTGAAGCGATTTAACCAGCCGCAGTCAGCAGCTCGTTGATCTGGCGGGCCAGATCGTCCTCGCGATAGGGCTTTTCCAGCCGCGGCAGGTCCACGTCCTCGCCTTCGGGCAATTCGGCATAGCCGGTGGCCAGCAGTACGCGCAGACAGGGATGGGTCTGGCGCGCCGCTGCGACCAGTTGCAGGCCGGTCATGTCGGGCATGGAATAGTCGGTGATCATCAGGTTGATGCCATCGCGCTTGCTCAGGATGTCCAGCGCTTCGCGGCCCGAATAGGCCTCGATCGCCTCGTGCCCCATCTCGCCGAGCAGGGCGACGGTGTCGAGCGTAATCAGCGCGTCGTCATCAACCACCAGAATGGTTGCAGGTGAACGTCCGGGGGTGATCACGGGGACCCTTTCGGCTGCCGCAGCCGGTTGGAGAACGCGCCAAGCCACGTTCTTGAGCAAGTCTATGCCCTAGCCTACGAAAGTGGCGAGTTTGGGTCCATACACATTTCTCGCCCCTCTGCGCGCGAACAATCCTACTGACACATAAGCGCAATTTTGGGTGCCATCCTGGGCCCCGAACCGATAGACTTGCCGCCAAGATACAAGAGGAATCGTCCCATGCACCTGCTGCTCGTCGATGGCTCGGGCTATATTTTCCGCGCCTTCCACGCCCTGCCCCCGCTGAGCCGGAAATCGGACGGGCTGCCGGTGGGCTGTGTGCAGGGGTTCTGCAACATGCTGTTCAAGCTGACCCAGGACATGGACGCGGACGAGGCCCCCACCCATATGGCGGTGATTTTCGACGCCAAGGGCAAGACCTTCCGCGACGACCTCTATCCCCAATACAAGGCCCAGCGCCCGCCCGCGCCCGAAGAGTTGGTGCCGCAGTTCCCCCTGACCCGCTCGGCCACCCGCGCCTTTTCCATCCCCTCCATCGAAATGGAGGGCTGGGAGGCCGACGACATCATGGCCACCTATGCGGTCATGGCGCGCGACGCCGGCTTCAAGGTCACCATTGCCTCCTCCGACAAGGACCTGATGCAATTGGTCGAGCCGGATGGCTCGATCCGCCTGCTCGATACCATCCCCCGCCCCGGCCAGCCGCCGCTGCGCTGGATCGGGCCCGATGAGGTGTTCACCAAGTTCGGCGTCACCCCCGACAAGGTCATCGACGTGCAGGCCCTGTGCGGCGACAGCGTCGACAATGTCCCGGGCGTGCCGGGCATTGGCGTCAAGACGGCGGCCGAGCTCATCAATACCTATGGGGATCTCGAAAACCTGCTCGCCCATGCCGAGGAGATCAAGCAGCCCGCGCGCCGGCAGAAGCTGATCGACAATGCCGATCTGGCCCGCATTTCCAAGCAATTGGTCACCCTGTCGCAAAAGGTGCCGGTCGAGATCGATCTCGATGGCCTCGTGCGCCAGCCGATGAGCCCTTCGGCGCTGTTCCCGTTCCTGAAGGCGATGGAATTTGCCACCATCACCAAGCGCCTTGCCACCCTGCTTGAAGCCAATCCGGATGATTTCGAGCCCGATGCGGAGCTGGCCGCCAACAAGGACAAGCCCGTTCCCGGCGCGCCGGAAAAGTCCACCTCGCTCTCCGTCGCCAAGGCCAAGCTCGCCGCCGGCGTTTTGCCCGGCACCGGCCCGGCCCGCCACGCCGCCGAGGAACATGCCCGCGTCAAGGCCATCCCGGTCAATTACGACGCCTATGAAATCGTCACCACGCCCGACCAGCTCGAGCGCTGGATCGGCAAGATCGTGGACAAGGGCCTGGTCGCCATCGACACCGAGACCACCGGGCTCGATCCGCAGACCGCCGATCTCGTCGGCGTCTGCCTGTCAACCGAAATCGGGGAAGGCTGCTATATTCCGGTCGGCCACGCCAAGCCCGGCGACCTCCTCAACGGGGGCGGGCTGGTCGAGGGGCAATTGCCCATCGGTTTCGTGCTCGAAGCCCTCAAGCGCGTGCTGCCCGATCCGGCCATCCTCAAGATCGGCCAGAACGTCAAATATGACATGGAAGTGCTGGCGCGCTACGGCGTCGCAATGGCGCCGATCGATGACACCATGCTCATCTCCTATGCGCTGGATGGCCCGCGCTACAATGGCATGGACGTGCTCGCCGATCACTGGCTCGACCACAAGACCATCACCTTTGCCGAGCTTGCCGGCACCGGCAAGAACCAGAAGAGTTTCGACCAGCTCGAGATCGATGCGGCCGCCCGATATGCCGCCGAGGATGCCGATATTACCCTGCGCCTCTGGCATGTGCTGAAGCCCCGGCTGGCGGCGGAAAATGCCACCACGCTCTATGAAACCATCGAGCGGCCGCTGGCCCCCGTGCTCGCCCGCATGGAAGCGCGCGGCATCACCGTCGACCGGCAGATTCTCGCCCGCCTTTCGGGCGATTTCGCCCAGCGCGCCGCCGCTTTCGAGGCCGAGGCGCATGAACTGGCCGGGCAGAGTTTCAATCTCGGCTCGCCCAAGCAACTGGGCGAAATCCTCTTCGACAAGATGGGGCTCGAAGGCGGCACCAAGACCAAGACCGGCGCCTGGTCCACCGGAGCCGACGTGCTCGAAGACCTGGCCCTGAAGGGTATTCCACTCGCCCGCACCATTGTCGATTGGCGCCAGCTCACCAAACTCAAGGGCACCTATACCGATGCCCTGCCCACCTATATCAACGCCCGCACCGGCCGGGTTCACACCTCCTATAGCCAGGCTTCGGTGCTGACCGGGCGCCTCTCGTCAAACGATCCGAACCTGCAGAACATCCCGGTCCGCACCGAGGATGGCCGCAAGATCCGCTCGGCCTTCGTCGCGCCCGAGGGCAAGGTGCTGATTTCGGCCGACTATTCGCAGATCGAGTTGCGCGTCCTCGCCCATATCGCCGATATCGGGGCGCTCAAGGATGCCTTCGAGGAAGGCCTCGACATTCACGCCATGACGGCGAGCGAAATGTTCAACGTGCCGGTCGAAGGCATGCCCTCGGACGTGCGCCGCCGGGCCAAGGCCATCAATTTCGGCATCATCTATGGCATTTCCGCCTTCGGCCTCGCCAACCAATTGGGCATCGAGCGCGGCGTTGCCGGGGACTATATCAAGACCTATTTCGAGCGCTTCCCGGGCATCAAGGACTATATGGACGCCCAGAAGGTGAAGGTGAAGGCCGATGGCCATGTCACCACCCTGTTCGGCCGCAAGATCCAGTTCCCCAATGCCAATTCCGGCAATCCGAGCGAACGCGCCTTCGTCGAACGCGCCTCGATCAACGCCCCCATCCAGGGCTCAGCCGCCGACATCATCCGCCGCGCCATGATCCGCATGGAGCCGGAACTGAAAAAAGCGGGCGTCGAAGCCGACATGCTGCTGCAGGTCCATGACGAACTGATCTTTGAAGTGCCCGAAGGCACGGAAGATCAGGCGATCCCGGTGATCAAACGGGTGATGGAAGGCGCGGCAGAACCGGCCGTTCGGCTGACGGTGCCGATCCAGGTCGATGCCCATGCGGCGAAGAACTGGGATGAGGCGCACTGACGAGAAATCTACGCTCGCGGGACGTTTGGCAGGACCGAACAATCGGCCCTGCCAGCGCATTAGCGGCGCTTGCCTTTGACTTCATCCTGACTCAGCACTGACGCTGCTAGCGACTTGGTCTGCGCTGCAGTGGGCTTGATGGACCCTGAGAGTACCTTGGATGCCAAAGAGGCAGTCTTGTTGGAAGATTGCTTGATAGCCATGTTTTAAGTCTCACGTTTGGTTTGATTGGACACACTCGCGAGTGTGAGTTACCTGTGAGACGGGCGACTTTATGTCGTCCGCCTCGGGTGCATTTGCTTCCGATTCAAGGCCGCTACCTTCCTTTCCACGGGCTGGTGTAGCGGCCTTTCCTATTTGTCCTTGCCCCGACGCCGGTCGACTATCGTCGAGGCTCTAGACTCTCCTCATTCTGAAACCTCCAATGCCATCGCCATCACAACCTTGGCAATTTTGTTGGCCTCGGCTTTTGTTAGGTCGAATGGCAACCCCTGAATGTACACGGCCAAATCTGCCCGTATCTGGATCGGCAGTATGTTGTCTACCACAGGTGATGATGACCTATTCTCGATAGCAGCGGGTAATGGCGCAGCCACCTGCTTGTTATCTGGAACATTGTTCGCTGCCTTCGCCCGGGCCGCGCGCGTACCAGCGGGAGTAGCAACTCGAAAGGCCAACGGGTTCTTCTTGTACCTAAGGAAATCGTCAATAGCCGACTTAGTTCGACTTTTATAAGTAGCCAAACTATCCGGCGTAAATTTTGTCCCGTTTAAATTGTGGAACCGATGCATGACGTCATCAAGGTTCAAGGAGCTAAGATCTGCGGCCTCTTCATCCGACAGAATGCCAAGTACGGCGCTGGCTGCTGCTTTGCGAGAACGTGCAGTAGTAGGGTTCATCAGGCCCTTTTTTGCGAGGTACTCCAAAAAGTCCAGCAGGTCAGCACGCGTCTGGTCGGGCATGGCGATTCCCCTTTCTGGTAGAACCCTTGCCGATACCGCCAGCAAAGTCAAGATAGATGTCACTTTTGTCTGATAGACATTTTTGGACGATCTGACTGTTTATTGACAGTCTTGTGCAGGGACTTGACGACAAGGCTGCCACTTGACCATCCTCTTGCGCAGGGGTGCGTGAATTGGAACACGCTCTGACGTCCTGTTTGGATGCGCTAGAAACCCACCAGCTGTCACCCCGGCGCAGGCCGGGGCCCATCCTGAGATATCGCCACAATATCCACCGGGTTTGTTGATCCGATTGGAGATGGGCCCCGGCCTGCGCCGGGGTGACAGCGGGTGCTGGCGTGACGTGCAGTGGAAGGGTGATGTCCCGGCACAACAACAGCACCGCTGGCTTAGCCGCTGATCTTCCACCACAAGTCCCGCCAATCGGGATTGCGCTCCGCGATCAAACGCTCTTTCCACGCTCGATGCCATTTCTTGAGGCGCTTTTCGTGGGCGATGGCAAATTCGATGGCGTCGTGCGGCTCGAACCAGACGAGCAGGGTGCAGCCATGCTTTTTGGTGAATCCCGCGACCAGCCCCTCACGATGCTCGTGGCAACGGCGAACAAGGTCATTGGTCACGCCTGTGTAGAGCGTGCCATGTTTGCGATTGGCCATCATGTAGATGAAATACATGCGCCGTCCCCCGGGGACGCACACTGCTTCAACACAAACCGGATGTCACCCCGGCGCAGGCCGGGGCCCAACCTGAGATGGCACCGCAAGAGCCATTGGGTTTGTCGAGCGCATTGGAGATGGGCCCCGGCCTGCGCCGGGGTGACATGCCGGGCGTGGCCTACTTGCCGTGTCGGGCACGTTCAGGCGCATCCCCTCACCCCCGCATCACCTCAACCGCACCCTTCAGCCGCTCTACGCTTGCCGCGTTCCAGCTTTCCACCGTATCCCGCGCCCTGGCTTCCCGCCGCACGAAGGCTTCGATCCGGGCGGTGCCGATTTCGTCGAGCAGGTGGCGGATGGGCGCCCACATCGACCAGATGGGGTTGACCATGCGCATATGCAGCCGGTCGTGGACCAGATCGAAGCTGACATTGGCCGAGCGGGCCAGGTCGAGGAATTCGGCGACGGCGTCGTCACTGAGGGCGTCGGTTGTGGATTGGGGATAGACCATGGGGCTGCCTCGCATTTGATACAAATGCAATGCATGGCCGCGCCACCGGCTCCCGAAACCCTTCCCTATGGTCAACAAAGCCTTAACGGCAAACTTATCCCCGGCCTGGCCAGTGGCCCCATACTCGCCCCACCCTCCGCATGGGCGGCCTGCAGGCGAACAGTGGCGAAGGGTCCGGCGTGGTGGCGCTTCACCACAGGTTCGGGCATCGGCCGCCCCGCGACGAGCGTTCAACGGGCGCTACGCGATGCTGTCCCAAAAACCGGATTCCGAGGCGGGTCTGTCTCGTTTTATCATTCAGGGGCAGAGCCGCCTCGGAATACCGCCCAATGCACCCCGCTGCCCATCCGGCCGGCGGGCGCCCCGGCGCGCCCGACTGGCACTGGCCTAAAGCACTTCACTTGTAAACCGACCCTTCGCATCCATCGCCCCCTCGCCCCTCAGGGGAGAGGGATGGGGTGAGGGGTGAAATCCTCTCGGCAAGAACGCGAAAGTGAACCCCTCATCCGGCGCTTCGCGCCACCTTCTCCCCTCAGGGGAGAAGGGAAAGGCTCCCTCGTTTCAGTCCTATCGTGAAGTGATCTAACCGCGCCGCGTCACCCGCACAGTCCGGCCCATGCCGCCGGGCGGAATATCGAGCGCGACCACCAGGCTCGCCGCCGTTTCAACTTCGGGCACGCGTGCCGCCCATTCGACCAGGATAATGGCTTCGGGGTCGTCGAACAGGCCCAGTTCGTCCACTTCGGCGGCGTCGGCGAGCCGGTAGAGATCGGCGTGCCAGACCGGTCCGCGCGGCGTGTCATAGGGCTGGACAATGGCAAAGGTCGGCGAGGGCACCTCGAGCGTCGGATCGTCCGCCAGCGCCCGGATGATGGCGCGGGCCATGGCGGTCTTGCCGGCACCCAGGTCGCCTTCGAGGCTGACGATATCCCCGGCCACCAGCTGCGTGGCAAGCTGGGCACCGAACCGGGCCGTGGCGGCATCATCGGAAAGGAAGGTTTCGGTCAATGTTTTCGGCTCCATCGCCTCCCTCCCCTTGAGGGGGAGGGATAGAGGGTGGGGTGGAGCAAAGAGCGCAATGCTCCGGATCACCCCACCGGTCTAGGCTACGGTCAAATGGCCCACAAGGGGGAGGGAGAAGGGGAGCCTATTCGGCCACGCCGGCCATGGCGCCGTTGAGGGGCAGGTTGACGATGATGCGGCTGCCCTTGGGCTCGCGCTTTTCGGCCGAAATGGTGCCGCCATGCATGTTGACGAAGGTGCGCACGATGGAGAGCCCCAGGCCCGCGCCGCGCTGGCGGCCGCCGCTGGCGGGATTGTCGAGCCGGGTGAGGATGGCCGATTTCATTTCCTCGGTCAGCCCCGGGCCCTCGTCGTCGATGACGAACAGCATGCGGTCGCCGCGATGGCTGGCCGAGAGGCGGATTTCGCCGCCCGGCGGTGAGAAGCGCGCCGCGTTGGAAAGGAGATTGTAGAGCACCTGCACCAGCCGCGTGCCGTCGCCGACGAATTCAGGCAGCTCATCGGCTATGGAGACCACCAGGTTCGGCTGGTCGCCCAGAACGTCGGGGAAGGTCGCCATGATCCCGGCCTTGGCCTTGTCGACCAGAGCGGGTACGTCGAGCACTTCGGGCTTGAGTTCGGCAATGCCGGCATCGACCGAGGCGAGGTCGAGAATGTTGTCGATGAGGACGCCCAGGGTCACCGAGGAGGCGCGGATATAGTCGATATATTCGCCCTGCCGCTCGGTGAGGGTCGAGCCCTCGGTGCCCGCCAGCAGGTCGGCAAAGCCGATGATGTTGGTCAGCGGCGAGCGCAGTTCGTAGGAGACGTTCTCGACAAAGGCGTCCTTGAGCCGGTCGGCGGCCACCAGGGCGTCGTTGCGCTCCTTGAGCACCTTGGAATAGGCGGCGCTTTCGGTGACATCGAGGAAGCTCATCATCGTCTGCCCATCCGGCAGGCGGGTGATGGCATAATCGATGAGGCGATTGTCGGAGCGGTTGATGCGGCCGGTCTGGTCGGTGCGGGTGGGGTTGAGGTCGATGATGCCGCGCTTGAGATCGCGCCAGATCGAGGTGCCGTCTTCGGGAATGGCGCGGCCCGAGGCTTCGGCAAGCTGGTCGATATGGGGATTGGTGCCGAGCTCGTTCATCGGCAGCTTCCACAATTTGGACAGCTGCGGATTGGAGAGGGTCAGCCGGCCATTGGTGCCGAACACCGCCACGGCTTCGGAGAGACCGTTGATGGTCTCGCGCAGCACATTGGTGAAGGCCTTGTTGGTGCTTTCCAGCTCCAGCCGCTCGGTCAGGTCTTCGAAGACATAGATGACGCCGCCATCCGGACCCGCCGGCGCCGAGATCACCTTGATGGTGCGCCCGTCGGGCAGATGCCAGGGCTCGGCCTCGAACGGCTCCTTGCGGGTATAGCTCTCGAGGTGCTTGGCGCGCCAGGTATGGTAGTCGACCTGGCTGGGCAGCATGCCCTCGGTGCGCAGCTTGTCGAGAATGGCGCGCTCGTCGACGCCCAAGGCGAGGAATTTGCGGTTGAGTTTCCAGAGCCCGGCATAGGCGGCGTTGAACTGCACCAGCTCGCGCCGGGCATTGAAGATGGCGATCGGCGTCGCCAATGCATCGACGATACCCCCGATATGGGCGAGCGGGGTTTCCGCCTGCGGGGCCGGCGCGGCTTCGTCGGCCGGGCGCAGATAGCCGGCGCGGCCTTCGGCCAGGCCGAACTCGACCAGCTCGAACCGGCCCTGGCGGCCGAAATCGACGGGCAGGCTCACCGGGGTCTCGCTGCCGCGGCAGGCTGCCAGATGGTTGGCAAGGCTGCGCGCATCGAGCAGTTCCGGCACGCCCTGGCCGACCGGCTTGCCGCATTGCTGCGCCAGGGCCAGGTAGGCCGGATTGGCATAGACCAGCCGGTCGTTGTCGTCGCGCAGGAAGGCGGGCTTGCTGAGCAGATGCAGGATGGCGCGGACGCTGTCGGCTTCGCTGGTCGCAAGACCGGTGGCGCTTGGATCGACAAAGGCCGGGCGCAGGCGCAGGGCCGCTGCGCCGCCCAGGACCCAGCCGGTGACCCGCATCAGCCGATTTTCGAGCGTCTTCACGCTGGCCGAAAAGCTGTGGCCATGCATGCGCAGGTTTTCGATCTGGGTGGCAAGGCGATTGGCATCTGCGGCGCCGAGCCAGCTGTGCAGATTGAGAATGCTCTCTGCCGGCCGGCCGGGTGGCAATACAGCAGCGGCCTGGCCGAGAAAGCGGGGGCGGCCGCCATCCTGCTCGGTCCACAGAACGGTCAGTTCGTGCCCGGCGGCGATGAGATTCTCGTATTCGTCGACCATGGCGCGAAGCCCGGCGATCTGTTCGGCGGCGCGGCGACGGGCCATGCGCCCATCGCGCATCAGGCTGCGCACCACGGCCATGGACAAAAGGGCAAAGCCGCCGGCGCCGATGGCAACGGCAATGGGCGCCACACCGCCCAGATTGGCCGGCACCAGGCCCTGGGCCAGAGCGGGGGCAGCGCTCAGAAGGGCCAGAGGCGCGGCAGCCAAGGCTGCGAATCCGCGACGTTTCCGGAGGTGATCCGGCGCCATATGACTGCCCTCTTTCACTGGGTTGCGCTGCCAATCCGGCCATGGGCCGGTACGCTTGCACTCGAAAAACAGGGCTGCCCCGCCGGATCGCTCACTGCGATCCTGGCTGCCCCCAACCCGGTCGACGTGTCCCCCGCCACCCGAATCATTGTGACCATAGCGGGCGCTGGAATCGCGAAAAAGAGTCTTCGTGCCTGTGCGTTGCGGGCAAAGCGTCAGGAAAGGCCTTGACCTGAGAACGAAACAGAAACCCTAACGAAGCGTAAACACCATCGATGCGGATTTGGCCAATACACAGGTTTTGTGCCTATTCGGTACAACTTCATCTGGTTGCGGGGGGAGTAAAGCGCGTTCAGGCCCCCTCGCCGCGTGGCAGGTGGAGGGCGCGCAGTTCTGCCATCTGGGCTGCTTCGGCGCCCGGTCCGGCCCGGTCACGGGCCTCGCCTGTTGCCGCCAGTGCCGGGTCCACTGGCATATAGGTGCGGCTCCAGCGGCTGATCTGGGCCAGGAT
This sequence comes from Devosia sp., assembly GCF_025809055.1. Classification (NCBI taxonomy): domain Bacteria; kingdom Pseudomonadati; phylum Pseudomonadota; class Alphaproteobacteria; order Hyphomicrobiales; family Devosiaceae; genus Devosia; species Devosia sp. Next base: position 2,941,961 of record NZ_CP075529.1, on the reverse strand, counting down.
GGGCAGAAGATCGATACCCTTCTCGGTCAGGGAGTAAATGGCCTTGAGACGATGGCCCGGGTCGTCGGCCCGCGTCAGGATGCCCATCTCAACCAGCCGTGCCAGCCGGTCGGCCAGGATATTGCTCGATATCGCTTCGTCGGACGCCAGAAATTCGCGGTAGCGGCGTTTGCCGGCGAACATCAGGTCGCGAATGATCAGCAGGGTCCATTTGTCGCCAAAGACCTCGAGACCGAGATTGATCGGGCAGCCGGAGCGGAAAGATGTTGACGTCATGGGTTGACTCTAAGGCATATGCTTGTAAAACACAATCACTTGCTTTTTGCAAGCATAGGAGGAAGCCATGAAGACCTTTGTTCTCGTGCATGGAGCCTGGGCCGGTGCCTGGAACTGGGATCTGGTTGCAGCGCAATTGCGCCAGGCCGGCCACCGAGTTCACGTCCCGACCCTGAGCGGGTTGGGCGAGCGATCGCATCTGGCGCAGTTCCCGATCACGCTCACCACCCATATCGACGACATCGTCAACGAGATGGTCTGGCACGATCTGCGCGATGTCGTGCTGGTGGGGCATTCCTATGCCGGCTTCGTCATCACCGGTGTCGCCGAGCGGGCGCTGGAGCGCCTCGCCGCCATTGTTTATCTCGACGCGTTCATCCCGCAGGACGGGCAGGCCTTTGCCGACTTTTTCGGGGCGCCGGAAGGCCCCTTGGCCCCGGTTCCGGAAATCGGCAAGGACGACTATCCGACCGCCGCCTTGACCGAGCAGGTCACCCGGCTGGCCACACCGCAACCATCCGGCTCCTTCACCGAAGCGCTTGCCGTCAGCGGCGCTTATCTCAAGGTGCCCCGCAAGAGTTACATCCTGGCCAGCGGCTGGGATGGCTTTGGCGCCTATGCCAAGCCGCTGCGACACGATCAGGCCTGGAGCGTCCACGACCTCAATTGCGGCCACGACGTGCCCCTGCTGATGCCAGGCGAACTCAGCGCCCTCCTGCTCCAGGCCTAGCGCATCTCTCGTTCTGATTGGTTCAGATCGAGTGCTCTAGGTTTTTGATTTGTCACGTTTTCGAACCAGAAATGTGGTGTCCACTTTTCCTGAAAACGCTCTAAACAAAAAACCCCGGACCGAAGTCCGGGGTTTTCATCAGTAGCGGTATTCGCCGGATTTGAAGGGGCCGTTCTGGCTGACCCCGATATAGTCGGCCTGTTCCCTGGTCAGCTTGGTGAGCTTGGCGCCAAGCTTGGCCAGATGCAATTCGGCGACTTTTTCGTCGAGGTGCTTGGGCAGCACATAGACCTTGTTCTCAAGGGACTTGCCATTGGTCCAGAGTTCGATCTGCGCCAGGGTCTGGTTGGAAAAGCTGGCGGACATGACGAAGCTGGGATGGCCGGTGGCATTGCCCAGATTGACCAGGCGCCCCTCGGACAGCACGATCAACCGGCTGCCATCGGGCTTTTCAACCAGGTCCACCTGCGGCTTCACATTGGTCCATTTGTAGTTGCGCAGCGCCGAGATCTGAATCTCGTTGTCGAAATGGCCGATATTGCAGACGATGGCCATGTCCTTGAGCTTGCGCATGTCGTCGAGCGTCAGCACATCCTTGTTGCCCGTGGCGGTGACCACGATGTCGGCGCGCGGCGCGGCCTCTTCAAGCGTCACGACCTCATAGCCTTCCATGGCCGCCTGCAGCGCGCAGATGGGATCGACCTCGGTCACCAGCACGCGGGCACCGGCGCCGCGCAGGCTTTCGGCCGAGCCCTTGCCCACGTCACCATAGCCGCAGACCACCGCCACCTTGCCGGCCAGCATCACGTCGGTGCCGCGGCGGATCGCATCCACCAGGCTCTCGCGGGTGCCGTATTTGTTGTCGAACTTGGACTTGGTGACGCTGTCATTGACGTTGATGGCCGGGAACGGCAGTTCGCCCTTGGCATGCAGCTGATAGAGCCGCATCACGCCCGTGGTGGTTTCCTCCGAAACACCGCGGATGGCGGCGCGGATGGTCGAGTAGAAATTGGGGTGGGTCGCCAGCCGCTTCCTGATGGTGGCAAAGAAGATTTCCTCTTCCTCATTGCCGGGCTTGTCGAGAATGGACGGGTCGGTCTCGGCCTTGGCGCCGGTCAGCACCAGCATGGTGGCATCGCCGCCGTCGTCGAGAATGAGGTTTGGCGTGCCGCCATCGCCCCATTCCATCATGCGGTCGGTGAAAGCCCAGTATTCTTCCAGGCTCTCCCCCTTATGCGCGAAGACCGGGATGCCGGCGGCGGCAATGGCGGCGGCGGCATGATCCTGGGTCGAGAAGATATTGCAGGAAACCCAGCGCACATCGGCGCCCAGGGCCACCAGCGTCTCGATCAGCACGGCGGTCTGCACGGTCATGTGCAGCGAGCCGGCAATGCGGGCGCCCTTGAGCGGCTGGCTCTGCGCATTTTCCTGGCGGATGGCCATCAGGCCCGGCATTTCGATTTCGGCAATGGTGATTTCCTTGCGGCCGAAATCGGCAAGGGTGATGTCCTTGACCGCGTAGTCGGTCGGGGCACTGGTCATGGGAGTCTCCGGGCATTTCTTTGTGTCTTGCCCCTCCTATACGGGAGGGGGCCGAACCGATCAATGCGGGATATAAAGATACGTTTATATGACCCAGGTTCAGGTCCGCCGCACGGTCATGCGGCCGCGGCGCCGGAATGGCAGCGCAAGGAAGCGGACGAGCCCGGACAGCACCAGATATCCGAGAATGAAGCCGCCCCCGGCATAGAGCACGCCCTCCATGGTCACCGGCACGGCGGGCTTGTAGGCCTCGAGCGTGCGCTGGCCGATATCGGTGTCGAGATAGGCCGGCAGCGCCTGCAGGCGCTCGAGCGGCCCGGCGCCTTCGATGCGCGCCAGCCGCGTCTGCAATTCCTCGTAGCGGGCAAAGGTCTGCGTCATGCTCTCGCCGCGACCGGCGAGAAAGCTGTCGCTCGAGGCATTGTAGCGCCCGAGCGCTGCAGTCCGGTCCATGCCGCCGGCCTCGGCCGCCCGGTCGAAATCTTCGGTGATGACGCGCAATTCATCCACCGCGCCGCCAAGACGCTGGGTATATTGTTGGGCATATTCGGGGAACTGGCTGAGGGTTACGGCCAGCCCGATGCCGCCGACCCCTGCAATAAGCTGCCTCAACACATCCCGGCTCCCCGTTCGCACCGGCTCACTATGGCGCAGGGAAAAGGCAGGAAAAAGTCCTGTTTTGGCCGCCTAGGAGGCTTAGGGGTTCCAGGGCGTCTTGCGCGCTGGCCCGCCCATGCCCAGCACGATCGCGTCGATAAAGGCCGTCTTGTGCTTGGAGTAGGCGGCACGGTCTTCCTGGAAACGCTGGGCGAGTTCGGCCTTCAGCGCCGCATAGTCGTCGCGCACCGCCTTGTCGCTGCGCAGCCGATCCCGGAACATCAGGTGCCGCCGAACCTCATCGGCATCGCTATGCACATGCACATGATGGCTGCGTTCGCCATCGGACCGTCGCTTTATCAGGACCAGCCGGTTTGGGTCGATATAGTTCGGCACATTGGCATAGCCCAGGGCCTCAAGTGCAGGGATGGACGCTACGGCCCGCGTGCGGTCTTCGACATGGATCAGGATGTCGATAATCGGTTTGGAGGGGAGGCCGGGCACCGAGGTCGAGCCGATATGCTCGATTGCCAATGGCGGCTTCTCGAAACAGGCCAGTAAGTTGGAATATTCGGCAGCGAAGGACCTGGCCCAGGCCGGATCATACGGGCTGAGCGCGATTTCGTCGCTCAAGCCTCGGCCCCGTCCACGTCCTCGTCAAAGCCATTGTTGACCAGTTCGACAATGGCTTCGAGGGCCTCGCGTGCCTGTTTGCCAGTGGCCTGGACCAGGATGGTCGAGCCGGGTCCAGCGCCCAGCATCATCAGCCCCATGATGGAATTGCCGGCGACGGATGTCCCGTCCTTGACCACCGAGAGCGTGGCGTCGAAGCATTCGGCCGTGCGCACGAAGCGCGCCGAGGCGCGGGCGTGCAGGCCCTTGCGGTTGACGATGGTCAATTGCTGGGCGAGCGCCCTGCCGGCGTCCATGGATCAGGCCCCGCCGAGGATCGAATTGGCGACGGTGATGTATTTCTTGCCCGCCTCCTGGGCAATGGCGACGGCCTCTTCCATGCCCATCTCGCCGCGCACCCGGCCGAGCTTCACCAGCATGGGCAGGTTGACCCCGGCAATGACCTCGACCTGGCGGTTCTGCATCACCGAAATGGCGAGATTGGACGGAGTGCCGCCGAACATGTCGGTGAGGATGATGACGCCGGCGCCGGTCTCGACTCGGTCGATGGCGGCCAGGATGTCGTCGCGCCGGGTTTCGGCATTGTCTTCGGGACCAATGGCTATGGTTTCCACGTTTTCCTGCGGGCCAACGACGTGTTCCATGGCCAGCTTGAACTCGTCAGCCAGCGCGCCGTGGGTCACCAGAACCAATCCGATCATGCACTTTCCCCAGTCGGTCGCCACGCCGGCCCTGCCGGCGGGCACCAAAAGCCCCCGCATTCGGCCCCGCCTGGTGCCGGTCCGAAAACGGCGGCCAGTCTTGTCTCAGGGCCGTCCGGTTGCAAGGGGTAAATTGTCACGGTTCAGTCAGGTCCAGGCTTGCGCGCACGGCCTCTGCCACCAGCAGCAATTGATGGCCAAGGCTGACGACCCCACCTACGGGCACGGGCGCACGCGGCAGCAGGTGACCCATGATCTCGGTCTGCAGGTCGTCCTCCTCCACCAGCCGGATGAGGTCGGGCACGAGATCAATGACCAGGTCCAGCCGTGCCGCCTCGGCGTGGCGGCGGTGAATGATGCCGCGGCCGCGCAACTCGATCATCCCGGCCAGGCTCGGGGGCGCCACCATCGTCAGTCCGGCCGCGCTCTCGCGCAGGTCCACCCGGTCATCGGAGACGAGCAGCGCGGTCTGCCCGCGCATTTCCCAGCGATCGAGCAGCGCCAGCGCCAGCACCGATTTTCCGGCGCCCGAAGGCCCGCGCAGCAAAACGCCCGAATCGCCCAGCACGAGACCGGTGCCATGCACATTGACTGGCTTACTCATGGGGTGAGTTTATTTGCGCCCTCTTGGCAGCACAATGGTGAAAACCGCCCCGCTCCGGTCGGTACGGTTCTGGGCCTTGATCGTGCCCTTGTGGGCGTCGACGATCTGCTTGGAAATCGACAGGCCGAGGCCCGAATGATTGCCAAAGCTCTCGGTCTCCGGCCGGTCGGTATAAAAGCGCTGGAAGATGCGGCTGACATCCCCGGTAATGCCTGGCCCCTCGTCGGTGACACTGATGGTGATCAGATCGCCCTCGGTCGCTACGCCCACCGTCACCCGCCCCCCCGGCGGGGAGAAGGAGACGGCATTGTCGATGAGATTGGCAAAGACCTGGGCCAGGCGGCTCTCATGGCCGTTGATGGTGGTCGATCCCCGGCCCTGTCGCTTGCCCATGGCCACGATGACGTCGCGTCCGGCGGCCACGTCCTTCTGGATGGCGACCATGGCCTCGGCGAGCTTTTCGACATCCACCATGTCGGCGCTTTCGCGCGCCAGTTCGGCATCGAGCCGGCTGGCACTGGAGATGTCGGTGATCAGCCGGTCGAGGCGCTTGACGTCATGCTGGATGATTTCATTGAGCCGCACCCGGTCCTCGGGCTTCTTGGCCAGGGGCAGGGTTTCGACTGCCGAGCGCAGCGAGGTCAGGGGGTTCTTGAGTTCATGGGCGACGTCGGCGGCGAAGCGCTCGATGGCCTCGATGCGATTATAGAGCGCATCGGTCATGCGGCGGAGGGCGCCGGAGAGGTGGCCGATTTCGTCGGGGCGGTCGGTGAGGTCGGGAATTTCGGCGCGCGCGTCGCCGGCCGTCTGTACCCGTTCGGCCGCAGCCGACAGGCGCCGCATGGGGCCGGCAATCGTGCCGGCCAGGAGCAGCGACAGCGCGATCTGAACCCCGGCGGCGATCAGGGCGATGCGCAATATGCTCCAGCGCTCCTGGGCCACCACCGAGTCGATATCGCCCGGCGCGGTCGAGAGCAGGATGGCCCCGACAATGGCGCGCAGGCGCTGCACCGGCACGGCCACTGAAACGACAAGCTGGCGCTGGCCATCGACGCGCACGAAATCGGCCGGCGCGCCCTGCAGGGCCGAGGCGACCTCGGGGTACCGGTTGCCTTCGTCGGCCTGATATTCCTGATAGGTCGGGTAATTGTCGCCCGGCGCCCAGGAGACGACGGCATTCCACCAATCGAGCAGGAAGAAGTCGTTCTGGCTGGTATCGATGGCCTGGCGCAGCACTTCGCCGCGCGCATAGAGATTGTCGCTGTCGAGGATCAGCAGGCCCTGCTGGTCATAGATGCGGGCCCGTGTCCGGGTCGGCGTGATCAGGTTGCGCAGGAGCGGGGCAATGCGCTCCGGATTGATCGGAAATTCCAGCGACGGATCGAAATAGGACAGAGGCGAGACATTGGCGCCCTGGGCTTCCAGCAGCCGGTCGGGATTGACGGTGATGATGTCGCTATCCACCGTGGCCGAGGCGGCGATGGCGGCGGCGATGATTTCGCCCTGCACGCGCAACGACTGCACCCGCGCATCGATCAGCCCGGCGCGCCACTGGTTGAGGTAGAGAATGCCCACCACCAGCACCAGAAGGCCCGCCATGTTGAGCACGACGATCCGGCGGGTGAGGCTGGAAAAGATGGTGAAATCGACGAAGCGCTGGAAACCCCGGACCAGCTTGGCCAGTGGCACGAGAAACAACCGCCCGCCGCGCTTGCGCGCGGCAGGTTCGGTTTCGGCTTCATCGCCGGCCTTGCGGTCCAGATGCGGGTCGAGGATAGCCACCTCCGCCCCTATTGCTCCTTGAAGCGATAGCCAACACCATAGAGCGTTTCGATCATTTCGAAATCGTCATCGGTTGCCTTGAACTTCTTGCGCAGCCGCTTGATGTGGCTGTCGATGGTGCGGTCGTCGACATAGACCTGGTCGTCATAGGCCGCGTCCATCAGCGCATTGCGCGATTTGACCACGCCCGGGCGCAGCGCCAGCGCCTGCAGGATCAGGAATTCGGTGACGGTCAGGGTCACGCGCTGACCCTTCCAGGTGCAGGTGTGGCGCTCCTCGTCCATGACCAGCGAGCCGCGCTCGATCAGGGCCTTGCCCGGTGCGGGCTCGGCGCCGCCGACACCGCCGGTTGCCGGGTCGCGCGGAGCGGAACGGCGCAGGATGGCCTTGACCCGCTCGACCAAGAGGCGCTGGCTGAACGGCTTGGTGATGAAGTCGTCGGCACCCATCTTGAGGCCGAACAATTCGTCGATCTCTTCGTCCTTGGAGGTGAGGAAGATGACCGGCACGTCCGATTTCTGGCGCAGGCGGCGGAGCAGTTCCATGCCATCCATGCGCGGCATCTTGATATCGAGGATGGCCAGATCCGGGCGGTCAGCGGTGAGCCCTTCGAGGCCCGAGGCGCCATCGGTATAGGTGGCCACCTGATAGCCTTCGGCTTCCAGGGTCAGGGAGACCGAGGTCAGAATATTGCGGTCGTCATCCACCAGGGCGATCTTTGGCATGAGCTGCCTTTCTCTTCGTGACGCTGAGCTTTGTTCGTTGTGTTTGTTTGGCGGCCCCTGCCGGGGTTTTGGCCTTCAGGCGGTGTTGCAGGCGACAATTACGCATTAAATAAGGCGGGGCCAAGTCCTGTGCCAGTATAGCGCAGCCCTTCCCATGCCTCCGACTTCCGTCTTACGACCCTTTTCGGGATGGCTGGCACCGGCCCCCTCCTCCTATTTTGCCGCCATCCCCGCCCCTGCCGGCGGCACACGGAGACGGTATAATGACGGCGTTCGATCATCACACTCTCAGAAACCGACTGGTCGAGGCGGCAGCCTTGCTGGTCGACAACGCCAATGTCCCGCAACTGGTTTCCCGGGCTCTTGCTGATGGCGGCGCGGTGCTGACCGCAGACGGGGCCCTTTCGGTCACTACCGGCGCATTTACCGGCCGCTCGCCCAAGGACAAATTCATCGTCCGCGACGCGCTCACCGCCGACACGGTCTGGTGGGACAATGCCGGGGCGCTCGCTCCCGACAAGTTCGATCTCCTCTTGGCCGATGTCGAAAAGCATCTCGGCGGACAGGCCATCTACCGGCAGGATCTCCTGGCCGGCGCCGATACCGGCCACCAGTATGGCGTCACCGTCATCACCCCCAGCGCCTGGCATGCCCTGTTCATCCGCAACCTGCTCATCCGCAAGGGCGAGGGCATTGCCGAGGCCGCCAATGCCCGCCCGGTGACCATCGTCCATGCGCCGCATTTCAAGGCCGACCCGGCCCGCCATGGCAGCCGCACCGACACGGTCATCGCGCTCGACATGAGCCGCAACCTGGTGCTGATCGCCGGGACGCTCTATGCCGGCGAAATCAAGAAATCGGTGTTCAGCCTCTTCAACTTCCACGCCCCCGCCGCCAATGTGCTGCCCATGCACTGCTCGGCCAATCTGGGTCCGGAAGGCGAGGCGGCATTGTTCTTTGGCCTCTCGGGTACCGGCAAGACCACGCTCTCCAACGACCCCAACCGCCCCCTGATCGGCGATGACGAACATGGCTGGGGCGAGAATGGGGTCTTCAACCTCGAAGGCGGATGCTACGCCAAGACCGTCAAGCTCAGCGCCAGCGCCGAGCCGGAAATCTTCGCCGCGACCCGCCGTTTTGGCACTGTGCTGGAAAATGTCGTTCTGGACGCTGACAATGTGCCAGCGTTTGACGACGTGACGCTGACGGAAAACACCCGTGCGGCCTACCCGATCCATGTCCTGCCCTCGGTGGCCAGGGGCAGCACCGGCGGCACGCCCAAGACCGTGGTCTTCCTCACCGCCGACGCCTTTGGCGTCCTGCCGCCGCTTGCCCGGCTCACCCCGGAACAGGCCGTCTATCACTTCCTCTCCGGCTACACCGCCAAGGTTGCCGGCACCGAACGTGGCGTCACCGAGCCGCAGGCAACCTTCTCGGCCTGCTTCGGCGCCCCCTTCATGCCTTTGCATCCAACGGTTTACGGCGACATGCTGGCCGAGCGGCTGCGCCAGAGCGGCGCCCAGGCCTGGCTGCTCAATACCGGCTGGACCGGCGGCGGGCATGGCGTGGGCAAGCGCATCGATATCGCCTCGACCCGCCGCCTGCTGACCGCGGCGCTGGATGGAGCCCTCGATGACATCGAGACCCGCATCGATCCGCTCTTCGGCTTCGAGGTGCCGGTCGCCGTTCCAGGCGTCGATGCCCGCCTGCTCGATCCCCGCCAGACCTGGGCCGATGGCGATGCCTATGACGCCCAGGCGACAAAGCTGGTGGACCTGTTCCGGCAGAACTTCACCAAGTTCGGGCCCGAGGCCAATGCCGAGGCGGGCCCGAGGCTACAAATGGCCGCTGAGTAAAGCGGCCAGCCGAAACCACAAAGGGCGCCGCGCGGCGCCCTTTTTCATGCGCTGATTTTCACGCCATGCGCGAATAGACCACTTCACGATAGGACTGAAACGACGGAGCCTTTCCCTTCTCCCCTGAGGGGAGAAGAGCCTGCCCCGAACTTGATCCGGGGTGGCCCATAGCGCCGGATAAGGGGTTCACACTCGCGTTCTTGCCGAGAGGCTTGCACCCCTCACCCCATCCCTCTCCCCTGAGGGGCGAGGGGCGATGAAGGCCATGGTTCAGTTTATGGGTGAAATGCTCTGGGGCGCTCCCCCTGATTCAATCAGAAAGAGAAAGCTCTGGTGCCGCGCTGCGCGCCGGCAGCAGCAACAGCGAGGCGGTATCAGTTGGGCGAATAGAAGATGTGGGAATCGACGGCCGCGACGCGGCTGAAGGTATTGGCCCAGTTCGGGCGCACCGCCGTGGTGTGGTAGTAGAGAACCGAGCCGGGAAGCACGCCAACATCCTTGCCGGTGGCAAAGGTCTTGTACACGCGGCTGGCCAGATCGACCGACGTCGCCCAGGCCCGGCGTTCGCCCGGCGTGTCGTCGCGACCATCACAGGCAAAGGTGAACTGGCACTTGTAGCGGCCCTTGTCGGCGTTCTGGTAGATGACGCCGCAGAGCGAGGACGGGAACTTGGCCGAGCGGGCGCGGTTGACGATGACATTGGCCACCGCCATCTGGCCCGAGGCGCTTTCCCCGCGCGCTTCGTGATAGATCGCCTGCGCCAGGCATTCGCGTTCGGAATTGGCGTGGGCGAGGCGCTGGCCGGTGGTCTGGTAGCCATTGGCGACGTAGCTGGCGAGCAGGTCGCTGGTCACCGATGGCTGGCTGCGCGGCCCCATATCGGTGAAGCTGGCAATGGCGGACAGCGCCGTATTGTTACCGCCCAGCGAGCCGCGGGCGATATAGCCCATCAACAGGTCGGTGTTCAGCTCCGGCTGCGGCCCGGACGGGGTGACGTCAACCGAGCGCAGCGCCTGCTGGCGCGCAATGTAATTGGACAGAAGGGCCGAGGTCAGTGGCTGCTGGCCCGCTTCAAGCGGCATCTGCTGGAAGCCGAGGGCCGGCTGCAGGCGCAATTCGGCGATCGCATCGGGAATGGCATTGGGCATGTCCGGCAGGTCGAGCGCATGCGCAGGCGACAGCGTGATGAACAGCGCGAAGGCAGCCGCACCCAGCGCCAGCACTGGTGAAACGATCCGCGCGGCCTTTTTCTGCCAGCCAGATTTCAATGCCCCGTCCTTACCCCTGAGCCTGTCCGGTCTCCCGGCAGGCCTTCTTGGTCGAACCCTGGGCGGGTTCAGCACTTCCCGGCCGCACACTAGCCAAGCCGGAACCGTTATGGAAGTCGAAATTTACGGCTGGTTAACCATAGCGCTTAGCGACTTAAGTTACGGTTAATGGCGCCTCCGGAAAAAGGAAACCCTTGTTTTTGTTCGACTTTGGACGTGCTGAATGGCTCTTTACCCGAACGGATAAAGTTTTAGCGGCTTTGTTTTGTTAACAGTTGTGGCGCCGGGAACACGCCCTAGCGGCTGAAGGCGGCCAGGTGTACGTCCACCAGGCTCCCCATGACGGTGATGCCAAGCGCCTCGAGGTCCGCATCGGGATGGACGAGATCCGGGACCATGATGGTCTGCATGCCGGCAGCATGAGCCGCGCGCACACCGGCATGGCTGTCCTCCAGCGCCAGGCAGCGCAGCGGATCGACCTTGAGCCGGGCGGCAGCGGTCAGATAGGGCTCGGGATGCGGCTTGGGATTGACCACGTCGTCGCGGGTCACCACCGTGTCGAACAGCTCGAGCAGGCCGGCGGCCCCCAGGTGATGCGATGCGTGGGGATTGCGCGATGAGGTCGCCACTGCGGTGGGGATGCCCCTCTGGCGCAGTTCGGTGATGAAGTCGAGCGCGCCGGGCTTGACCGGCACGCCGAGATGGCTGCGCTCGCGCATGGTGAAGCGGCACTTTTCGTCGAACAGCGCATAGGGAAAGGCGACGCCATAGGCCTCGATCAGCAATTGGCTGGTGCGCTCGTGGCTGGAACCGACCATGGACCGGTGCACGTCATGGGTCATTTCGAAACCCAATTCGGTGCAGACATCGAACACGATATCGCGGAAGACGGCCTCGGTATCGAGAAGGGTGCCATCCATATCGAAGATGGCCGCCTCGAACGGATCGAGGCGCTGGCGTTCGGCTTGTGGCATCATGGTTCTGCCTATAGGCCGATTTGGCGGCAACCGCCAGAGACCAGATTGCAGGGCCGGCCTGCGCCCGCTTTGGAAGAGGAAAGAAGAAGACGTGCCCAGCTTTGCTCCGACGCGCCGCCACGAGGATCTGGGCCGGGACTTCTTCGACCCGGTGGCACCGGCCGATTTTCCCATGACGAGGCTGCGCCATCGCGACCTGCGCTGGGCGGAGCGTCTGGGCCTGGGGCAGTTCACCGAGGCGGAATGGCTCTCCCATTTCGGCCGCCTCGATCCCCTGCCCGGCGCATTCCCGCAGCCCCTGGCGCTCAAGTATCATGGCCACCAGTTCCGCAGCTACAATCCGGAACTGGGCGACGGCCGGGGATTCCTTCTGGCGCAATGCATCGATCCGGTTGACGGGCGGCTGCTCGATTTCGGCACCAAGGGTTCGGGCAAGACCCCGTTTTCGCGCGGCGGCGACGGACGGCTGACGCTCAAGGGCGGCGTGCGCGAGGTGCTGGCGACCGAGATGCTGGAAGCGCTGGGCGTCTATACATCGAAATCCTTCTCGCTGGTCGAAACCGGCGAGCAACTCTATCGCGGTGACGAGCCCTCTCCCACCCGCTCCTCGGTGCTGGTGCGGCTCAGCCACAGCCATATCCGCATCGGCAGCTTTCAGCGACAGGCCTATCTCGACAACCACGCCGCGCTTGCCAATCTCGTCGATTACTGCATCGCCAACTATTATCCAGGCCTAGCCGGTGCCGATGATCGTGCGGCCGCGCTGCTCGAGGCCGTCGTGGCGGAAGTGGCCCGGCTGGGCGCGCAGTGGATTGCCGCCGGCTTCGTGCACGGCGTGCTGAACACCGACAATATCAACATCACCGGCGAGAGTTTCGACTACGGCCCCTGGCGCTTCGTGCCCACCTACGATCCCGATTTCACCGCCGCCTATTTCGACGAGACCGGGCTCTACAGCTTCGGCCGCCAGCCCGACACACTGGCCTGGAACCTGACGCGGCTGGCCGAGTGCCTGGTGCCGCTTTCCAGCATCGAACGGCTGGAGCCGGCGCTCAACACCATCTGGCCGCAGTTCCGCGCGCAATTGCCGGCACAGATGCTGCGCCGCCTGGGTCTCAAGCCGCGCAGTGCCGACGAGGACAATGCCCTTGTCTCCGCGCTGTTCGGCTTTCTGGGCCCCAGCCGGGCGCCTTACGAGCAGTTCTTTTTCGATTGGCGCGGCGGGGCGCTCAGCGCCGGGCGCGCCGCATCAAGCCCCAGTGCCGATTTTTATGCATCCGAAGCCTTCCGGCCGGTGGCCGATGCCATGGAGGCCTATGCGCCCATCGACGGGGTCAATCTCGACCACCCCTATTTTGCACGGGCCCAGCCGCGCACCATGCTTATCGACGAGGTCGAGGCCATATGGGCGCCCATTGCCGAGCGGGATGACTGGAGCCAGTTCGAAAGCACACTTTCGGAAATCGCCGAGATGCGCGATGCCTATGGCATAACGGTTTGAGGAGGACACCATGCCGATCTTCGCCCTGGACGAGATAGCGCCCCAGATCGACCCCGATGTCGGGTTCATTGCCCCCAATGCCACGATCATCGGCGATGTGGTGATCGGTGCCGAAGCGGGGATTTGGTTCGGCGTCGTCATTCGCGGCGACATCGAGCGCATCAGTATTGGCGCACGGACCAATGTGCAGGAAAATGCCGTGCTGCACACCGACGCGGATTTTCCGCTGGTCATCGGGCGCGATGTGACCATCGGACATGCGGCCATCGTTCATGGCTGCACCATCGGCGACAACAGCCTTGTTGGCATGGGAGCCACGGTGCTCAACGGAGCCCGGATTGGGAAAAACTGCCTGATCGGCGCCAATGCGCTGATCACCGAGAACAAGATCATTCCGGACAATTCCCTGGTCATGGGGGCGCCCGGCAAGGTGGTGCGGGAAATCGACGCCGAGGGCATCAAAGCCCTCTCGGCTTCCGCCGAACGCTATGTCCGCAATGCACGCCGGTTTGCCGCGGGACTGAAGCCGGTCGGCCGGCCGGGCCTCGACTTCGACCCGGGCTAGATCGTTGGAAGCCTACCCGATCTCGTAGGGAACAACGCCGCGCCGGTCGGGCGGCACGATGATGCCGGCGGCCAGCGGCGGCACCGAGCGCTGCGGGCAATTGCGCCGCTCGCAGATGCGGCAGGAGATGCCGATGGGATCGAAGGCGGTGCGCATCAGGTCGAGATCGTCGGCATAGACCAGCCTGCTCGCATGGCTGACTTCACAGCCCAGGGCATAGGCATAGCGCCGAGTGGTGCCGCGATAGCCGCCCATGCGTTTTTCCGTCGACCAGGCCAGGCAGAGATAGCGGTTGCCGTCCGGGGTTTCGGCCAGTTGGCGGATGATCTGCCCATGCGCCTCGAAGGCCCGATGCACGTTCCAGAGCGGACAGGCGCCGCCGAAGCGGGCAAATTGCAGCGCCGTTGCCGAGTGGCGCTTGGTAATGGTGCCGGCCGCATCGACGCGCGCAAAGAAGAAGGGAATGCCGCGCTCGCGCGGGCGCTGCATGGTCGAAAGGCGATGAGCGACCTGTTCGAGGCTGGCGCCGAACAGGCGCGCCAGGTCCTCGATATCGTAGCGCAGGGCGTCGGCGGCGGCGAGGAATGACCCATAGGGCATCTGCAGGGCCCCCGCGAAATAGTTGGCCAGCCCCATCCGGGCCACGGCCCGCGCCTCCGGGGCCTTGAAACTGGCCTGGTCGAGCAGGCTATCGAGCACCGCGCCCTGTTCGAATTCGCACAGAAGTGCCGCGATGCGGAAAAACTGGCTGGCCGGTTCGAGATGGCCATTGAGGGTCAGGCTGCGCGCGGCGCGATCGAAACGCGAGAGTGTTTCATCGGCCTGGCGGGGGTCGAGCTCCACGGAAATGCCGTGCCGGTCGCCACAATGGGCGATCAGCGCCCGCAACCGGTCCGAGCCGGGTTGGCCCAGGCGCGCGGAGAGGGCCTCGGCGGCGCGATCGAGCGGGTCGATATAGTTGTCGGCATAGTGGAAGAAGTCGCGCACCTCCTCATAGGCCGTCTGCACGCTGGCCTGCGGGTCTCGGGCCAGGGCTGCGTCCATATTGGCCAGGCGCTCATTGGTCTTGCGATAGGCCTCGTAGAGTTGCAGCACGGCACGGCCGATATCTGGCGCATTGGTGGCGACGGTCTTGACGTCCTGCAAGTTCGGCGCCGCATCGCCGAACACCGGATCGGCCAGGGCTTCGCGCAGGTCCACCACCAGGCGGTCGGAGGCGTCGGTCGAGAGCGAAGCCAGGTCCAGATTGAACTGTTCGGACAGCGCCAGCATCACCGCCGCGGTCAGGGGCCGCTGATTGGATTCGAGCTGATTGACGTAGGACGCGGAGATATCGAGCCGCGCCGCCAGTTCGGCCTGGGTCAGTTTCAGTTGCGTCCTGAGAGCGCGCAATCGGGCCCCCGCGAAAACCTTCCTGCCCGCCATGTTCACAAATCCACAAAATTACAAAGTGAGCTTTGTGTGTTTGTAACACACCCGCGCTTTCCTGTCTTGGGTTCGCCAAACCTTGGGGATAGTGTCCGCCCCAATCAGCCGCATGGAGCCAGCTATGAAGATTCACGACGTCCGCACCTACAAGTCCGCCGAGCCGCTGGCGCGCGAAGACCAATTGGCCTGGAAGCTCGCCGCCGTGGCGACCGACCCGGTGCCGGTCGAGGACGACGTGATCGAAATGATCGGCAACCGCATCATCGACAATGCTGCGGTGGCCGCCGCCTCCATCGCCCGCGGCCCCATCCGTTCGGCCCGGGCGCAGGCGCTGGGCCATCCCTCGCCGCGCGGCGCCGCCGTCTTTGGCCTGGCTGCCGACACGCTGGTGTCACCCGAATGGGCCGCCTGGGCCAATGGTGTCGCGGTGCGCGAGCTCGACTTCCACGACACGTTCCTGGCCGCCGATTACAGCCACCCCGGCGACAATATCCCGCCCATTCTGGCCGTTGCTCAGGCCAAGGGGCTCGATGGCGCGGCGCTGGTGCGCGGGCTCGCCGCCGGCTACGAAATCCAGGTCGATCTGGTCAAGGGCATCTGCCTGCATGAGCACAAGATCGACCACATCGCCCATCTCGGCCCCTCGGCTGCAGGCGGTATCGGCGCCCTGTTGGGTCTTTCCACCGAAGTGACCTATCAGGCCATCCAGCAGGCCCTGCACACGACCACGACGACGCGCCAGTCGCGCAAGGGCGAGATTTCCACCTGGAAGGCCTATGCCCCAGCCTTTGCCGGCAAGATGGCCATCGAGGCGGTGGACCGCGCCATGCGTGGCGAGGGTGCACCCTCCCCGGCCTATGAGGGCGAGGACGGTTTCATCGCCTGGCTGCTCTCTGGCCCGTCCGCGCGCTATCACGTGCCGCTGCCGGAAAAGGGCGAGGCCAAGCGCGCCATCCTTGATACCTATACCAAGGAATATTCGGCCGAATATCAGAGCCAGGCGCTGATCGACCTGGCCCGTCGCATGGGCCCCAAGATCGGCGACCTTAGCAAGATCAAGTCGATCCTGATCCGCACCAGCCATCACACGCACTATGTCATCGGCACCGGCGCCAATGACCCGCAGAAGATGGATCCGAACGCATCGCGCGAAACGCTGGATCACTCGATCATGTATATCTTTGCGGTAGCGCTCGAGGATGGCGGCTGGCACCACGAAAAGAGCTATGCGCCCGAACGCGCCCGTCGCCCGGAAACCGTGGCGCTCTGGCACAAGATCACCACCGAGGAGGACCCGGTCTGGACCCAGCGCTACCACGCCAAGGGCGAGGACATGGCCTATGGCGGCCAGGTGATCGTCACGCTCGAGGACGGCACGACCATCACCGACGAGCTTGGCGTGGCCGATGCCCATCCCAATGGCGCCCGTCCGTTCAAGCGCGCAAATTACATCGAGAAGTTCCGCACCCTGGCCGAGGGCATTGTCAGCAAGGACGAACAGGACCGGTTCCTCGCTCTGGTCGAACGCCTGCCGACCCTTTCTGCCGCCGAGGTCATGGCGCTCAATTTCGTCGTGACGGCCGACCGGCTGGGTCCGGACGCCCCTGCCGGCATCTTCTGAAGGAGGACAGCATGACCGAGGCACCAGGCTTCAAGCCCAAGAAATCGGTGGCGCTTTCGGGCGTCACCGCCGGCAATACCGCGCTGTGCACTGTCGGCCGCACCGGCAATGACCTGCATTATCGCGGCTATGACATTCTCGATCTCGCGGAAACCAGCGAGTTTGAGGAGGTTGCGCATCTTCTGGTGCATGGCAGCCTGCCCACCGCGTCCCAGCTTGCCGCCTACAAGGGCAAGCTCAAGGCGCTGCGCGGCCTGCCGCAGGCCGTCAAGGCCGCGCTCGAAGCCTTGCCGGCGGCGGCCCATCCCATGGACGTCATGCGCACCGGCGTCTCGGCCCTGGGCTGCGTGCTGCCGGAAAGCCACGACCACAATGGCCCCGATGCGCGCACCATTGCCGACCGGCTGATGGCGAACCTCGGTTCAATGCTGCTCTATTGGTACCACTTTGCCCATAATGGCCGCCGCATCGTGGTCGAAACCGACGATGACAGCATTGGCGGGCATTTCCTGCACCTGCTGCACGGCAAGGCCCCGAGCCAGGATTGGGTGCGGGCCATGCACACCTCGCTCATCCTCTATGCCGAGCACGAGTTCAACGCATCGACCTTCACCGCCCGCGTCATCGCCGGAACGGGATCGGACATGTATTCGGCCATTGCCGGCGCCATTGGTGCGTTGCGCGGGCCCAAGCATGGCGGCGCCAACGAGGTCGCCTTCCAGATCCAGGAGCGTTACGCCACCCCGGACGCGGCCGAGGCCGATATCCGCCGCCGCGTCGAGAACAAGGAAGTCATCATCGGCTTCGGGCACCCGGTCTATACCGTTTCGGACCCGCGCAATGTGGTGATCAAGCGCGTCGCCAAATCCCTTGCCGACACGGCAGGGGCCCAGCGCCAATATGCAATTGCCGAGCGCATTGAATCCACCATGATGGAGATCAAGCGCATGTTCCCCAATCTCGACTGGTTCAGCGCCGTTTCCTACAATCTGATGGGCGTTCCGACCGCCATGTTCACACCGCTCTTCGTCATCGCCCGCACCTCCGGCTGGTCGGCGCATGTGATCGAGCAGCGCGAGGACGGCAAGATCATCCGCCCCTCCGCCAATTATACCGGGCCCGAAGACCTCGCCTTCGTGCCCCTCAAGGACCGCAAGGACTGACCCATGCCCTATCTCGTCGCCGACGATCTGCCGCGCGAAACCGCCGGCCGCCGCTTCCGCGCCCTGCTCGAGCGGCCGCAGATCCTGCAACTGCCGGGCGCGCATAACGGTCAGGCGTCGATCCAGGCCCGCAGGGCCGGCTTTGAGGCGCTGTACCTGTCGGGCGCGGCCATGACCGCCTCCATGGGTATCCCGGACCTGGGCATAATCACCGTGGACGAAGTCAGCTTCTTCATCCGCCAGATCGCCCGGGCCTCGGGCCTGCCTCTGCTCGTGGACGGTGACACCGGCTATGGCGAGGCGCTCAATGTCATGCACATGGTGCGCACCTTCGAGGATGCCGGTGCCGGCGCGGTGCATCTGGAAGACCAGTTGCTGCCCAAGAAGTGCGGCCATCTCAACGACAAGAAGCTCGCCGATGCCCATGACATGGCGGCCAAGGTCGCGGCTGCGGCCAAGGCCCGGCGCGATCTCGTCATCATCGCCCGCACCGATGCCGCCGCCAGCGAAGGCCTCGACGGTGCCGTGGCGCGCGCCAGGCTCTATGTGCAGGCCGGCGCCGACGCCATTTTCCCCGAAGCGCTGACGACGGTCGACATGTTCCGCGACTTCGCCAAGGCCATGCCGGGGGTAAAACTGCTCGCCAACATGACCGAGTTCGGCCGGACGCCCTATCTCACCGCCGCCGAGTTCGAGGCTCTGGGTTATTCGATGGTGATCTGGCCGGTGTCGTCCCTGCGCGTCGCCAACAAGGCCCAGGAAAAGCTCTATGCCACCATCAAGCGCGATGGCGGCACCAAGGCCATGCTGGACGAGATGCAGACACGCCAGGAACTCTACGATACGATCGGCCTGCACGACTACGAGGCGCTCGACGCCTCCATCATCAAGACCGTCGTTCCCTAGTATGTTCTCGGGGCCGCGATTTGCCTTCCATTTACCAATCGGCAAGTTCGTTTCACCTGTAAGCCACTCATCAATGCTCCGGCTCTAGGATCGGTTCTGAATTGGGGACGGCAGCAACAGGATAGCGCGGACAATGGCGGAGGGCCTTACCGACGGGCACCGAAAGTTCTGGCGCGGGATCATCGTGATCCCGACGCTGCTTGCCGCCACCGTGGTGCTGATCGTGGGCTTCCTGCTCGACCGGCAGAATGCCGAAATCACCGATGGCCAGCAGCGCGCGCATGTGCTGTCGGAACTCTCCGTGCTGCGCGCCAAGCTCGAGGGCAATGTCACCAGCAATATCCAGCTGGTGCGGGGCCTGGTGGCGACCATTTCCACCGAGCCGGACATGGACCAGGCGCGCTTCGAGGCCCTGGTCTCCAATATTTTCCAGGAAGACAGCCAGCTCCGTTCCATCGCCGCCGCGCCCGATCTGGTCATCTCCATGACCTATCCGCTCAAGGGCAACGAGGCCGCCATCGGTCTCGACTACCGCTCGACGCCGGCCCAGTGGCAATCGGTGCGCTGGGTGCTGGAGTCGGGCAAGCTCAACATCGCCGGACCCGTCGATCTGGTGCAGGGTGGACAGGGTTTTGTCGGCCGCTTTCCGGTCTATGCCAATCGCGGCGAAGGCAATCAGTTCTGGGGCATCATTGCTGCCGTGGTCGATGTGGAGCGCCTCTATGTCGATAGCGGGCTGCGCGACCCGGACCTCGACATCGAAGTCTCCATCAGCGGCAAGGATGGCGCCGGCAGCATCGGCGGGCGCTTCTTCGGACCCGACCTGAGCGCGGACAACCCGGTTCTGGCGGAAGTGGCCTTGCCCTCGGGCACCTGGCAACTGGCCGCGGCACCCAAGGCCGGCTGGGGCGCCAACCCTGTTTATCTGTGGGCCACCCGTGCCCTGATCGCCCTGGGCGGCGGACTGATCCTGCTGCCCATCGTGGTGACGGCCGGCATGATTGCCCAGCGCCAGGATCATATTCGCGAGCTCGGCTCGCGCGAAGCCGAACTCCGGCGCCTGACCCGGCGCCTGAACCTCGCCATCGATGTGTCAAAGGTGGGTGTGTGGGAGCTGGATCTGGTCACCGACCACCTGGTCTGGGACGATCGCATGAACGAGCTCTACGGCCTGCCAGCCGATGGTGGCGCGCGCGACTACACCCATTGGCGCACAGCGCTGCACCCCGACGACCTGGCCCAGGCCGAGATCGACTTCACGCACGGCATCAAGACGGGCCACTACCAGTCCGAATTCCGGGCGCGCCATCCGGACGGGTCCGTGCGGCATGTGCGAGCCATGGGGGCCGTCTTTGCCGATGACGGGCAGCACCCGCGCATCCTGGGCGTCAACTGGGACGTTTCCAATGACGTCCTGCTGCGCGACGACCTGCGCCTGGCCAAGCTTCAGGCCGAAGCCCGCGCCAGTGACCTCGAGGCGGCCCGCGTCAGCATCGAGCACAATGCACTCCACGACAGCCTGACCGGCCTGCCCAACCGGCGTTATCTCGACGAGGTGCTGCGCCGCCACGCCGCCGATGGCTATCACGGCAGCGGGTCCATCGCCCTGCTGCATATCGATCTCGACCGCTTCAAGCAGATCAACGACACGTTGGGCCACGCGGCGGGCGATGCCATGCTGATCCACGCCAGCCGCATCCTGCGCGCCAATTGCCGGGAGACCGATTTCGTGGCCCGGATCGGCGGCGACGAATTCCTCATCGTTTCGACGGCCGGTGCCAATAACCGGCGGCTGGAGCTGATGGCCGAGCGCATCGTGCGCGAAATGCGTAAGCCGACCCTGCACGAGGGCCACGAAATCCGCTTCGGCGTCAGCATCGGGGTCGCAACCCGGCGGGCCTCCGACATCGATGTGCGGCAGCTGCTGGTCAATGCCGATATCGCGCTCTATCGCGCCAAGGCCATGGGCCGCAATCGGCATGAACTGTTCTCCGAGGCGCTGCAGGCCGAGGTCATCCATACCAAGCGCGTGGCGGACGAAGTGCTCAAGGGCCTCGAGGCCAGGAGCTTCCTTGCACATTATCAACCGCAGTTCGACGCCACGACACTCGATCTGGTCGGGGTCGAAGCGCTTGTGCGCTGGCAGCATCCCGAGCAGGGGATCAAGGGCCCCGACAGTTTCCTCGACATTGCCGAAGAGCTCAATGTCATGGCCCAGATCGACCAGATCGTGCTCGAACAGAGCCTGAGCGACCTCAAGCGCTGGGACGAGATGGGGCTCAAGGTTCCCCGCGTTTCGGTCAATGTGTCGCTGCGCCGGCTGACCGACGAAGGCCTGGTGGCAGGTCTGTCGGCCCTGCACCTGCCGGCTGGTCGCGTGGCGTTCGAGCTGGTCGAATCCATCTATCTCGATGAAAGCGATGGTGCCGTCGCCTGGAATATCGACAAGATCAAGGAGATGGGCATCGACGTCGAGATCGACGATTTCGGCACCGGCTATGCCTCCATCGTTTCCCTGCAGAAACTGCATCCGAAACGCCTCAAGATCGACCGGCAGCTGGTCATGCCCATTCTCGACCAGCCGGCGCAGCGGCGGCTGGTCGCCTCGATCGTGGACATTGGCAAATCCATGGATATCGAGATCGTCGCCGAGGGCGTCGAGACCATGGAGCACGCTACCATATTGCGCGATCTGGGCTGCGATATCCTGCAGGGATATGCCTTTGCCCGGCCCATGAGCCGGCAGGCCCTTGAAACCTTCCTGGGCGAGAAAAGCCGGAAAAAGGCGGGCTGACCGCCCGCCCGTCTCCCCGGTCTTAATCGGTGAGGAAATAGGTGATGGTGGTCACCACCCGCACCTTCTTGTCGATCTGCTTTTCCGGCCGGTCATTGGGAATATCCACCGCCGGCAGGATTTCGAACACGCCCTGATTGGCAGTCTGGATGTCACCGACCTGCGCCCCCGACTCGGTGGCGAACTGGGCCGCGGTTTCCTTGGCGCGGGTGGTTGCCTCGGTCAGCATTTCGCTCTTGAGGTCGTTGATATTGGTGAAGACGAAGGAGGCTCCGGCGCTGTAACTGTCGGAGGAAAACACCACGCCCTGCCGCAGGAGGTCGGCGACCGAACGGCTGGCATCGGCCAGTTCGCTGACCCTGTCGGTGGTGACCAACATGTCCTCGGTCAGGACGAAGCGATATTCGTCGTTCATCGATGAGGCGTTGTAGCCGGCCGCCCGGTCTTCGACGAGCACGTTCTGAACCTGGATTTCGTCTTCGGCAAAGCCGCGGTCCGAAAGGAAGCTGCGCACCGACGCTTCCGAGGTTTCAAGGCTGGCGCGTGCCGCCTGCAGCGTCGGGCCGGTGGCGACGAACCGGATGGGCCAGAAGCCAAGATCGGCCTGCACCGCCCGCTCGGACAGGCCCTTGACGGTGACGGTCCGCAGCGGCTGGCGGCTTTCCACCAGCGAGGTGCCGACAAACCAGCCGGCCAAGGCAATTCCGGCAGCCACGCAAAGTGCTGCAACAATACCGACAATTTTCATGCTAGGTCCCCTCTCATTCGCCCCGAACGATAGTAGCGCGCCGCGAACATGGCGCGTTTGTGGCATAGGTTTGTGGCATAGGAGGATGCGGCTGAATGAGTAATGAACAGAGACGGTTCGGGATCGGGATCGTTGGCACCGGCATGGGAGCCAAGCCACATGCCCTGGCCCTCAATGCCCTGCGCGACACGGTCGAGGTCCGCGGCGTCTGGCGGCGCAACAGCGAGGCGCTCGCACGCTTCTGTGCCGAATATGATTTTCCCGCCGCCCCCGATTTCGACAGCCTCCTGGCCGACCCCGGGATCGACGCGATCCTGATCATTACCCCGCCCAATGCGCGGCACGACCTGGTCGCGGCGGCGGCCCGGGCCGGCAAGCACGTGCTGATGGAAAAGCCGGTGGAGCGCACCACCGAGGCGGCCAGGGCCATTGTGCAGCTTTGCGACCAGGCCGGCGTCAAGCTCGGCATCATCTTCCAGCACCGGTTCCGCGCCGCGTCCAAGGCCCTAGCGGCGCATGTGGCCAGTGGCGCATTGGGAGCGCTGCAGGCGGTGCATCTCGTCGTGCCCTGGTGGCGGCCGCAGAAAGGCTACTACGACCAGCCCGGCCGCGGCACCGTCGCTCAGGATGGCGGCGGCGTCCTCATCACCCAGGCCATTCACTCGCTCGACCTGATGCTGAGCCTGACCGGGCCGGTCAAGGCCGTCACTGCGCTCTGCGCCACAACGGGCCTGCACCAGATGGAGACCGAGGATTTCGTCGCCGGCGGCATGGAGTTTGCCAATGGTGCGGTGGGCGGAATGATGGCGACGACGGCCAATTTTCCGGGCGGTGCGGAAAGCCTCACACTCAATTTTGCCGAGGCCGGCGCGACGCTGACCGGCGGCAACCTGACGCTCAACTGGATGGACGGCCGCACCGAGACCGTGGGAGAAGCCAGCAATTCAGGCGGCGGCGCCGACCCGATGGCCTTCCCCTTCGATTGGCATCAGGCCCAGATCGAGGATTTCATCGCCGCCGTGCGCGAAGATCGCCCGCCTCTCTCCAATGGCCACACGGCCATGCATGTGCATCGCCTGATCGAGGCCCTGGTCCGCTCCGGCCGCGAGGGCCAGCGCGTGCTGGTCGAAGCCTAGCAAACGCCCGCCCGAAATCAGGCGATCAAGGCCTTCTTTGCCGCGATGCGGGCCCGGATGTGCTCGACATCGGCCTTGGGCGTCGCGGCGAACAGGGTCTTGGTATAGGCGTGCTGGGGGTCGGCGAAGACTGCTTCCCTTCTGCCATGCTCGACCACGTCGCCGAAATACATGACCATGACCTCGTCGGCGATATAGCGGACGACGCTGAGGTCGTGGCTGATGAAGACATAGGTCAGTCCGAACTCTTCCTGCAGGTCCTTCAGCAGGTTCAATATCTGCGCCTGAACGGAGAGGTCGAGCGCCGATACCGGCTCGTCGAGCACGAGAAAGCTCGGATTGAGCATCAGCGCCCGGGCGATGGCGATGCGCTGCCGCTGACCGCCGGAAAACATGTGCGGATAGCGGTTGAAGTGTTCGGGTTGCAGGCCGACCCGGGTCAGCATGGCCATGGCCCGTTCACGCCGCTCCGCCCCCGACAGCGACGTATTGAGCAGCAGCGGTTCGGAGAGCACGTCGCCAATCTTCTGGCGCGGGTTGAGCGAACCATAGGGGTTCTGGAAGACGATCTGCACCTTCTGGCGCATCTGTTTGGTGACCTGCGCGGCGCTGGCCGGGATGCCATCGATGCGGATGTCGCCGCTGGTCGGCGCATCGATCAGCGTGATCATGCGCGCCAGGGTCGACTTGCCGCAGCCGCTCTCGCCCACCACGGCCAGGGTCTTGCCCTTTTCGAGGGTAAAGCTGACGCCCTTGACGGCATGGACCACCTTGGCGGGCCGCAGGAAACCGCCCGAGGTGACGTAATCGCGCCTGAGGTCGCGGACTTCGAGAACAGGACCGCTCATCAGCGCACTCCCGGTGCCGCTTCGAACAGCATGTCCGAAACCGTGGGCAGGCGGTCGCCAACGGCGTTTTCTGGCAGGGCCGAAAGCAGGGCGCGGGTATAGTTCGATTGCGGGCTTTCGAACAGCGAGAGCACGTCGGCCTCCTCCATCTTGCGGCCCTTGTACTGGACGATGACGCGATCGGCGGTTTCGGCCACCACGCCCATGTCATGGGTGATCATGATCAGCGCCATGCCGGTCTCGGCCTGCAGGCTCACCAGGAGATCAAGGATCTGCTTCTGGATGGTGACGTCGAGTGCCGTGGTCGGCTCGTCGGCAATCAGCAGCTTGGGATTGCAGGCAATGGCCATGGCGATCATGACACGCTGGCACTGGCCGCCCGACATCTGGTGCGGGAAGGCCTTGAGCTTGTCCGCCGCCTCGCGGATTCCGACCAGTTCGAGCAGGTCCACCGCACGGCTTCGCGCGGCACGGCCTGAAAGGCCCAGGTGCTTTTCGAGCACCTCCCCGATCTGGAAGCCGACGGTAAAGCAGGGATTGAGGCTGGCGATGGGCTCCTGGAAAATCATGGCAATATCCTTGCCGATGATCCTGCGCTTTTCGGCGGCCGGCATGGACAGCAGGTCACGTCCTTCAAAGGTCATGACGTCGGCCTTCACCGTCGCCGAGGGCGGCAACAGGCCCATGGTGGCGAGCATGGCCACCGATTTTCCCGACCCCGACTCGCCCACGATGGCGAGCACTTCGCGCGGATCGACGGCAATATCGATGCCATCCACCGCCTTGAACAGGCCGACCGAGGTATCGAAGGCGACACTCAGATTGCGGATTTCGAGCAGGCTCATGGGTCAGCTCCGCTTCAGCTTGGGATCGAGCGCGTCGCGCAGCCCGTCGCCGATGAGATTGATCGCCAATACCGTGATGAGAATGGCCAGGCCCGGCAGGGTCACCACCCAGGGCGCCTTGAGGATAAACTCGCGGGCCGAAGCCAGCATGGTGCCCCATTCGGGCGTCGGCGGCTGTGCGCCCATGCCGAGAAAGCCGAGGGCGGCGGCCTCGAGGATGGCGTTGGAAAAGCTCAGCGTCGCCTGCACGATGAGCGGACCCAGGCAATTGGGCAGGATGGTCACCAGCATGAGGCGCAGGTGCCCCGCGCCGGAGAGCTTGGCGGCCGTGACATATTCGCGGTTCTTTTCCGCCATCACTGCCGCCCGCACCAGACGGGCGAAATGGGGTTGCAGCACCAGCGCAATGGCGATCATGGCGTTGAACAGGCCCGGACCGAGAATGGCGACCAGCACCAGGGCCAGCAGCAGGGGCGGAAAGGCCAGGATGATGTCCATGACGCGCATGATGACGACATCGACCCAGCCTCGGAAATACCCGGCCAGCACCCCCAGGATGACCCCGACGATCAGCGCGCCGAGCACCACGAAAAAGCCGATGAACAGCGAATAGCGGGCGCCATGGATGAGGCGGGAAAGGATGTCGCGACCGACCGGATCGGTGCCGAGCAGGAACCGGGGATCGGCATTGCCATCCCAGATGGGGGGCTTGAGCAGCGCGTCGCGGAACTGCGCCTCGGGCGCATAGGGCGCGATCAGCGGCGCGAAAATGGCGACCAGCAACAAAAGCGAAAACACCACGAGCCCCAGGACGGCGCCGCGGTTGACGGAGAAGTAGTGCCAGAATTCACGCAGGGCGGAGGCTGGTCTTGCACTTGCGGCGGGCGTGGTGGTGCTCATGTCACTGCACCCGGATGCGTGGATTGATGAGGGCATAGAGCAGGTCGACCAGAAGGTTCACCGCCATGACGATCAGCGCGATGATCAATAGGCCCGACTGCACCACGACATAGTCGCGCTTGGCGATGGAATCGATCATCCATTTGCCGATGCCCGGCCAGGTGAAGATGGTTTCGGTGAGAATGGCGCCGCCCAGGAGCAGGCCGACCTGCAGACCGATGGTGGTCACAACCGGGATGAGGGCGTTGCGCAGCGCGTGGACATTGACCACGCGTCGGGGCGCCATGCCCTTGGCGCGGGCCGTGCGGACATAGTCTTCGCCCAGCACTTCAAGCATGGCCGAGCGCGTCTGGCGGGCGATGACGGCAAGCGGAATGGTCCCCAGCACCACCGCCGGCAGGATGAGATGCCGGAGCGCCGAGCCAAAGGCCGCCCAGTTCCCGTAGAGCAGCGTGTCGATAAGCATGAAGCCGGTGATAGGCCGGAGGAAGAAGGTGAGCGCGATGCGCCCCGAGACCGGTGTCCAGCCCAGATAGCCGGAAAAGAAGATGATCAGCAGCAGGCCCCACCAGAAAATGGGCATGGAATAGCCGGTCAGCGCCACGCCCATGGTGAACTGGTCGAACCAGGAGCCGCGCTTGACCGCGGCAAAGATGCCGGCGGGAATGCCGATGACCACCGCAAAGATCATGGCGCAGAGCGCCAGCTCGATCGTGGCGGGAAACAGGGTCATGAATTCATTGATAACCGGGCGCTTGGTGGCCAGCGAGATGCCGAAATCACCCTGCAGCACGCTGCCCAGATAATTGAAATATTGCTGCCAGATCGGCAGGTTGTAGCCGAACTGCTCCTTGAGGATTTCGTA
Organism: Devosia sp.; assembly: GCF_025809055.1. Lineage (NCBI taxonomy): Bacteria > Pseudomonadati > Pseudomonadota > Alphaproteobacteria > Hyphomicrobiales > Devosiaceae > Devosia > Devosia sp. The sequence goes on along the minus strand of NZ_CP075529.1, from coordinate 2,914,950 downwards.
GCGCTCGGGGCTGACGCCATGCTGGCCGGCCATGGCCAGGATGGGATCGCCGGGCAGCACGCGTACGAAGGCGAAGGCGCAGATGGAGATGCCGATGATGGTCGGCACCAGAAGCGCAATTCTGCGCAGGATGTAACTCAGCATGGTCGGGTCGTCGCCCCTGGGCGCCACCGCCGCGCATCGTGTCGCGACGCCAGCCCGTTTCCTGGATGGCCTGCTCTTTCCCGCCTCGAGTTGGGCGTGGCGAGCGGGCTCGTGATTAAAAGCGGAGCCTCGTTCCGGTTCTATCCGGATCGAGGCTCCTGTTTGATGACGTGTCCTTCGCCTTATTCGGCGATATCGACGCCCTTGAAGATATGGGTGCCGAGCGGGCTCATCTTGTAGTTGAGCACCTTGTTGTTCATCGGCATGAAGACGCGGCTATGGGCCAGGGTGATGGCCGGTTCTTCCGCCTTGAAGATTTCCTGGGCCGTGGTGTAGAGCGCGGCGCGCTCTTCCTGGCTGGCGACGGTCTTGGCATCCTGGATGGCCGCCTCGAACTCGTCATTGCACCAGCTGGCATAGTTGGAAACGCCGATGGCCGAGCAGGAGAACAGGGTCGCAAAGAAGTTGTCCGGATCACCATTGTCGCCGGTCCAGCCGATCATGAACGGACCCTTGCGGTCGGCCTGCTTGCCGCGCTCGCGATATTCGGTCCATTCATAGGTCACGATATTGGCGGTGACGCCGACCTTGGCCCAGTCGGCCTGGATCAGTTCGGCGACGCGCTGGCCGTTCGGGTTATAGGGACGCGAAACCGGAATGGCCCAGAGATCGGTGGTCAGGTCGGTAACCCCGGCCGCTTCCAGCATCTCCTTGGCCTTTTCCGGATCGTAGACGTCGGCCGGAATGGCATCGTCATAGGACCACATGGTGGGCGGGATCAGGTTCTTGGCGTCCTGGCCGGCACCTTGATAGACGGCATCGATGATGGCCTGCTTGTCGATGGCCATGGTCAGCGCCTTGCGCACGTCCGCGTTGTCGAACGGGGCTTCGGTGGTGTTGTAGGCGATATAGCCGATATTGAGGCCTTCCTGCTCCATCACCGTCAGGTTTTCGTCGGCCTTGAGGATTTCGATGTCGGCAGGCGCCGGGTAAGGCATGATATCGCATTCACCAGCCATCAGGCGCTGGGCGCGCACCGATGCGTCGGTGGTGATGGCGAAGATCAGGTCATCGATCGGCTGCTTGCCATCCCAATAATCGGCAAAGGCCTGGTAGCGGATGACGGTGTCGAGCTGGTAGTCGACCAGCTGGAACGGGCCGGTCCCGACCGGCTGGGTCGAGAAGGCCGCCATATTGCCGTCGGCTTCGAGCTTGTCGGCATATTCCTTGGACACGATGGAGGCGAAATCCATGGCCAGGTTGGCCAGCATGGGCGCATTGGGCTCGGTCAGGGTCAGCTTGACCGTAAGGTCATCGACCTTTTCGAGCGAAGCGATATAGCGCGGCATGTCCATGCCCTGGAAATAGTCCCAGGTCATGCCTTCGAGATAGTTGATCCAGGGATTGTCTTCCTTGTACTGGCGCTCGAAGGAGAAGATCACGTCATCGGCGTTGAGATCGCGCGTCGGCGTGAAGTACTCGGTCGTGTGGAACTTGACGCCCGGACGCAGCTTGAAGGTGTATTCCAGGCCATCCTCGGACACTTCCCAGCTCTCGGCCAGGGCCGGTGCCACCTCGGTGGTTCCGGGGACGAATTCGACCAGACGGTTGTAGATGGTCTGCGAGGACGCATCGAAGTCATTGCCGCCCGTCAGCGGGCCGGGATCGAAGTGCGCGGGCGAGGCTTCCGAGCAATAGACGAGCTGCTTGGCTTCCGCTGCACCAGCGGCCAAAGCCAGCATGGCGGTTGCCGCCAACAGGGTCTTGGTCAATTTCATGATTGCTGTCTCCCGAGACATATTTTTGCGCTCCCGGCGTTTTTACCGGGGCTTGGGCCCTACCAAAGCCCAGAAATTTAGGCAGCGCAATGGGAAATTGACCAATTGGTCAATCGGCCGAACGGGGATCGGCCCTATCCACAGGATTGGACGGTTCTGCCCAAAAGCGTTCGACTGCCGTCAGACGCTTGACCGTCCCGCCGGGCGCGGCGCACCATGACGGCATGACCCTTGCCATCGCCACCATTTCGCTCATCGTCGATGACTACGATGCCGCCATCGCCTTTTATGTCGACCGGCTCGGCTTTGAATTGCTGGAAGACACGCCGCTGGGTCCTGACAAGCGCTGGGTGGTCGTCGCACCCGCCGGCGGCATGGGAGCAAGGCTCCTGCTGGCCAAGGCGGATGGCGCCGAGCAGGCCGCGATGATCGGCCGTCAAGGCGGCGGGCGGGTCATGCTGTTCCTGCAGACCGATGATTTCGACCGCGACTATGCAAGCTTCCGCGACCGTGGCGTGACATTCCTCGAAACCCCACGGCACGAGCCCTATGGTTCGGTCGTGGTGTTTGCTGACCTTTATGGAAACAAATGGGATTTGATCGCGCCAAAATCCTGATCATGCTGACGCTGGCGGCGTCGCCGGCCCTGGCCTTCGAGCCCGGTTGGCACCCGTCCCCACTTGCTGGCGAAGGCGACCGGGCCAGCATGGGTTGCCCCGCGGCTGCCGAGGGCGTGGAGCAGGCCTGCATCATCGTGCGCTGCGAAGACGACTATTCGACCGGCATCCATATCCAGTCGGGGCGCTGGCCTGGAGCGGAAGGCAACTGGCATCTGACGCTGGACCGGGAGGACCGGACCATTGCCGCGATTGCCGATGCTGGCCCCTATTCCGCCCGGCTGGTGGATGGCGACGGCTGGCTCCTGGATGGGCTCTTGCATGGCACATTTGTCTATCTGCGCCATGCCGAGGACATAGACGGCCCCTATCAGCAGATCACCCTGGAAGGATCCTTCCGCGCCATCGGCGAAGCGCTCTACTGGTGCGCGCCGCGCGTTCCCCGGGGCGAACAAAATGCACCGCCGGGCGTTGACCCCGAAAGCCAACAAGGAGAGCCGCAATGAATCGCCGTCCCCTGGGTCGCAGTGAACTGGTCATCGAACCGCTCGTTCTGGGCGGCAATGTCTTCGGCTGGACCGTCGACGAAGCCAGGGGGTTCGACATTCTCGACGCGTTCGTCGCCGAAGGCTTTACCGCCATCGACACGGCCGAGGGCTATCCGAACTGGGTGCCCGGCAATCCGCCGGGCATGAGTGAGACCATAATCGGCAAGTGGCTTAAGGCGCGCGGCAATCGCGAGAGCGTCCACATCATCTCCAAGGTCAATTCGGGCAAGAAGGAAGGCGGGCTCAAGGCCGAGGCCATCCAGGCTTCGATCGAGGCATCGCTCAAGCGCCTGCAGACCGATTATCTCGACCTCTATTTCAGCCACTGGCCCGATGCCGGCGCCACCCATGAGGAGACGCTCAGCGCCTATGACACGCTGATCCGAGCCGGCAAGGTGCGGGTGATCGGAGCCTCCAATTACACCGCGGCCATGATGAAAGAGGCGCAGGAAACGGCGGTGATCAAGTCACTGCAGCGCTATGAGGTCACGCAGAACCGCTACAATCTCTACGATCGCGCCGAGTTCGAGGCCCTCGCGCCCTATCTCGTCGAGAACGACGTCGGCGCCATTGTCTATTACAGCCTCGCCTCGGGCTTCCTCACCGGCAAGTACCGCGACAGTGCCGATCTCGGCCAGTCGGCCCGTGGCGGCGGGGTCGGGCAATATCTCAACGACAAGGGTCTGGCGATCCTCGGCGCGCTGGATGCGGTTGCCGCCGAGGCCGATGCCACCCCGGCTGAGGTGGCGCTGGCCTGGCTGATCGCCCAGAAGGGCGTCAGCGCCCCCATCGCCTCGGCCACGTCGGTCAAGCAGGTGGAAAGCCTGGCCCGCGGGGCGCGGCTCGCCTTGCCGGATACTGCCCTGGACCGGCTGAACCGGGCCGGTTCGTAATCCTGCCCGGAGCCAATGCGGAGAAATCCCACTGGCCGTCATCAGGCAGTTTTGAGAAGATTGTATGCGTTTAAGCGAATCATTCTGCCTGACTGGCCGGCCACTGTTCCGGCTTTAACCATATTCCGGTTGGTTGGGCCCATCCCCGCTACCGGTCCGCCATGCCCGATTCCGCCTCGCCTTCCACTGACGTGTTCGATGCCGGCGGCCGCGGCATGCAGCATCACGGCCTGCGCCGCACCAATCAGAAAGCCGTGCTGACAGTGGTCGGCTTCAACTGGGGCGTGTCCAATGCCGACATTTCCCGGTTTTCGGGCCTGGCCCCGCAGACGGTTTCGGCCATCGTCATGGAACTGGAGCAGTCGGGCCTGGTGGAACGCGGGCCGGTGCTGCGCGGACGGCGCGGGCAGCCGGCCACGCCGATCTTCATCCGGGCCGACGGCGCCTTCGCCATTGGCGTCGAGCTGGGCTGGAAGCATCTCGATCTGGTGCTGCTCAACATGCACGCGCAGGTCCTTGCCCAACGCCGGCAGGACTATGCCTTTCCCCGTCGCGACGTGGTCGTGGACGCGATTGCCCGCTTTGCCGGCGAACTCACCGAAGCCCTGCCCGGCACGGAGCGGGCGCGGCTGCAGGATATCGGCGTCGCCATGCCCGGCCATCTCGAGCACAATCTGGAGCGGCTGGGGGCGAGCTCTGCCGATGTCGCGGACTGGCGCGACTTCGACCTTTCGGCCGAACTTGCGGCCCGCACCGGGCTCGTGGCCCATGTCTTCAACGACGGCAATGCCGCCTGCTGGGCCGAGTTGATCGCGCTCGACCGCCCCCGGCCGACCAATATTCTCTACTTCCTCATCTCGCATTTCCTGGCGGCCGGGGTCATCGCCAATGGCGCGCTGTGGGAAGGCCCGACGGGCAATGCCGCCAATCTGGGCTCGATGATGGTGCATGACGGCAGTGCCGGCGAACTCTTTGCCCATGACGCGGCATCCCTCTCCGCGCTTTTTGCGCGCACCGGCATTGCGCCCGGCCAATTGCAGTCGGACAATTGGGTGGAGAGCGATGCGGCGCCACAGGTGCGGGCCTGGATCGAGGCCGGTGCCCGCGTCATGTCGCGCGTCGTGTTCAATACCACCACAGTCATCGAAGCGCCGCTGGTGGTGCTCGACACCGTGCTCGCGCCCTCGATCACGAGGCTTTTCGTCGAGCGTCTGACCGGGGAACTCTATGCCCTGGGCGTCGGCAATTTCACCCCGCCCCGGATCGTGCCGGGCCGCCATGGCCGGCTGGCCCCGGCCATCGGCGCCGCCGAACTGCCGCTGTTCAGGCGATACTTCTAGAACAGTGGCGTGGACGTTTGACTGATGAACCGGCGATTCGGTTCTCGGGTCCGCTCAAAACTCAGGGCTTGGCTGCCTGCAGTTGCGTCTTGAGCTTTGCGCTGGGGATGAACACCACCGTGCGGTGCGGGGCGATGGCGTGCTCGGTACCGGTGCGCGGATTGCGCCCGACCCGCTCGGCGCGGCTGCGCACTTCAAGCGTGCCAAAGCCGGTCAGCTTCACCGTTTCACCCGCCGCCAGCCGGTCGCCGATCAATTCCAGCATCTGTTCGCAAAGCGTGTTCACGTCGCTGCGGGAAAGCTCCGAAGCGGCGCAGGCGGCCTCGCCAAGCACGGCTCTGGTAACGGTCTTGACCACGCGACATCCTCCACACAACTTAAGTTCATAGGAAGAACTTAAATGCCTGTCCAGCCCGAAAAATCTCCACCAAAAACCTGATGAACCTAATCATCTTTAGTTGACTTCTTTTAGAATGGTTATAAGCTGGGCGCTGTGACATAAGGAGCCGAGAGCCTGTTTGCTCGTCTCCCAAACCGGAAAGCTGCCCGTGAGACTCACCCGCCAATCCAATTATGCCATCCGCGCCCTGGTCTATTGTGCCGTCAATGAGCCCGGTCTCAGCCGCGTCGCCGAAATCGCCGAGGCCTATGGCATTTCCGAGCTCTTCCTGTTCAAGCTGATCAAGCCGCTGGTCGAAAATGGCTTGCTGCAGACCGTGCGCGGCCGCCATGGCGGGATCAAGCTGGGCAAGCCGGCCGACCAGATCACGCTCCTCGAAACAATCCGGCTGACCGAGGAAAATTTTGCGTTGGCCGAATGTTTCGAGGATGGCGCCGATTGTCCGCTAATCGGGGAATGCGACCTCAACGGCGCGCTGCGCGAGGCGCTTGGGGCGTTCTTCGAGGTGCTCAACGGCTACACCATTGCCGATCTGGCCAGCAAGAAGCGCTCGATTCGCGAGCGGCTCGGCCTGCTGGACGAGAAGGTCGTGTCGGGCGGCGCCGCCGCCTGATCGTCGCGACCGGCAAAAAACTTGCCGTCCGTATAAATATGAGTTTGACAATCATGTTTGAGCATGATTGATAGAGGCCGTGGCGACGGCGACCCCTTGGGGCCTGTGGGTCGCACGCCAGATACCTGACGGGGCTTGCTGCTACCGTCTCCCCCGGGCCGGCCAGGATCCTCAACGTCCTGTCCGGCCCCTTGCTTTTCGCGCAATTGATCTGCCAGCAGTGCTGTGCTCTATCCGGGCCGGATCATCTCGGAATTTTCATGGCTGCCCCACCCCTTCTTTCCCTGCAGAACATTGCCCTGACCTTTGGCGGCACGCGCCTGCTCGAGGCTGCCGAACTCATCGTTTCGCCGGGCCAGCGCATCGCCCTGGTCGGCCGCAACGGCTCGGGCAAGTCGACGCTGCTCAAGATCGCAGCCGGGCTCATCCAGCATGATGACGGCGTCCGCTTCGCCGAACCGGGCGCCACCATCCGCTATCTGCCGCAGGAACCGGACCTTGCCGGCTTCAGCACGGTGCTCGCCTATGTCGAGGCGGGCCTGGCGCCCGGCGACGATGTCTATCGCGCGCAATATCTGCTCAATGCCCTGGGGCTCGGGGGCGAGGAAGACCCGGCCCGGCTCTCGGGCGGGGAGGCGCGCCGCGCCGCCCTGGCGCGGGTTCTGGCGCCGCAGCCCGACGTGCTGCTGCTCGATGAGCCCACCAATCATCTCGATCTGCCGGTCATCGAATGGCTGCAGGACGAATTGAGCCAGATGCGCTCGGCCATGGTGCTGATCAGCCACGACCGCCGCTTCCTCTCCGACCTCTCCCGCTCCACCGTCTGGCTCGATCGCGGCCTGACCCGCCGGATCGAAAAGGGCTTTTCCGCCTTCGAAAGCTGGCGCGACGAGGTGCTCGAACAGGAAGAACGCGACCGGCACAAGCTCGACCGCCAGATCGTGCGCGAAGAACATTGGCTGCGCTATGGGGTGACGGCGCGCCGCAAGCGCAATGTCGGGCGCCTCGAGCGGCTGTCCAATCTGCGCCAGGAGCGCCGCGACCAGCGCCGCGTGACCGGCAATGTGGCCATGGCGGTGAGCGAAGGGCGCGTCTCGGGTGCGCTCGTCGCCGAAGCCGAAACGATCTCCAAGCGCTATGGCGACCGCCCCATCGTTACCGATTTCTCGACCCGCATCTTGCGCGGCGATCGCGTGGGCATTGTCGGGCCCAATGGTGCCGGCAAAACGACGCTGATCAAGCTGCTGACCGGGCTCATCGAGCCCGATAGCGGCACGGTCAAACTGGGCGCCGCCATCGAAATGGCCATGCTCGACCAGGGCCGGGCGCGCCTCGATCCGGACACGCGGCTGCGCGATGCCCTGACCGGGGGTGGCAGCGATACGCTGATCATCAATGGCGAATCCAAGCATGTGGTCGGCTACATGAAGGATTTCCTGTTCACCCCCGAACAGGCCAATACCCCGATCGGCAAGCTGTCCGGCGGCGAGAGGGCCCGCGTGGCCCTGGCCCGCGCCCTCGCCCTGCCCTCCAATTTCCTGGTGCTGGACGAGCCGACCAATGACCTCGACCTCGAAACGCTCGACCTGCTTGAGGAAATGGTTTCGGACTATTCCGGCACCGTGGTCGTGGTCAGCCATGACCGCGACTTTCTCGACCGGGTGGCAACCTCGGTGATCATGGCGGAGGGTGATGGCCGCTGGACCGAATATGCCGGTGGCTATTCCGACATGGTCAACCAGCGCGGCAGCGGCGTTCTGGCGCGCGCCACGCCGGCTCCGGCGCCCAAGGCCGAACGCACCCGCAGCGCACCGCCGCCACCGCCCAGCCCGGCGCGGCGCAAGCTCAGCTTCAAGGAAAAGCACGCGCTTGAAACCCTGCCCCGGGAAATCGAGACGCTGGACGCCCTGATCGACACCCTCACAACCGAACTCGCCGATGCCGGCCTCTATGCCCGCGATCCGGGCGCCTTTGCCAGCAAGTCCAAGGCCTTGACCGACGCGCAGGCCCGCAAGGGCGCGGCCGAGGATCAATGGCTCGAACTGGAAATGCTGCGCGAGGAACTCGAAGGTTAAGCTTAGCCCGTAACCTGATCCACCCGTCCGCCGCCCTTCACCTCCCCCTTGATGGGGGAGGTAGCGCCGCTCGGCCCGCAGGGCCGTAGCAGAGCTGGGTGGGGGTGTACCCGGAAAACCGCTAGAGCGGCTTGAAATCGAAGACGGGCTTTTCGAGATAGCCCAGCCCCTCGGTCTCCCCCGCAATGCGCCGGAGCATGGCCTGGCCCAGATTGCGACCGGCGCCGACAAAATCCTCCGCGACCGTTTCAGCCATGGGCTGGAACTGCATGAACAGGCTCGAAGCCTGTTTGGCCACCACATGGGCGGTGCTGCCCACCACATGTCCGGCTTCCGCAAGCCCGCCCAGAACCGCCAGCGCCGAAACTTCGGAGGCACAGACATAGCCATCCGGCCCGTCCGGGCGCTTGGAGCGGCGGATGACATAATTGCGGATGGCATCGGTGGGGCTGTCGAGATTGACGTCGGCGGCGAACTCGAAGGCGATGCCGGCCTCGCGCGCGGCGCGCTCCATGCCGGTCTTGAGATGTTCGGTATAGGTCAGGGCGCTGTCCGGCAGGATGATCGACACCTTCTTGCAGCCACGTTCAGCCAGCCTTTTCGTGGCGCCATAGGCATAGGCGTCGTTGTCGAAGTCGACATAGGGATGGGTATCGGGCCAGTTGCTGCGGCCGTGGCTGACAAAGGGAAAGTCATTGTCGAGAAGATAGCGGATGCGCTCGTCGAAACTCTCGGCCTTGGAGAAGATGACGCCATCGGCCATGCGGTTGCGCACGATATGGCGGATGGGCTCGATCGGCTCGACATTGCGGAACAGCGGCGTGATCACGAGGTGGTAGCTGGTATCGCGCAGCGCCTCGGTGATGCCGGTCACCAGGCTCGTGCCGAAACCATAGATCTGCTCATCCGGCTGCAGGATGAGCGAAATCACATTGGTCCGCCCGGTCTTGAGGCGCAATGCGGCGCGATCGGGCATATAGCCGATCTCGGCAGCGATCTTCTGCACCCGGTCGCGCGTGTCCTGTGCCAGTTCGGGCGCATTGTTGAGGGCGCGCGAAATGGTGGTGACGGCCAGCCCCGTCATTTGCGCAATGGTTTTGAGGGTCGGCTTGCCAGAAGGTTTGGCCCCGCGCTTGGCGCGGCTGGGCGGGGGTGGCTGATCGGCGGACACGACGCTTCTCCTGCGGGCCGCCGGACGGACCGGCGGCAAAATCAAGTGCGCAAGAAAACACCAGATGCGCCTAGTGAGGCAAGCTCAACCTCAGTCGCATAATATGAGTATTGTGATCATATTATTGAAATTGAACGAAAGTCGAGCACCTATTTTCACTTTTTGTCCCGCAAACGCATAATGGTGGTCTGGAAAAAATCGCACACCCGCCTTATCTTGCCATTGCTGCGCCGCAATGGCGTGGTCAAAGCTTCACCGTCCAACACCGCAAGGAAAGGAATGACGATGACGACATCGACGACCTTCACTCTCCATGCCGCGTGTTCGACCGTAGTACTCCGAATGCATGGCGCCAAACGCTGGCAAGGGTCCTGTCGCTCCAAACGAATGTGATTTCCGTCACATCCCCGTCTCAGAAAACCGATAGTACCCGCGTTGCTGGCCCGATGGCGCCCCTCCCCGATGAGGGAAGCGTCCTCGTTCGACCAGACGCGCAAGTGGAGATTCCACCATGCAGGAAAACAGTATTTCAAGGGCCGAAAGGCTCAGGCCGATCGTCATAGAAGTGGGCGGAGAACCGCAGGGCGTCGTCGTCCAGGATACCGAGGGCTACCGCTTCGTGGCGGTCAAGCTTCCGGCCTTCGGCGTCGATGGCCACCACTTCGATTCGATCGAAATCGCCCATGAGGCCGTCGCACAGGCGGTGCTCGGTGGCGACGCGGCATGAATAAGGCCGGTGGTTTCGCCACCGGCCTTATTACATTTCTGCTCACATTTCTGCGCTGAGGACAGCCTGTCTGGCCGGTCCCTGTTCAATCATCATTGGTCGCGTTCAGTTCGTCGGGGCTGCGGCCTTCCGAGAGCGGCGGCGCCGGATCGATCGCGGTTTCCACCGCCCCCGCCAGCGCTTCGACATCGATGCGCGAGGCACCGGCCTGCGCCTGCCGTTCGAGTTCGGCGGTCAGCGCCACGACGATCGCCTGATGGCGATGCGGACTGGTCGGATCACCCATTTCCATCGATCGAAATCCCCTGCTCGTCGACGCGCACTTCCAGGCTCGGCTGGGATTGCTGCTGATAGGTGTAGATGCCAAAGCCGACCAGTGCCACCAAGAGGATGACGACCAGCGCATAAAGACCATTTCTGGACATGAGAACTCCTGACGCTTGTTGAGTAGGGCTCAACGCACGGAGCGGCGTTCCGGTTCAATCCTCGGCAATCTGGCGCAGGGCCATGACGAACGCGGTGACGCCAATGCCCACTGAACTCGAATTGTCGATGACGATGGGAGCGACATCGGCCGGCAGGGCAGCGCCTTCCCGCGCCAGGCGCGCGGCGATCTGATCGCGGTTCTCGCGGCCGCGCCGGGCCAGCCGTTCGGCGCGCAGGGAAATTTCGGCCGAAATCTGCACCACCCGGCACAGCGGATATTTGCCGATGGCCGCCGGCACCGCATGGCGGGAAATATTGGCAACCACCACCCGGCCCAAGGCCAGGTCGGTGTCGACGCTGATGGGTAGGGCATAGTCGAGATTATGCGCCTGCCAGACGAGGGCGAACCGCCCCCCGGCTTTGGCACGGGCAAAGGCCTCGCGGTCGAGGCTCACATGGTCCTCGAGATCCATGTCCGTTGGCCTTGTCACCAGGCGCCGCACGAAACTGAACCGCGTATCGGCCTCGAGCGCCTTGCGCGCGCCGCCGATCAGGGTGTCCTTGCCGACCCCAGAAGGGCCGACGACCAGGACCAGAACGCCAGGGGGCCTCTCGCTCAACTGATCCTCTGTCCTTCCCGCCAAACGCCACGCACCACCGGCAACGGTCCGTCGGCCGCGACCCGCACCAGGTCCGCGCGCCGGCCTACGGCAATCTCGCCGCGGTCGGTCAGCCCGACGGCCCGCGCGGGGTTTGAGGTCACGGTAGCCAGCGCCTGCGGCAGGTCAAGACCGTCAATGCGCTGCGGCAGCACGAATGCGGCTTGCAACAGGGCATAGGGCACATAGTCGGAGCTGAGGATATCCAGGAGGCCCGCCCGGTAGAGATCAACGGCCGACACATTGCCCGAATGGGAGCCGCCGCGCACCACATTGGGCGCGCCCATCAGAATGGCGATGCCGGCATCCTTGGCCGCAGACGCCGCTTCCAGCGTGGTCGGAAATTCGGAAATGGCCACGCCGTCTTCGGCAGCCTCCTCGACATGGGCGAGGGTGGAATCATCATGGCTGGCCAGCGGCAGTCCGATTTGACGGGCGCGGGCCACCAGTGTTCGCCGATTGGGCCCCGACCAGGTGTCGTGATCGGCCTGGCGGGCCGCGAGATAGGCCGCGAGGTCCGCGTCGCTCCCTCCCATATATTTGGAATAATAGGTCTTGTACTGCTCAAGGCTGGGGAACTGGCGCTGGCCCGGCGTATGGTCCATCACCGATGCCAGCCGCGTAAAGCCGGTCCCCGCCAGCGCCTCGAATTGCTCGACCACGTCATGGCTGGGCAATTCGCAGCGCAGGTGCAGGAAATGTTCGGCACGCAGCCAGCCGGCCACGCGGCCCCTGGCGATGGCGCCGACCATGGCCGAGGCATGTTTGAGCATGTCCGGCAGGTCCTGGTCGGACCCGATGCGGACCGCGTCGAAGACCGTGGTGATGCCCGAGCCCACCACCTGCACGTCATGGGCGTGCAGCGCCGCCATAGGGTCCCAGAACACGCCAGGGCGCGGCCGGTAATGGGTTTCGAGATGATCGGTATGCAGTTCGACAAGGCCCGGGATCAGGTGATCGCCACCCATATCGTCGCCAATGGTGCTGGCGCCGCTGTCGATGGCGATGATGCGGCCATCGCCGACAACGACGGAGCCGTGCACGATCTCGTCGGCCAGTACGATCCGGGCATTGGAGAGGATCAGGGTCTCTGTCATGGGCGCAGACCGAAATCGTCATGGCGCCGGAACAGCTTGCCGGTGTCCGGCTCGACGAACAGCGACAGGCGGTCCAGCACGAGGGGCGTATCGAGCAGGGGCCCGAACCAGGTGCGGGCGGCCTCTTCGATCTCGTCCATGTCGGCCTCGGCGAGCCTGTCGGTCAGGGTCATGTGAAACTGGAACTGATCGAAGACATAGGGATAGCCATAGGCCGCCAGCAATTCGGACTGCCGTTCGGTCAACCCGCCAGCGGCCCGGTCCGCCATTTCACGCAGGCTGGGCGGGCGCCGGAAATCCTCGAACTGCTCGACGACCTGCCCGGCCAGGAATTGCAGGTCTTCCGAAGACGTTTCCGGGACCAGCGCCAGAAATCCGCCCAGCCGGGCCAGCACCAGGCGGCCGAGCGGCACAGAGGGCGTCTCATCGGCAAAGGCGCGCATTCTGTCCCGCAATTGCTCGGGGCTATATCCATCGGCCAGGGCCATGGGCGGCTTCAGCGTCGCGTGAAAGCCATAGCGCCCGGCCGATTGGGTCAGGTTGAGCAGGCGCGGCCGGTCGATCCCGGCGACCGCCCCGTCGATCAGTTCACCGGTGGCGGCGTCGCGGCCCAGCCAGACCGCGGCCCGTTCCCAGAGCGGATCGGATGCGGAGGGGGCGTAGTAGATCGCGAATCTGGTCGGCATGGTTTCTCCTGGTGCCGCGCTAATGGATCGGTGTGTCACGGATTTGACAAGCCGGATTGGTCATCTTCCAATGTCGAGGCGATGTGCTGGGAGGCGAGAATGGCAAAAGTGACAGGTATCGGCGGCGTTTTCTTCCGCTCGGCGGACACCAAGGCGCTGGCGAATTGGTATGAAACTCATCTTGGTGTGACCGAAATGTGGAACCAGGAGGCGGGCATGACCGTCTTTGCCCCGTTCAAGCAGGCCACCACCTATTTCCCCGCCGACAAGCAGTGGATGATCAATTTCCGCGTCGACGATCTCGATACCATCATGGCGCAGTTGCGGGACGCCGGGATCGCCATCGAAACCCGCCCGGATGAATGGGACAGCCCGGAAACCGGCCGCTTCGCCCGCATCCACGATCCCGAGGGCAACCAGATCGAGCTGTGGGAACCCGCCGATTCCCCGGCACAATAAAAATCATACTTTTGTGGCTTTAGAGCTTGGCGGCCACCGCGCTCTCTGCTCTATAGCGGCGGCAGAAACATAGCGCTCGTGGTCCGGCTCTGTCGGTGCGGGTGCAACAGGCGCAGAGGAATTGGGCATGAGCAAGCGCAAGATTGCGGTGATCGGTGTTGGCAAGATCGCCCAGGACCAGCATCTGCCGGTCATTGACGCCTCGGAAGATTTCGAGCTGGCGGCGACCGTGTCGACCCGTGGCATTGGCCATGGTGACCTGCCGGTGTTCCGCAGCCCGGCCGAGCTCTATGCCGCCATGCCCGAGATCGGTCTGGTGTCGATCTGCACGCCCCCCGGGGTGCGTCATGCCTATGTCCGCGAGGCGCTCGACGCGGGCAAGGATGTCATGCTCGAAAAGCCGCCAACGACCACGATTTCCGAACTGGACGATCTGATCGCCCATGCCGGCCGGCTGGACCGGGTCATTTTCCAGACCTGGCACAGCCAGTACAATGCGGCGGTCGACCGGGCCAAGGTGATCCTCTCCGAAGAAGGGGTCAGCGCCGCGCGCATCGACTGGCGTGAAAGCGTGCGCAAGTGGCATCCGGGTCAGGATTGGGTATGGGAGCCGGGCGGCTTCGGTGTCTGCGATCCGGGCATCAATGCCTTTTCGATCTTCACCAAGGTCATGCCCTTTCCCGTCTTCGTCGATAGCGCCCGGCTGATCTTCCCGGCCAACCGGCAAACCCCGATCGATGTCGATATCGCCTTCAAGTCGAGCCAGCCGCACCGCCCGGACCTGTCCTGTGGCTTCAACTGGCTGGAAGAGAGCGGCGAGATCTGGACCATCGCGTTCAAGACCGGCGCCGGCAACGAGGTCAAGCTCGAGCGGGGCGGCCGGACGTTGCGCGTCAATGGCGAGGTGGTGCTCGAACATGGCGATGAAGAATATGCCCGCATGTATGATCGCTTCGCCGACCTCCTCGAGGCACGCGAATCCGATGTCGACGTCCGGCCGTTCCGCCTGATGGGCGACGTCTTCCTGCTCGGCGCACGCGAAAACGGCCCCGACTTCAACTGGTAGAAGACCAGAGAGTGGAGCGGTGATCCCCCCGCCCCTCAGGAATCCCTCACCTCCCCCTTGATGGGGCTTTGAAGCGGCCGAAGGCAAGATCGCTCCAGTGGAGCGATCTTAGCGAAAAAGGCCATGAGAGTTGCGCTCGAATGGCAAATAGCGCAGCTTGGCCGAAAGGCCTAGCGAAGCTAGGTGGGGGTGTTTCTGACCCAAGTTCAGCAAGAGCGCCGGTCAGTTCCACCGTCACATCTTTCAAAGAAAAAGACCGGCCGATGAAACATCGGCCGGCCCTTTTTCATGTCTCTGACTCCAGTCTCAGTCGTCTTCGACAAAGACTTCCTGGCGTTTCTTGCGGATCGCCGGCAAGACGGCGATCAGCACCGCGGCCAGGGCCAGCACCAGCAGCGTCGCCGAGATGGGGCGGGTGACAAAGATCATCGGATCGCCGCGCGAGATGATCATGGCGCGCCGCAAATGCTCTTCGAGCAGCGGTCCGAGGACGAAGCCGAGCAGCAATGGCGCCGGCTCGCAGCCGAAGCGGATCAGCAGGTAGCCGACAATGCCGAAGAAGGCGATGGCATAGACATCGTAGATGTTCTGGTTGATCGAGAAGGTGCCGATACAGGCGAACAGCACGATGGCCGGGAACAGCACCCGATAGGGAATGGACAGCATCTTCACCCATAGCCCGATCAGCGGCAGGTTGAGGATGACCAGCAGCAGATTGCCGATCCACATCGAGGCGATGATGCCCCAGAACAGCGCCGGCTGTTCGTTGATGACATTGGGGCCGGGCGTGATGCCCTGCAGGATGAAGGCGCCGATCATCAGGGCCATCACCGGGTGAGCGGGAATGCCCAGCGTCATCAGCGGGATGAACGAGGTCTGCGCGGCCGCATTATTGGCCGATTCCGGCCCCGCGACGCCCTCGATGGCACCCTTGCCGAACTCGCCCGGATTTTTCGACAGGCGCTTTTCCGCCGAGTATGACGCGAAAGCCGACAGGATATGCCCGCCACCCGGCAGGATGCCGAGAATGGAGCCAATGCCGGTGCCGCGCAGGACCGGCGCAACGATGCGGCGCAAATCGTCTTTGGTCAGCCAGAGGTTCTTGACCTCCTTGACCCCGACTTCGCGCTCTTTCTCATTCTCGAGATTGCGCAGGATTTCGGCCACGCCGAACACACCCACGGCCACCGCCACGAAATTGAGCCCGCCGAACAATTCTCGCAGCCCGAAGGTAAAGCGGGGCGTGCCGGTATAGATGTCCTGGCCCACCATGCCGAGCAAGAGACCGAGCACGATCATGGCCAGGGCCTTGAGGATGGAGCCATGCGCCAGGGCGATGGAGACGAGCAGGCCGAGCACGATCAGCGAGAAATATTCGGGCGCGCCGAAATTCAGCGCTGCCCGCGCCAGCGGCGGGGCGAAGGCGGCGAGGAGGAATGTCGCCACCGAACCGGCAAAGAAGGAGCCGAGCGCCGCCGCCGCGAGCGCCGGGCCCGCACGGCCCTTGCGGGCCATCTGATAACCATCGATCGCCGTCACCGCCGCCGAGGATTCGCCGGGCAGGTTGATGAGGATCGCGGTGGTCGAGCCGCCATACTGGGCACCGTAATAGATGCCCGCCAGCATGATCAGCGCCGTCTCGGCATTGAGCGAGAAGGTGATCGGCAGCAGCATGGCGATGGTGGCGGTGGGCCCGATGCCGGGCAGGACGCCGACCAGGGTGCCAAGCAGCACACCGACGAAACAATATAGGACGTTGAACGGATCGAGAGCGACCGAAAAGCCCAGCGACAGGGAAGAGAACAGATCCATTTCGCCGCTCCTAGAAACGCAGCCAGGGACCGACCGGGGGGACCAGAAGGCCCAGGCCGACCACGAAAACCAGATAGCAGAGCAGGCACAGTCCAATCGAGATGACCAGGGCCTGCAACACGTTGTTTCGGCTCGATGACATCGCCGTGGCAAAGCCCGAAATCAGCACGACCGGGACAAAGCCCAGGCCACGGATGGTCGCGGCAAAGAAGATGACCGTGCCCAGGACCAGGACCAGTCCCCGCCAGGGCCAGGGGGGCGCGGCTTCCTCGTCCGGCTTGCCGAACCCCTTGGCGGCCACGGCGATGCCGAGGGCGATCAGGACGGCGCCGAGCACGATGGGCATGAAGCCGGGCCCCATGCGGAACGGCGTTCCAAAGTCGTAGCGGCTGGCTTCCAGAGCAAAATAGCCGCCGAAAGCGACAAACATTGCTCCCGCTGCCAGGTCATTTCGCGACGCGTTGAGTGCCAATTTCTCCCCCAGTTCTGATTATTGCCGCCAGGAGGCGGAAAGGGCGCCGCACGGATGCGGCGCCCCCGATTGGCTTACTGGGCCGAGACGCCGGCGGCAGCGATCACTTCAGCCCAGAGGCCAATCTGGCCTTCGAGCTTCTGCGCCAGGGCGGCAGGCGTGGCCTGGTCAGCCGGCACCGGATAGGTGCCCAGCTCGGCAAAGCTGTTGCCCACCATTTCATCGGCCAGGGCCTTCTGCAGCGACTGGCTCAGCCGGTCGATGATGGCCTGGTCGGTACCGGCCGGCGCATAGAGGCCGTGCCAGATGGCGAGGTTGAAGTTTTCGAGACCGCCTTCGGCGAGGGTCGGCAGATCGGGCAGAACGGCGATGCGCTCGGGCGTGGTCACGGCATAGGCCTTGATCTCGCCAGCCAGGATCTGGTTGGTCGTATTGGTGGTCTGGTCGCACATCATGTCGATCTGGCCGCCGAGCAGGTCGGTCAGCGCCGGGCCCGTACCCTGATAGGGCACTTCGGTCATCTTGGTGCCCAGGGCATCCATGACCAGGAGGCCGCAGAGCTGGCTGGCGGCGCCGATGCCGGCATTGGCATAGGTGACGTTTTCGCCGTTTTCCTTGATGAAGGCGATGAGGTCTTCGAGCGTTGCCGGCTCGAAATCCTTGCGGGCCACCAGGGTCATCGGCACTTCGGTGACGAGGCCGATAGGAGCGAAGTCGGTCATCGGGTCATAGGGCAGGCTCGCATAGAGCGCCGGCGCCGTGGACATGCCGATGTGGTGCAGCAGCAGCGTGTAGCCGTCATTGGCGGCCGCGGCCACCTGGCCGGCGCCCAGCGTACCGCCGGCACCGCCGACATTCTGCACCACGACCTGCTGGCCGAGGTCTTCGCTCATGGCCGCAGCGACCAGGCGCGTCACGGTATCGGTGGGACCACCGGCCGAGAAGGGCACAACGATGGTCACCGGCTGGGTCGGGTAGTCCTGCGCCGAGACGGCGACCATGCCCAGGGCCGAGGTGGCCACAAGACCGGCAACGAGCGTCTTGAAAATGGTCTTCATGTTCTGGTTTTCCTCCCATTTTACATGCCCCCGAATTCTGGTTCGGGGTTACCCCGGGTCTCCAGGGTTGCCGCACACCTTGCAAGGCGCGTGCCAAAGCCAAAATGCAAGGCAGATATGCAATTGCCGCGCGTCGTGTTAGACAATGTGGCAAGATTTTGCCGCGAACTTGCGAATGTGTCGGCAAAATCTTGCCAACTGGGAGATCCGATGGCGGGTTTTGGCTCCACGATCCTGCGCCTATTCGGCCGTCGGCACCTCCTGGCCGCCGGGGCGGGTCTGGCCATCGTGACGCTGGTCTTCTGGATCGCCTTCGAGTTGACGCTCAACGCCACCGTGCGCGAGGCCGAAATACAGGCGCAGCGGCGGCTGGCCCTTTTTGATCGCACCATCGAGGCCATCATCGAGCGCTTCCACTATCTGCCGGTGGCCATTTCCCAGGCCCCCGAAACCCGGGCGGCGCTCGACCGGCCGGACGACCGGGCCACCATCGAAGCCGCCAATGGCTTCCTCAGCAAGCTCAACGAAACCGCCGGAGCCAACGAAATCTTCCTCATGGAGGACAATGGCAGCGTGGTCGCGGCCAGCAATTGGTGGACGCTGACCAGCCTTGTGGGCACCAATTATTCGTTCCGCCCCTATTTCGCCGATGCCATGGCCCGCGGCCGCGCCGAATATTATGCCTTCGGCATGAGCACAAGCGTGCCCGGCCTGTTCCTGTCGCAGCGGGTCGACGGGCCCGATGGTCCGCTGGGCGTCGCCGTGACCAAGATCAATCTGGGCGAGATCGAAGCCACCTGGTGGCGATCGGGCGAATTGATCGCCATCGTCGATGTCAATGACGTGGTGATCCTCTCCACCCGCCCGGACTGGCGCTACCGGCCCCTGCAGACCATCTTGCGCACGCGCCTCGAGAGCATTTCCAGCCAGCAGCGCTATGGCGACAATGGCGTCGAAAATTCCGGCATCATCACCGATCGCTGGTTTTCGCGCGGCGCCGAGTTTGCGCTGTTGTCCGGCAGCGATCCCGAAACCGAAGGCTGTTTCGTGCTCGAGGAACTGCGCCTGCCCAAGCATGGCTGGATGCTGCTGTCCTTCTCCCCCCTCGCCCCGCTCTATGGCAGCGCCCTGACCCTGGCGAGCGCCGCGGCCCTTGCCTGCGCGGCCCTGCTTTTGATCGTGGTGCTGTTCGAGCAGCGGCGGCGGCTGGTGGCGCAGCGCCTGGCCGATCACGATCGCCTTGAATTGCGGGTGGCCGAGCGCACCGAGGATCTCCACACCATGAACGAGCAGTTGCGCGGCGAGATCGCCGAGCGCATCCGCGCCGAAACGGCGGAGCGCGAGGCCCAGGCGCATCTGGCCCAGGCCGCCCGGCTCGCCAGCCTGGGCCAGGCCCTGGCCGGGGTCGCCCATGAGGTCAGCCAGCCCGTCGCCGCGCTCACCACGCACCTGGCCAGCGCCCGCATCCTCGCCGCGCAGGACAAGGATGCCCGCATCAGCCCGGTGCTCGACACCATGGGCAAGGTGGTGGACCGGCTCTCCGCCCTCACCAGCCATCTCAAGACTTTCGCCCGCAAGCAGAGTGCGGCGCCCATGACCACCGAGATCGGCGCCGCCATCGCCAATGCGCTTGACCTGGCCGATCACAACCTGCGGCAGCGCGGTGTCGATGTCGAATATCGCCGCCACCGCACCATCTGGGTCAGCGGCAATCCGGTGCATATCGAGCAGGTGCTGATCAACCTCTTCACAAATGCGGCCGATGCCATGGCGGATAAGCCGCTGCGTGTATTGTCCATCGGGGTCAAGGCCAGCGGCGACACCGCCGTCGTCACCGTCAGCGACACCGGCACCGGCATTGCCCCCGAGGCATTGCCCAGCATTTTCGACCCCTTCTATTCCACCAAGGGACCGGGCGAAGGGCTGGGGCTCGGCCTGTCGATTTCCTATGGCCTGGTGCGGGACATGGGCGGACAGATCAGCGCCATGAGCCCGCCCGGACACGGCGCCACCTTCACCCTCACCCTGCCCCTTGCCCAGACCGAACCGGCCAGGACCGAAAATGTCATTGCCTGAAGCCAAAGTCCTCGTCGTCGATGATGAGGAGATGATCCGTACCGCGCTCGAACAATGGCTGCGCCTGTCCGGCTTTGCCGTCGAGGTGGCCGCAGATGCCACCACCGCGCTCGACCGCATCGACGACATCCATCCTCATGTGATCCTCTCGGATGTGCGCATGCCGGGTCTCTCCGGCCTCGACCTGTTGCGGCAGGTGCGCGAAAGCGGCATGGAGGTGGAGATCATTCTGATCACCGGCCATGGCGACGTGCCCATGGCGGTCGAAGCCATGCGCCAGGGCGCCTTCGATTTCCTGCAAAAACCCTATGTGCCGGACGAGCTGGTCGCCACCCTACGGCGGGCCATGGAGCAGGTATCCCTCAAGCGCGAAATCGCCGAGCTCAGGCGGCGGCTCGATGGCGGGGAGGCCCAGCTGGCCGCCCGCATCGTCGGCAATTCCCCCGCCATCGGGCATCTGCGCCAGACTGTGCGCGAGCTTGCCCATATTCCCACCGATGTCATCATCCTGGGTGAAACCGGCACCGGCAAGGAAGTGGTGGCGCGCTGCCTGCACGATTTTTCGCCGCGCGCCGAAAAACCCTTCGTCGCCGTCAATTGCGCCGCCATCCCCTCGGAACTCATCGAGAGCGAATTGTTCGGGCACGAGGCCGGAGCCTTTACCGGGGCTGGCGCACAACGCATCGGCAAGTTCGAATTTGCCCATGGGGGAACGCTCTTTCTCGACGAGATCGAATCCATGCCGCTCCTGGCCCAGGCCAAGGTGCTGCGCGTCATTCAGGAACGGGTAGTGGAGCGCGTCGGCTCCAACCGGCAGATCCCGCTCGATCTGCGCATCATCGCTGCTTCCAAGGTGGACCTTGCCGCCGAAAGCGAAGCCGGCCGGTTCCGGGCCGATCTCTATTACCGGCTGAATCTGGCCACCATTGACCTGCCGCCGCTGCGCCAGCGCGGCGACGATTGCGTGCTGCTGTTCCATCATTTCCTGGGCGAGGCGGCACGACGTTTCAATCGCACGCCACCGCAACTGCACCCAGCCGATATCCAGGCGCTGCTGCGGCATCGCTGGCCCGGCAATGTGCGCGAACTCAAGGCCACGGCTGAACGCTTTGCCATCGGGCTGACCAGCAATGGGCGCTCGCTCGAAACCATGCTGGGGGCTGCCGAAGCCGAGGGTATCGCCCCCTCGGGAAGCCTCGCCGACCAGATGGCGGCGTTCGAGCGCCACCTGATCGAGGCGGAACTGTCGCGCCACGACAATTCCATCGCCGCCACCGCCGAAGCCCTGCAATTGCCCCGCCGCACCCTCAGCGAAAAAATGACCCGCCTCGGCGTCCGGCGCTAGGGCAGCCACCAATGCTATCGCAGCGCCACAATGTCATCGCGGCGCAGGCCGAGCCATCGCAGCTGACCAAATTGTTCTTGCCATGAAGCCCCAGTCGACACCCTCCCCCTCGAGGGGAGGGATCAAGGGAGGGGGCGAGAGCCCGTAAATCGCGGCTCTCACCACCCCCTCCCGGCCTCCCCCTTCAAGGGGGAGGTGCAGTCTGGTGCATAGGAAAACTCATGCCCAAGCCCATCGCCCGCCACAATGTCATCCCGGAGCAGGCCGAGCAATCGCAGCTGACCATATTGTTCTTGCCATGAAGCCTCAGTCGACACCCTCCCCCTTGAGGGGAGGGATCAAGGGAGGGGGCGAGAGCCCGCAAATCGGGGGCTCTCGTCACCCCCTCCCGGCCTCCCCCTTCAAAGGGGGAGGTGTGTTCTGGTGCATAGGACAACCCATGCCAACGAGAGGTGAAGCAACCTTGTCCTACAAAGGCAAAACCCGCGAGAATTTGACCGCGCCGAGCGAAAAACTGCTCTCGATCGAGGCCACCCCTTCAAGCTGGGTCAGCCGCTCGCGCAGGAAATGCTCATAGGTTTCGAGATCGGCGCAGACCACGCGCAGCAGGAAGTCGAACTGCCCGGTCATGAGGTAGCATTCCATCACTTCCGGCCAGCGGCTGATGGCGGCGCCAAAGCCGTCGAGATTGGCCGCCCGCTGGCGCTCCAGCTTGATGGAGATGAAGACCGACACCGGCAGGCCGACGGCCTTCTGGTCGATATTGGCGCTGTAGCCGGAAATGAAGCCATCCGCCTCAAGCTGGCGCACGCGCCGGAGGCAGGGCGAGGCGGACAGGCCCACCTTGTCGGCCAGCGCCTGGATGGTCATGCGGCCATCATCCTGCAGCGCCCGCAGAATGCGCCGATCCATAGGGCTGAGCACCGCGCTGGTTGATTCTGCCATTTTTTGATCCCAAACTGTGCGTTTCCTGCGATAGCTGCGCTATCCGGGACAAAAATAGACGGAAAACACCGCGCGGCAAGCGGCAATGTCTGACATATCGAAGGGGAGAGCGATATGGCGGCTGCGACCACCGGACGGATTGAGGCGATCGAGGCCCTGACCAGGAAGTCCCTGTGGCTGGCCAGCTGGATGGTGCATCACGCCAATCACATCCGCCCCAATGTCGACGGCGTAAAAGTGGGCGGCCACCAGGCCAGCTCAGCCTCCATGGCGACCCTGTTGTCCACGCTCTATTTCGGCGTGCTGCGCCCCGAGGATCGCGTCGCGGTCAAGCCTCATGCCTCCCCGGTCTTTCATGCCATTCAATATCTCATGGGCCGGCAGAGCCAGCAGAAGCTCATCGATTTCCGCGCCTTTGGCGGCGCCCAGTCCTATCCTTCACGCACCAAGGATACCGACGATGTCGATTTCTCCACCGGCTCGGTGGGGCTTGGTGTCGCCTTTTCCGCCTTTGCCTCGCTGATCCAGGATTATGTGCGCGCCAAGGATTGGGCCCGCAGCGACATCGCCGAGGGCCGCATGATCGCGCTGGCCGGTGACGCCGAACTGGACGAAGGCAATATCTATGAATGCCTGCTCGAAGGCTGGAAGCACGGGCTGCGCAATTGCTGGTGGATCATCGACTACAACCGGCAGAGCCTTGATGGCGTGGTGCGCGAGGGCCTCTATGACCGCATCGAAGCGGTTTTCCGCTCGTTCGGCTGGACTGTGGTCACGCTCAAATATGGCGCCCTGCAGCGGGCGGCCTTTGCCGAGCCGGGCGGTGAGAAACTCAAGGCCTTTATCGACGCCTGTCCCAATGACGTCTATTCGGCGCTGATGTTCCGCGGCGGCGCTGCCTGGCGCGAGCGCCTCAGCGACGAGATCGGCGACCAGGGCGCGGTGTCCGCCCTCCTGGCGCGCCGATCCGACGACGAACTTGCGGCGCTGATGGGCAATCTCGGCGGCCATTGCGTCGAAAGCCTGCTCGAACAGTTCGAGGCCGCAGGCAGCGACGACCCCACCGTTTTCATCGCCTATACGGTCAAGGGCTGGGGCACGCCCCTGGCCGGGCACAAGGACAACCATGCCGGGCAGATGACCTCGGCGCAGATCGAGCAACTGCGGCAGGCCCACGGGGTGCGCCAGGGCCACGAGTGGGAGCGCTTCGAGGGCCTCGAAAAGGCCGGGGCGCTCGAGCGCTTTTTGGACGCCGTGCCGTTCAACACAAGGTCATCGCGCCGCCTGACCTCGCCCGCCGTGCCGACCATCGGGCCGCAATTCATCGGCGAGGGCGCCACCTCGACCCAGGCCGCATTCGGCAAGATCCTCGACGCCATCGCCAGGACCGACAGCGAGTTGGCGAAGCGGATCGTCACCACGTCGCCCGATGTCACCGTCTCGACAAATCTCGGCGCCTGGGTCAACCGGCGCAACCTGTTCGCGCCGGCCGAAAAAGCTGACACCTTCCAGAAGGAAGCCATTCCCTCGACGCAGAAATGGCGCTTCACCCCGGATGGCCAGCACATGGAGCTGGGCATTGCCGAGATGAACCTGTTCCTGATGCTGGGCGCTGCCGGGCTGAGCCATTCGCTGTTCGGGGAACGGCTGTTGCCCATCGGCACGCTCTACGATCCCTTCATCGCCCGCGGTCTCGATGCCCTCAACTATGCCTGCTACCAGGATGCCCGCTTCCTGCTCGTGGCGACGCCATCGGGCGTGTCGCTGGCCGGAGAGGGCGGCGCGCACCAATCGATCGCCTCGCCACTGATCGGCATGGCCCAGGACGGGCTCGCCAGTTTCGAGCCGGCCTTCGCCGACGAACTCTCGATCATCATGGATTGGGCCTTCGACTACATGCAGCGAAGTGGCGATGCCCGGCCGGATCTCGCCGATTGGCCGCGCGATGTCACCGGCGGGTCAGTTTATCTGCGCTTATCCACCCGCAACATCGATCAGGTGCCGCGAAAGGTGAACAATGTGCTAACCAATGGCATCATTGGTGGTGCCTATTGGCTCAAGCCGCCAACGCCCGAATGCGACACCATCATCGCCTATCAGGGGGTCCTCGCCAGCGAGGCAATCGAGGCGGCAGCCCGGCTCGGCGGCGACCGCCGCAATATCGCAATCCTCGCCATCACCTCGGCAGACCGGCTCAATGCGGGCTGGCAGGCCACCCAGCGCAGCCGCCTGCATGGCGACCAACCGATCCCCAGCCATATCGAAACCCTGCTCCGGCAGGCCCCTGCCAGCGCCGGTATCGTGACGGCCATCGACGCGCATCCGGCGACGCTGAGCTGGCTCGGTTCGGTGCTGGGCCATCGCACCGTCGCCCTTGGTGTCGAACATTTCGGCCAGACCGGCACCGTCCACGACCTTTACCGCCATTTTGGCATCGACGCGGCATCGATCGTCCGCGCCGCGAAATCACTCAACAATTCAAACCTTTAGGGAAGGAGAGACGCGCCGGCAGCACCCGGCTCAGCAATGGCCGGTCGAGATTTCAGGCCCCACGCCTTGTCTCCACGGCCATTATTTGTCAGACATATGTCATCTGGCAGATCAGAGGGAACGATCTGCCGACCCGCCGCGCTCCGGCACGGGGGCAAGAAGAAGCGGACAGGCAACAGCCAGGTCCGGAAATCCAGGGAACGTCCACCTGCTCTGCACAAGGAGGGAGCACATGCATATCCTACCGAAAATCGTCGGTGCGCTGGCCGTCGCCACAGCACTGACGCTGCCGGCGAGCGCCCAGTCCACTATTCTGGCGCCGGGCCAATCCACCACCGGCACCTATATGGACTACATGAAGACGGTCTATGACCGCGCCACCTTTGCCGAACTCCTGCAGGTGCCGATTGCCACCTTCGACAAGGAATTCGAGCTGACGCCGATGGCAGCCGAGAGCTGGAGCCAGTCCGAAGACGGCCTGACCTGGACCTTCAAACTGCGTCCCGGGCTCGTCTGGTCCGATGGCGAACCCCTGACGGCCGAGGACTATGTCTTCGCCCTGCAGCGCGCCGCCACGTCGGGCTATGACTTCGCCTGGTATTGGGATTTTGCCGGCGGCATCAAGGGCTGGAAGGAAGTCACCGAAGGCACCGCCGACGTTTCCACTCTCGGCCTCAAGGCCGTCGATGATCTGACGATCGAGGTCACCACGGTCGCGCCAAAACCCTATCTGCCTTCGGTCACCAGCCTCTGGTACCCGGTGCCCAAGCACAAGGTGGATGAACTGGGCGACGACTGGGCGGTCAATGTCGACAGCATCGTGTCCTCGGGCCCGTTCTCGATCGAGAGTTGGGAAAAGTCCAACAACTCGGTCGTGTTCACCAAATCCGAAACCTATACCGGCCCCTGGCAGGCCCAGATCGACCGGCTTGAAGTCGACCCCAGCCTGGGCGCGCCGGAAGTCGGGCTGCCCGCTTATCTGGCCGGCGACGCCGACTATTCTTTCCTCAATACCGGACAGGTACCGGTAGCCATGGCTGCCGATCCCGACGGCATTCGCAAGAATGCGGTCTTTGCGACCTCCTACCTGTCGTACGACCTCGAATCCGAGCCCTTCAACGACGTCAATGTGCGCCGGGCCTTCTACTATGCCATAGACCGTGAAGAACTGACCTCGACCGTCCTCAAGGACATTGCCATCCCGGCGGGCTCGATCCTGCCGCCCGGCTATCCCGGATACAATCCCGACGTCGTGGCCCAGGCCACTTTCGATCCGGAAAAGGCCAAGCAGTTCCTGGCCGATGCCGGTTTCCCCAACGGCGAAGGTTTCCCGGAAATCGAAATCTGGATCCGCGACGAAGGCGGCTATAACGGCGCTATCGTTCCGGCAATGGCGCAATATCTGCAGGCCGAGTTCAAGGATGTGCTCGGCGTCACCGTCAATATCCGCCAGCTGCCGGGTGCGGACTGGATGGACGGCTTGCGCAACAAGACCAACAACATCTTCATCGCGCCCTACGAGTACGACTATCTCGATCCGTCGAATTTTTACGGCATCTTCTACAATGGCGGCCGCCACGGCTATTTCGTACCCGAATATGACGCCCTGGTTGCCGAAGCCGACTCCGAGAGCGATTGGGACACCCGCTACAATCTCTATGCCGAGGCTGAGCAGGTGATGATCGACCAGGGTCTGATCGTGCCGCTGGTCCACCCGATCACCACGGCGGTTATTTCGGACAACCTCGGCGGCGATGCCGCCAAGCCAAACTCGCTCGGCTTTACGCCGCTCGACCGGCTTGGCCACTACTTCTTTACGCACCTGACCAAGCAGTAATCTGCCAACCAAGCGCTTCCCGGATCGTCCGGGGAGCGCCCTCCCCTCGACTGCAAGGCCCGTACATGCCCCTCATCGACATCCAGGACCTCAAGGTGAGCTTCAGCCAATATGGCGGGCGTGTCGATGCGGTTTGCGGCGTCAGCTTCTCGCTCGAGGCGGGCGAAAGTCTCGGCATTGTCGGGGAATCGGGCTCCGGCAAATCGGTGAGCTGCAGCGCCCTGCTCCGGCTCCTGCCGGCCACCGCCGATATCTCCGCGGCCCGGCTCGAACTGGATGGCATCGATGTGACGCGGGCCGGCAAGGAAGACCTGGCGCGCCTCAGGGGCCGGGCCGCCGCGATGATCTTTCAGGACCCGATGACCGCCTTCGATCCGGTCTTCACCATCGGCCACCAGATTGCCGAAACCATCATTTCCCATCGCCGGGTCAGCAAGCGCGAAGCGCTCGCAGAAGCCGAAAACCTGCTGCTCCGTGTCGAGATCAAGAATGCCGCCGACATCCTCGGCTACTATCCGCATCAATTGTCCGGCGGCATGTTGCAGCGCGCCATGATCGCCATGGCCCTGTCCTGCCGCCCTAAAGTGCTGATCGCCGATGAACCGACAACGGCGCTCGATGTCACTATCCAGGCGCAGATTCTCCAGCTCATCAAGAACGTTCAGGCCGAGTTCGGCATGGCTCTTGTCATGATCACCCATGATCTCGGCGTGATCGCCGAGACGGTCGACCGGGTGCTGGTCATGTATGGCGGCGAGGTGATGGAAGAGGGCCCGGTGCAGCAGATTTTCGACGCGCCGAAACACGACTACACCAAGGCGCTCCTCGCCAGCCTGCATTCGCGTTTCGAGCCCTCCCGGGACAGCGACGCCACATTGGCGCCGGCGCTCGAATTGCGCGGCCTTGCCAAGTCCTACCGTGTTCGCAAGCGCTCTGGCCTGTTCAACACCTATGGTGACTTCCAGGCGGTCCGCGCCGTCGACATCGTCCTGCCGCGCAACAAGATTGTCGCCATTGTTGGGGAATCCGGTTCGGGCAAGACCACAACCGGCATGATGGCAATGCGCCTGACCGAGCCGACAGCCGGGCAGATCCTGGTCGATGGCACCGACATTTCAGGCCTCGGCCCCGCCGACCTCAAGTCGTTTCGCCGCCATATGCAGATCGTCTTCCAGGACAGCTATTCCGCCCTCGACCCCATGATGACGCTGGCCGAAATCATTGCCGAGCCCCTGCATGTGCACGGCCTTGGCAGCAAACGCGAGCAGACGGAAAAGGCCCTGGACTGGCTGGAACGCGTGGGCATGCCCCGCAATTTCGGCTCACGCTATTCGCACGAGCTTTCGGGCGGGCAGCGCCAGCGCGTCGCCATTGCCCGCGCGCTGATCCTGGAGCCCTCGGTGCTCGTCGCCGACGAGCCGACATCGGCCCTCGATGTGACCGTAAAGGCCCAGGTCATTGGGCTGCTCAAGAAACTGCAGGCCGAGATGGGGTTGTCCATCCTGTTCATCAGCCACGACCTGTCGACGGTCAAATCGCTGACGGACACAGTGGTGGTCATGTATCGCGGCCGGGTGGTTGAGGAAGCCCCTACGGAACGCATTTTCTCGGATCCGCAGCATCCCTATACGCGTGCTCTGCTCGATGCCATTCCGGCGACCAATCCCCGCGACAGGCGCGAGCGCCGGTTTCTCGGCGCCGCAGAAATTGAGGCAGCAACGCCGCGCTACACCGTCATCCAGACGGGCGCCGCGCCCAACGCCACCCCACAACTGGTGACTATCGCGCCGGGCCACCGGGTCGAAGCCGTGGTGACGACATGAGGGAGGTCGAGATGCAGGTCCCCATTCCACCGGCCCACCCCTCTCCCCTTGAGGGAGAGGGACAGAAAATCCGCGTCCAGCGGATTTTCAGGGTGAGGGGTGCTGCGCCCGCCCATGCCGAGCACAACGGAAGAGACCCCTCATCCGCCCCTTCGGGGCACCTTCTCCCTCAAGGGGAGAAGGGGAGCGCAGTGCTTCTGGCAGCCTGGAAGGAATGCACATGATCCTTTACATCCTGCGCCGCCTCGTCTCGGTTGCCGTCACCTTCATTGTCGTGTCGCTGATCATCTTCTTCATGATGCACGCCATTCCCGGCGGTCCGTTCGACGCCAATGACATGCCGGTGTCCGAAGCGGTGCGCGCCAAACTCATGGCGCAGCTTGGGCTCGACCAGCCCCTGCATGTGCAATATTTCCGCTATATGTGGGGCGTGCTGCATTTCGACTTCGGCGTACCCTATCAGAGCCCGGGTGAAACCGTGGTCCAGCTTCTGTCCCGTGCCTGGGTGCCGAGCCTGGTGCTGGGGGGGCTCGGTGTCGTCATCGGGGCGCCGCTGGGCATCCTGCTGGGCATGGCAGCGGCACTCAATTGCAACAGCTGGATCGACTACCTGGCCTCGACCCTGGCGACACTCGGCCTGACCATCCCCGTCTTTGTCAGCTCGATGCTGCTGATCCTGGTCTTTGCGGTCTGGCTGCAATGGCTTCCGGCCAGCGGCTGGGGCAAGCCGGAACGCTGGATTTTGCCGATCACCGCCTATGCGCTGATCCCGCTGGCGACCTATGCCCGCTACACGCGCTCGGCCATGCTCGACACACTCAACCGCCCCTTCGTCACCGTCCTGCGGGCCAAGGGGCTGAGCGAGCGCCGGATCGTCTTCGAACATGTCCTGCGCAATTCGGCGATCCCGCTGGTCACGGTCTTCCTGCCCATGTTCATCGGCACGGCCACCGGTTCGATTTTTGTTGAAGCCATGTTCCGCGTCCCCGGCCTCGGCGCCTATTTCGTCTCCTCCATCGAGAACCGGGATTATCCGCTCGAAATGGCGCTGATGCTGATGATTACCTTCATGTACTGCATCGCCTATCTGCTCAGCGACATCGTCTATGCCCTGATCAATCCCCGTATTCGCGTCGGAGGCGGACAATGAGCGTCGAAACCGTTGCTACGCAGCCCTATCGCCAGCGCAGCCCCCTGTGGTTCGCCATGCGCCGCTTCAGCGGCAACAAGGCTGCCATCCTGGCCGGCATCGTTCTCGCCATCCTGATCCTGATGGCGCTCCTGGCGCCCTGGATCACGCCCGTGCCGCCCGAGGCGCAATTGTTCCTGACGGAAAGCCTCGCCTTCCCCTCCGCACAACACTGGTTCGGCGTGGACGGGCTGGGCCGGGATTTCTTTACCCGTATCGTCTATGGCGCCCGCGTTTCGCTCACCATCGGCTTTGCCGCTGCCGTGTTCAGTGTCATCATCGGTATTCCGCTTGGTGCCCTGGCGGGCTATTTCGGCGGCAAGACCGACTGGGTCATCATGCGCGTGATCGAACTGTTCTCGGTGGTGCCACCACTTCTGGCGGCCATGCTGCTCGGTGCCCTCACGCGTGGCGGCTATTTCACCATCATCCTGATCGCGGCGCTGTTCGGCTGGGTCCAGGTCTGCCTATTGGTCCGCGCCCAGGTCAAAGCCGTGCGGGAAAAGGAGTTCGTGCGTGCCGCCAAGGCGCTCGGCGCCTCGCCCTGGTACATCATCCGCCGCCATCTCATTCCCAATTCAATCTCCCCGATCATTGTCGGTTTCGTCCTCGCCATTCCCCTGGCGATGATGCTCGAGGCCAGCCTCAGTTTTCTCGGCATCGGCGTGCCGCCACCGACCCCCACCTGGGGCCAGATGATCAATGAGGGCATCAATTTCATGTTCTTCTACTGGCACATGGCCGTGTTCCCCACCGCCGCGCTTGCCATCACGGTCCTGGCGACGACGCTGTTCGGGGACGGCCTGCGCGATGCCCTCGATCCGACCCTGAAAGGCCGATAAACGGTGTCCGACAATCTTGCACACCACTTCCTGTTGCGTGACGACGTGGTGTTTCTCAACCACGGCTCCTTCGGCGCCTGCCCCCGGCCGGTCTTTGCGGCCTATCAGGGCTGGCAGCTCGAACTGGAGCGCGAGCCGGTCGAGTTTCTGGGCCGGCGGCTCCATGACTTACTGCGCGTGCCGCGCCAGGCATTGGCGGCCGAGCTTGGCTGCGGATCAGAAGATATTGTCGGGGTCCTCAATGCCACCACCGGCCTCAACATCGTGGCGCAATCGCTCGACCTCAAGCCGGGCGACCAGATCCTGACGACCGATCACGAATATTCGGCGCTCGAAAAGACCTGGGCCTATGTTTGCCAGAAGACCGGCGCAGAAATCGTGGTGATCGAGGTGCCGTTGCCGCTCACCAGCGAAGCCGCCTTTACCGGGGCGATCGTCGCGGGCATGACGGAGCGGACGAAGGTTTTGTTCCTCAGCCATATCACCTCGCCGACTGCCCTGCTCTTTCCCATCGCGGCCAGCATAGCCGAGGCCAGGAAACGCGGCATTGTCAGTGTCATCGACGGCGCCCACACGCCGGGCCATATCCGGCTCGACCTGGATAGCCTCGGCGCGGACTACTATTCGGGCAATTGCCACAAGTGGATGATGGCGCCCAAGGGTTCGGCTTTCCTCCATGCCCGGCCGGAAATGCAGGGACGGCTCAACCCCCTGGTGATCAGCCATGGCTGGACGGCACAATCCAGACTACCGGATGCGCGCGGCGCCTTCGGCAATTCGCCGTTCATCGACGAAATCGAAATCCAGGGCACGCGCGACCCGGCCCCCTGGCTGACCGTGCCGGACGCCCTGGCCTTCCGGGAAGAACAGGACTGGTGGGCCATTTCCGATCATTGCCGGCACCTGGCGCAGGCGACGGCGCGGCGCATGGCCGCTCTGACCGGCCTCGCCCCGCTCAGCAGCCCGGAATTTTCAGCACCACAGATGGTGGCCATGCCCATTCCCGAATGCGACACGGCCGAAATTCACCGGCGTTTGTTCGATGATTATGGCATCGAAATCCCGGTGTTTCGCTGGCGGGATACCTGCATCGCCCGGCTGTCCGTACAGGGTTACAATTCGGCGCCGCAGATGGACCGCCTGGTCGCGGCCCTGTCCGAATTGCTGAAGCTGGAGGTGCCGGCCCGGCTGGCACAAGGCTGACAAATCGCCCGGGATGTGGTGTGAGTGAACCGCAGCCGCATCGGAGGAGCCGCACATCGTGACGCAGAACGCCGCATTGAGCTTTCTCGAACCACTGGAAAGCCGATCCCGCAATGTTGCGGTGCTGGACGCGCTGGCCGAGATGGTCGAGCGCGCCGGGCTGCGCACGGGCGACCGCCTGCCCCCCGAAGTGTCTCTCGCGGCCTCGCTGGGCGTCGGCCGTTCGACCATAAGGGAAGCGCTCAATCGCTGGGAAGGCCTGGGCATCATCCGCAGGCGGCGCGGTGACGGCACCTATCTTGCCGCCCGCGTGCAGACCTCGCGCGGTCTGGTGCCCACCATGGTGCGGCTCGAAGGCGAAGCCCTGCTCCGATTGATCGAAATCCGTCGCACGCTCGAAACCGACGTGGTGCGCAAGGCCACGCTCAAGGCCAGCCAGCGGCAGCGCGAGGACATTTCCCGCCTGTGCACGCTTCTCTTGGTCGAGGTGGATGCGGGGCGGCCGTGGCGCAAGGCCGATCACGCCTTTCACCAGGCCATCTGCGATGCCACCGGCAATCCCATGTATGGCCAGTTGCTGCTCAATCTCGATCACGCGCTGGAACGGGGCGGCACTTCGCCGTTTTCTGCCGACGCATTCGGGCTGGCCTCCTTCCCCATCCACCGCGAACTCGCCGATGCTATCCTCGCGGCCGACGTGGATCAGGCGCTCGATGCCATCAATCGCCTGCTCGACACGGTGGAAAAGGAAGTGTCCGAGATCATCGCCGGCCGCCGCAAGGACGGCTAGCGGTCACACGCACATGCTGGCAAAGGTCACCGGCAGGAAGACCAGGACCGCGGCAGCGAGCGCAGCCATATTGGCCCATCGCCCGATCTGATGCAGCGCCGGCACTGCTTCCGCGCGCGTGGCCGGCCAGCGCAGCACGACCACATGCGCGGCGATGAAGGCCAGGTAGAGGCCGATGAGAACGGGGCGATGCGCCATGCCCCAGTCATAGGCGCAGCCAAGCGCCTGGACGCCGTAGAGCAGGACGAAGGCAAGGCTCCACAGGACAAAGCCGGCAACAAGTCGAATGAGGCTATGGCGATCTGCCTGCGTCATGCGCCCAGTCCCCCAAGCAGCAGGGTCAGCCCCAGCGCCAGAACCGCCACCAGCGCCGCATAGCCATTCCACAGCCCGGCGACGATCACCTCGGTCTGCCGGCGCGCCGAGACATAGCCCTGGGCCAACCGCCAGGCTGCAAAGCCGGCCAGCAATCCCGCGAGCCCGCTATGGAGCGCCGCATAGGCCAGGACAACGAAGAGTACGGCTTCGCGCGCATGGGCCGTGGGATCGGGAACCATTACCAGGCTTGCGATGAGCAGCGCCATACCGATCGCCTGCAGGCCCGCTGTCGCGAGGAGCACCGCCCCCGGTTCACCGCCGGCAGCATTGCGCGTCTGTGCCAGTCGGGCCAGGCCCGCGCCGAAAACCACTGCGACAAGTGCGCCGACCCTTGGCCAGAGGGGTAGATCAACCTGCATCACGCCCTGCCAATTGGGCGCAACCACCAAAAGGAAGAGCCCACCGAACAACAGGGACGCAAAGAGGGTCCCATTCATCGCCAAAGCCGCGCGACTGGCGAGAATGGTGACGCTGCCGGTCACCTCGCGATCAAGAGGCACCGCTGCGCCCATGCCGATATCGACCGGCCCGCGATCCTTCTTTCCACCCAGGCTGGCGGGCCAGGACAGAAACAGCGCCAGGGTGAGCAGCGCCCCGAATGGGGCGAGCCAGTAGAGCCGGAACAACAGGGCCAGAAAAAAGCTCGCAGTTGCGAGTGCCGTCCACAGCGGCAGGTAGGTGCGCTGCGGCAGGATGATGAGGTGTTCGACCTCGCCCGAGACCATGTCGACGCCCAGCGTTTCCTGTTCGCCGTTGCGGGCAAAGCCGAGATAGCCCTCGCCACCGGCCAGGCGCCCGCCTATTGGCCCCGGCTGCAATTGATCGGCCCGCGCCTCGATGCGGGGCAGGGACGCAAAGGTGTAACTGGGCGGCGGGGTTGCGGTTGCCCATTCGAGTGTCGCGGCGGCCCAGGGATCGCGGCGGAACCAGCGCCCGAAACGGAATTGCAGGACGATGTCGATCAAGACCAGCGCAAAGCCCATGGTGAGAACGAACCCTCCCACCGATGACAAGAGGTTGAGCCAGTCCCAACCCCAGTTGGACGGATAGGTCGAGATGCGACGCGGCATACCCATCAGACCGGTCAGATGCATGAGGAAGAAGGTGAGGTTGAAGCCAACAAGGATCAGCCAGAAGGCCGGGACCGACAGGCGATAGAGGCTCTGCCGCCCGGTCACATGCGGCAACCAGTAGTAGATGGCGGCGAGCATGGGGAAGACGAAGCCGCCGACCAGCACATAGTGCAGATGCGCTACGACGAAATAGCTGTCATGGGCCTGGCTGTTGAACGGCACCATGGCGAGCATGACCCCGGTCAGCCCGCCCATGACGAAGACGATGAAGAAGCCCAGCACATAGAGCATGGGAATGTCCCAACGCGGCCGGCCCGAGGCCAGCGTGCCGATCCAGGCAAAAATCTGGACCGCCGTAGGCACGGCAACCAGAGCGCTGGCCGCCGAAAAGAAGGCCAGCGCCAGATGCGGGATGCCCACCGTGAACATGTGGTGTACCCAAAGCCCGAAGCTGAGAAAGGCCATGGCGACAATCGCGGCGATCAGGGCGCGATAGCCCAGGATCGGTCTTTGCGCGAAGACGGGAATGATGGTCGAGAGGGCCCCCGCCGCGGGCAGGAAGATGATGTAAACTTCCGGATGCCCGAAGAGCCAGAACAGGTGCTGCCAGAGTAGCGGGTCGCCGCCGCGGGTCGGATCGAAGAAGGGCAGGCCGAAGGCCCGTTCCATTTCCAGAAGGATCGATCCCAGGATCAACGGCGGAAAGCCGATGATCATCATGCCTGAGGTCACCAGCATGTACCAGGCAAAGAGCGGCATGCGCGTCAGCGCCATGCCGGGCGCCCGCATCTTGAGAATGGAGACAAAGAGCTCGACCGCTGCAGTAACGGCGGAAATCTCGACGAATGTTATGCCCAGGAGCCAGACATCGGCATTGATCCCGGGCGTATAGGGGCGCGAACTCAATGGCGTGTACATGAACCAGCCGCCATTGGGCGCCACGCCGGCCAACATGGCGATGATGAGAATGGAGCCACCGAACAGGTAGCACCAGAAGCCATAGGCCGTGAGGCGCGGAAAGGCCATGTCCCGGGCACCCAGCATCTTGGGCAGCATGTAGATGGCAAAGCCCTCGAACATGGGAATGGCGAAGAGGAACATCATCACCGTGCCATGCATGGTGAAAATCTGATTGTAGATTTCCGGGCCGACAAAGGCGCTGCCGGGGGTCGCCAGCTGCGCCCGGATCAGCATGGAGAGCAGGCCGCCAATGGTGAAGAACACCAGCGCCAGGACCATGAAGCGCTTGCCCAGAACCGTGTGATTGACGCTTGAGAGCCGCCCGATACCCGATGGTGTGCGCCAGATGGCGTCGAGGGCCTTGTGCAGGGCAATGGGAGAGGGCCGCGCGGTCATGGCACCCGCCCTGCCAGCATGGCCTCGAAGGCTTCGGGCGCATGGGCCTCCACGCGGAAGAACATCGTATCGTGGCCCTCCCCGCAATATTCGGCACATTGTCCCCAATAGACCCCGGGCTCATCCGCCTCGAGGCGAATGACATTGGTGTGGCCGGGGATGGCGTCGATCTTGCCGCCGAGGCGTGGGACCCAGAAGGAATGAATGACGTCTTTGGCCGTGACCACGATATCCACCGGCTGGCCGGCCGGCAGATGCAGGACCGGTTCGGGGATCGTGACCCCGTTTGGATAGGTGAAGGACCAGGTCCAGCGGCTCGCCTCAGCCTCGAGGCGCAGAGGCGCCTCGCCCCGGGGCAGCAATTGCTCGCCCAGGACGAGGGCCGTGCCGGTCAGCAGCACCAGCACAGGGATGGGCAGCACTAGGCCACCACCGATGATCCACTGCGCAGGGGTGATCCGCGACACCCATCCGGTCCGGAGATAGGCCAGCCCGAACAGCACCATGACCAGCCCGAACAGAACCACCGAACCCCAGAACATCACCCACCAGAGCATCGCCAGGTTCGCCGCTCTTGGCCCGGCCGGATCAAGGGTGGATAGTTCACCGGTGCAACCGGCCAGCAGCAGCGGCGTTGCACAGAGTGCAATTGATCTGAGCCGGGGGAAAAGGCGATGAGCGATAGTCCGCGCGATTCCGAAGAAAGCGAAATCCGCGACGAGGAAACGCCGCCCGAGGCCCGTACCAACCATCCCAATCCGGCGATCCGCGAGGTCGCCAGCAAGGATATCGGTTCCGCCGTTGCGGTGGCCGGGCATCCCATCCACGCCATGCTGGTGCATTTCCCGATCGCCTTCGTCATCGCAACACTGGGCGTCGACATCTTCTACTGGTGGACGGCAGACCCGTTCTGGGTATCGGTGGGACAGTGGTCGGCCGGGGCGGCTTTCGTCTTCGGCGTGCTTGCGGCCATCATCGGCACGCTGGAACTGCTGGCGGTACCCGGCATCCGGGTGCGCGTGGCCAGCTGGAACCACGCCATTGCCGCCATGGTGCTGCTGGCGATCACCGCCTGCAATGCCGGCCTGCGCATCTCTTGGCCGGAAACCGTCCTGCCCAGCGGGCTGATGCTGTCGGTCCTGGCCAGCATGGCCACGGCTTTTGCCGGCTGGCATGGCGGGAAACTGGTGTTCGATCACGGCGTCGGCCTCATCATTTCCCCACGCCAATGAGTGGACCGATCAGCTGCGAAAGCGCGCCGGGCGCGAACAGATCGGCCAGTGGCTGCGGCCATTCCATGCGCGGCTTACCCAGAACCAGCACCAGGATCGCCGCGATGGTGAAAATCGTCAGCGGCATGACGAGACCCAACCGCCAGGCCGGATAGGATCGCCCGGGCTCAAACAGGCGCAGGATGACGAGGCCGGAAAAGATATGGAGGCCAGTCATCACCGAGACGCCCACCAGCTTGGCCGAGAACCAGTTCTCATAAGTGCCCATGGCGATGATCAGGGCCGTGCCGCTTCCGATGGCGATGAAGGCGGCGGGAGACACCAGCGCCACATAGAGCATGCGCGTAAACGCATGCAGCCGGTGCAACGGCGCACCCTCCAGCCCCCGGCGCTGCGCATAGAGGATCGGCAGGGCGAGGAGGCCTGCGGACCACAGGGCTATGCCGGCAATATGGACAATCTTCACCCAGGCGATCAGGAAGGCCCAGCTCATTCGGCCACCATCCGATCCGGCCTGAGCGCGGCCATCAGCCTGTGGAGCACCAAGGCCAATAGCGGCAGGTTGGCCGGCACCCACATGATCAGCCCACCCAATTGCTGGTCATCGAGCGGCGACAGGCCGAAGCCCAGGGTCGTCGCGATATGCGGCAGATAAAGCGGCTGTGGAGCAAAGACCAGCAAAGCCCCCAAAAGGCCCATCTGAATGGCACTGGCCAGCGCCGCCACGCCGGCGGCCAGCGGTGATCGTGCCCGCAGCAGACCCAGCCACAACCATGTGAAGGACGCGAGCAGGCTGGCCTGCATCGCCCAGTAGAGGGCCGGATGGCTGAAGGCCATGGCATAGGGGTCCGGCGCATGCCAGAACCACAGAGCCATGGTGGATACCGACAGCGGCAAGAGCAGCGGTACGGATCGGCCCCAGCGGCTGGGCAGGGCATAAGCAAGAAGCGGCGCCACCACCATGGTCAGGAGAGCATGATGGGTGACACGCGCCGAAAACAGGGCCACCGTCAGCGCGCAAAGGGGCGATACGAAAACCACCAGTGCCGCGCCCCAGGCCGCGACAAAGGCCATGCGGCGTTGCGGGTTCTGTCCGCGCAGCAGGGCCCACCCCAGCACCCCGGCCAGGGCCAGCGCGGCAAGCAGGACGGGATCGAAATTCCACCGGCCCAGAAGAGTGTCCGGAACCGGCGGGGAGCCGCAATAACTCATGTCGAAGGAAAAGGCTGACGCTGGGTCCATTTCCATTCCAGGCTAGAGACACGTGATGCTTTCTGACGGCATCCTCTGCAATTCGGCGGCGATCAGGACGCGGGCGCTACCGATCTTGCCCTCAGCTTCGCCCGCGGGCAGCACTCAGGCAACGAAATAGTCCGCGGTCGGGCCAGGCCTTCCCAAAGCCATCTGATGTGCAACGCCGCCGCGCGGCCACGGTTCCACCGCCCTGACCCTACCTGGAAACGCCGGAATTACGGACGATTGGCCTGTGGCGCAGGTCGCAGAGCGACCCAGGCGGAACGGGGTGGGGCAATGGGCGTTGAATCGGCATCGAAGCGACCCGCAGGAATTGTCATGCCCGCCACCCGTCCGATCTGGAAAGGCCAGCTGCGCCTCTCGCTGGTGTCCATCCCCGTCGAAATGTTCAGCGCCGCCCGCACCAGCGCCAAGCCCAGCTTCCGGCAGATCCACGAGCCAACCGGCAAGCCGATCCACTATGAAAAAGTGGTAGCCGGCGTCGGCCCCGTGGACAAGGACGAGATCATCAAGGGGTTCGAGTATGAGAAGGGCGACTATGTGCTGCTCACCGACGATGAGATCGACGCGGTCAAGCTCGAAACGCGCAAGACGCTGGAGCTGACCCAGTTCGTCGGCGCCTGCGAGATCGACCCCATCTATTACGACAAGTCCTATTTCGTCGTGCCCACCGATGAATTGGCCGAAGACGCTTTCCGCGTCATTCGCGACGCTTTGCGCAAGACTGAAAAGGTGGGCCTCGGCCAATTGTCGATGCGCGGCAAGGAATACCTGGCCGCCATCAAGCCCAGCGGCACCGGGCTGATGCTCGAAACGCTGCACTATGAGGATGAGATCCGAAAGGCGGACCCGTTTTTCAGCCAGATTTCCAACAAGAAGGCGGAAGCCGACCTTCTGGACGTGGCCACGGCCCTGATCGAAAAGAAGACCGCGCCGTTCGATGCCAGTGCCTTCAAGGATCACTACCAGACGGCCCTGCGCGAGTTGATCGGCCGCAAGATGAAGGCCAAGGGTCGCAAGATCACCGCAAAGGATGATCCGGCGCCGGAGCGCCCGAGCGGATCGAATGTGGTCGATCTCATGGCGGCGCTCAAGGAGAGCCTCGAGGGCGGCAAGACGTCATCCCGGAAGGCAAGTCCGGCCAAACCGGCAGCCAAAAAGCCTGCGCAAAAAACATCCAGCACCAGCCGGAAGAAGGCTGGCTAATCATGGCGAGCAAGGCCCGGGATCTGCTCAAGGACTACAAGGCCAAGCGCAATTTCGCCAAGACGCAGGAACCGGCCGGGACCGCGCCCCGGCGCGGCGGGAACAGGGGCGGGCGGTTCGTCGTGCAGAAGCATGACGCGACCCGCCTGCATTATGATTTCCGCATCGAACTCGACGGCGTCCTCAAGAGCTGGGCCATCACCAGAGGACCCTCCAACAATCCGGACGACAAACGCCTGGCGGTGCGCGTCGAGGACCACCCGCTCGAATATGGCGGCTTTGAAGGCACCATCCCCGAGAATGAATACGGCGGGGGCACAGTGATGCTCTGGGACCGTGGCACCTGGGAGCCGATCGGTGACCCGCAGGTGGGCCTGGACAAGGGTGATCTCAAGCTGCGCCTGTCCGGCGAACGCATGAAGGGCGAATGGGTTCTGGTGCACATGAAGGGCCGCGACACCAAGCGCAGGTCGGGTCCCGATCGCCAGAACTGGTTGCTCATCAAGCACCGCGACGGCACGGAAAAGGACAGGGACACCCTCACCACCCGCTTTACCCGCTCGGTCGCCAGCGGCCGAAGCTTTAAGGAAATTGCCTCGGGCGCCGCACCTAAGAAACGCACCCGTGTCCCAACCAGGGCGGTTTGGCATTCCGACCCGGACGAGGCGAGGGCAGCCGGGCAAAAAACGCAGAGCACTGCAAATGCCACTCGTGGGAAAACGCCGGATTTCCGCCCGGTGCAGTTGGCCAGTCTGGTTAATACCGTCCCTGCAGGCGACAATTGGCTGTTCGAGATGAAGTATGACGGCTACCGGTGCCTCGCATCAGTGGCAGGGGACGCCGTGCGCCTCTTTACGCGCAACGGGCTCGACTGGACCGAACAATTCGGTGCGCTTGTCGCTCCATTGCAGCAGCTCAAGATCGGCTCGGCCCTGATCGATGGCGAAGTCTGCGCCTTCGACAGCCGGGGGCGTACCGACTTCTCAACCCTCAAGCGCGTCCTGACCGAGGGCGGGCGGCTCGAATTCTTTGCCTTCGATCTCCTCGAGGCCAATGGCAAGAGCCTGACCCGGCTGCCTCTGGTGGAGCGGAAGGCCAAGCTCGAAAATCTGCTGGCGCGGTCAGGACGCGATGCGCCCATCCAATTTTCCTCCCATGTCGCGGGGCATGGCCAGAAGGTGCTCGATGCGCTGTGCAAAGACGGCCACGAGGGCGTCATCGCCAAGAAGGCGGACGCGCCCTATCGCGGCGAACGAACGCGAACCTGGCTCAAGATCAAGTGCCTCAAGCGGCAGGAATTCGTCATTGGCGGTTGGTCGCCCTCGAGCCGGCGCCACGGATTTGCGTCTTTGCTCGTCGGCAGTTGGGAAAATGGCGAGCTGGTCTATCGCGGACGGGTCGGCACCGGGTTCACGCAGGACCTGCTGGCCGAACTCGACGCGCAGCTCAAGCGCCTGGCCCGCAAGACCAGTCCGTTTGCTGCCGTGCCCAAGGACCCTGCCCGCGACGCCAACTGGGTGCGCCCGGACCTGGTGGCCGAAATCGCCTATGCCGAAATGACCGAGGACGGCATCCTGCGCCATGCCAGTTTCATCGGCCTGCGCGACGACAAGACAAGCGAGGACGTGCGCATGGAAAAAGCCGAAACTCTACCCGAAGGCGGCGCGGCTCTGGCCGAAAAGCTCGGCGTGCGGCTCACCTCCCCGGATCGTGTTGTCTTTCCCGGACAGGGCATCACCAAGGGGCAATTGGTTGCCTATTACGAGGGCGTTGCCAAGGTCATGCTGCCGCACATCAAGGACCGGCCGTTGAGCCTGGTGCGGTGTCCGCAGGGACGGGCAAAACACTGCTTCTTCCAAAAGCACGATACGGGCGGCTTTCCCGAACAGATTGGCACCACGCCGCTCACCGAGAAGGATGGCGAAACGCAAAACTACTTTCACGTGGATGATCTGGCGGGCCTAGTGGCCGGTACGCAGATGAACGTGCTTGAGTGGCATATCTGGGGCTCGCGCTTTTCCGATGTGGAGAAACCGGACCGGCTGGTGTTCGACATCGACCCGGATGAAGGCCTCGATTTTTCAGCCATCACCAGCGCCGCGACCGATATTCGAGACCGGCTGGCTGATCGGGGCCTGGCCAGTTTTCCCATGGTGTCAGGCGGCAAGGGCATTCACGTCATCGTGCCGCTGCGGCCGGAGGCGGAATGGCCGGCGGTCAAGGCGTTCTGCAAGAGTTTCGCGCAATCCATGGCCGAGGACGAGCCTGAACGGTTCACGGCAAATCTGTCCAAGGCCAGCCGCAAGGGCCGGCTGTTCATCGACTATCTGCGCAATGAGCGCGGCTCCACCGCCATTTGTCCTTGGTCAGTCCGCTCACGGGAAGGCGCGCCCGTGGCCACGCCGGTCGAATGGGACGAAGTGCCGCGCCTCAAACGGGCCAATGGCTTTTCCCTCGCTGCGGCCATTGAACGGGCGCAGGACAAGGTCTGGGCAAACTATTTCCGGAAACGGCAGGTCCTCAAGGCAGCGCTGGAATAGCAGTGCCGAACCCTGAACCTGGTTCGGTTATCGCAATTGGGCGGCGGTCCGGCGCAGCGGTGCCTTTGCCTGATCGGGATGCTGCTGGGCAAAAGCCCCGATCTCGCTCAGCGTTTCCATGACGGCCCGGATTCTGGGGAACCGCCCCAGTGAGACCGACCATCTTTGGGCATTGTAGAGCTGCGGATAGAGGCACACATCGGCCATCGAGATGCTCTCGCCGATGCAGAAGGCCCCCCCATCGATCATCTCCTCGACGGCCGCGAGCCCCTTGCCGATAAAGTGCTGCATCCAGGTCCGATTGAGCGTGGGATCGCCGCTGTGCTCGGCCGCATACTGGACGACGCTGATATTGCAGACCGGGTGGATGTCCACCGCCACGGCATAGGCAATGGCTCTGGTCCGTGCCCTGGCCACCGGATCGGCGGGCAACAGGCCGAGGCCGTGCACCTCGTTGAGATATTCGATGATGGCCAGGGACTGGGTCAGCCGCACATTGCCGATGTCGAGGACCGGAACCAGCCCCTGCGGATTGCGCGCCAGGTGCTCGCTGGACCGGTTGTCGCCGGCCAGAAGGTCGACAGGGACTGAGGTCCATTCCAGACCGGCCAGCGACAGGGCGATGCGGACGCGATAGCTCGCACTCGAGCGCCAGTAGTCGTAGAGCTGGATCAAGTTTGGTCCTCCCTGCGGATAGAGCTCCGGCCGGTACGCCGTGTGCGCGCGGCCCGGCGAAACGGCCCGCCGCCCCCATAGACCATTGTTGCAGTTTCAACGCAAGACATTTCATTGCATATGAAATGAAA
Organism: Devosia sp.; assembly: GCF_025809055.1. Classification (NCBI taxonomy): domain Bacteria; kingdom Pseudomonadati; phylum Pseudomonadota; class Alphaproteobacteria; order Hyphomicrobiales; family Devosiaceae; genus Devosia; species Devosia sp. The sequence goes on along the minus strand of NZ_CP075529.1, from coordinate 2,872,524 downwards.
CTTGACATTGTTGCGGATGCAACGTTAGCTCGCAGGAAGAAGAACCGAACCGGCGGATGGAGGATTTGATGACCAGGATTGCAGGCCCGAGCGGACTGACCCGCGCCATGACATCGTCGGGCCTTGTGCCCGAATACATGTCGGGGTTCGGCAATGACTTCGAAACCGAGGCCCTGCCCGGCGCCCTGCCCATCGGTCAGAATTCGCCGCAAAGATGCGCCTATGGGCTCTATGGGGAACAGCTCTCGGGCACGGCCTTTACCGCGCCTTCGCATCAAAACGAGCGGACCTGGTGCTACCGCATCCGGCCCAGCGTCAAGCATTCGGGCCGCTATGAGCGGATCGAAATCCCCTATTGGAAGACGGCGCCGCATGTGGTCGATGCGGTCACCAGCCTCGGGCAGTATCGCTGGGATCCCGTCCCCCATTCGGGAGCGGACCTTACCTGGATTACGGGCATGCGCACCATGACCACGGCCGGAGATGTCAACACCCAGATCGGCATGGCAAGCCATGTCTATCTGGTCACCTCCAGCATGGTCGACGCCTACTTCTATTCGGCCGACAGCGAATTGCTCGTGGTGCCGCAGGAAGGCCGGTTGCGCTTCTGTACGGAACTGGGAGTGATCGACCTCGAGCCCAAGGAAATCGCTATCCTGCCGCGCGGCCTGGTCTATCGCGTCGAGGTACTCGAGGGGCCCTGCCGGGGCTTTGTCTGCGAAAATTACGGGCAGAAGTTCGAACTGCCGGGCCGGGGACCGATTGGCGCCAATTGCCTGGCCAATCGTCGTGATTTCAAGACGCCGGTCGCCGCATTCGAGGACCGCGATGCCCCCTCGACGCTCACCATCAAATGGTGTGGCCAGTTCCACCAGACCAGCATCGACCATTCACCGCTCGATGTCGTGGCCTGGCATGGCAACTACGCACCGGTCAAATATGACCTCACGGCCTATTGCCCGGTCGGATCGATCCTGTTCGACCACCCGGATCCCTCGATCTTTACGGTGCTGACCGCCCCATCGGGCGTCGATGGCACGGCCAATATCGACTTCGTCCTGTTCCGCGAACGCTGGATGGTGATGGAACACACGTTCCGCCCGCCCTGGTACCACAAGAACGTCATGTCCGAGCTGATGGGCAATATCTATGGCCAGTACGATGCCAAACCGCAGGGCTTCGTGCCGGGCGGAATGAGCCTGCACAACATGATGCTGCCGCACGGCCCCGACCGGAACGCCTTCGAGGGCGCTTCCAATGCGGAACTGGCGCCCGAAAAGCTCGACAACACCATGTCCTTCATGTTCGAGACGCGGTTCCCCCAGCATCTGACCGAGTTTGCCGCCACCGAGGCGCCGCTGCAGGACGACTACATCGACTGCTGGACTTCGCTTGAGAAGAAATTCGACGGCAGACCTGGCCTCAAGTGAGCCGGGGCGCGACGCGGACCGCTGCAGATCAACAGGAAGACCATCATGACACAGCTGCGCTCCTGGGTTTCCAGCGCCAATGAAACGGGCTGCGACTTCCCGATCCAGAACCTGCCCTATGGCGTGTTCGAGGACGGCCGGGGGCCACGCATGGGCGTCGCCATCGGTGCCTTCATCCTAGACGTCGGCGCCATCGACCACGGGCTCGATCCGGCGCTGTTTGCCGAACCGAGCTGGAACAGGGTCATGGCCGCCGGGGCCGGCAGCTGGGCTGCCCTGCGCGCCAGGCTGACCGAACTTCTGTCAGAGGACTGCAATCGCAGCGCGGTCGAGCCATTCCTTGTGGCGCAGTCCGACGTGCGGATGCTCATGCCCTTCACGGTCACCGAGTTTACCGATTTCTATGCCAGCCGGCACCACGCCGAAAACGTGGGCACCATGTTTCGCGGTGCAGAAAATGCCCTGCCGCCGAACTGGCTGTCCATTCCCATCGGCTATAGTGGCCGCGCCTCCTCGGTGGTGGTTTCGGGCACGCCGGTGACCCGGCCCTGGGGCCAGGTCAAGTCACCCAATGACGAGCTACCCCGCTTTGCGCCCTCGACCCGGTTCGACCTCGAACTTGAACTGGGGGCCATCGTCGGGCAGCCATCGGCGGGGCCGGTCAGCGTCGCCGATGCCGATGCGATGATCTTTGGCTATGTGTTGCTCAACGACTGGTCGGCGCGCGATATCCAGGCTTGGGAATATCAGCCGCTCGGCCCCTTCCAGGCCAAGGCCACCGCGACCAGCATTTCGCCCTGGATCGTGACCCGCGCCGCCCTGGAGCCGTTTCGCGTCCCGACACCCCAGCGAACCCGGCCGCTGCTCCCCTATCTCGAGGAAAAGGGTCCCATGCTCTACGACATCGCCCTCGAGGTCGGCCTGACCCCGGATGGCGGCTCGGAGACCATCATTTCCCGCACCAACTACCGCGAACAGTATTATTCGGCAGCCCAGCAGCTGGCGCACCACACCAGCTCCGGTTGCCCCATGCGGGTGGCGGACCTGATCGGGTCTGGGACAATTTCTGGACCAACAAAGGACAGTCGCGGATCGCTGCTGGAGCTGAGCTGGGGCGGTGCCGAGCCATTGGAAATTGCCCCCGGCCAGTACCGCAGCTTCCTTGAAGACGGCGACACGCTGACCCTGCGCGGCGCTGCCATTGGCGACGGTTACCGGATCGGGTTCGGCGCCTGCAGCGGCACGATCCTGCCGGCGCGGCCGGCAGTTTCCACCGGACGATAGTTCATTTCACTTGCAACAAAAAACTTGACTTCATTTCATTTGCAATGAAATATGGCAGCGATGGCAGGAGAACCATCACCACATCCGGCGAGGGGGCCGGGAAAAGGAGGAGAGATGACAGATCAAAGTTCGTCCCTGCAGGCGAGCCGCTATTTCCTGCCCGGCCTGGCCGGATTGTATGCACGCCTGGACGGCGTGGCCTGGCTGGCCCTGAGGGTTGCCACCGGCTTGTTGCTGGTGCCGCATGGCGCGCAAAAGCTCTTCGGGGCGCTGGGCGGCGGCGGCGTAGCCGGAACCGCCACGTTCCTCGAAAGCGTCGGCTATTCGAATGGGACATTCCTTGCCGTCTTGATCGGGGTCGTCGAGTTCTTCGGCGGTCTATGCCTGGCCGCCGGCATTTTCACGCGTCCCGTGGCGCTGGCCGTGCTGGTTTTCATGCTCAATGCCGTGCTGTTCCACCTCAAGAACGGCTTCTTCTGGACGGCCGCAGGCTACGAATATCCGCTGTTCTGGGGCGTGGCGGCCTTGTTCTTCCTGGTGCGCGGCGGCGGGGCCTATTCGCTCGACCACAAGCTCGGCCGGGAATTCTAGCAACACAATCAACGGGCGCCGGACTGGCTCTGAACCACTGGCGCCCAAAGACAACGGACCGATGCGTGCGGACCCCAATACCGGCCAGACAAGAGCCACCCGCAGCCATCTAGGAGGAGACTGAAATGAAAATTGCACTTGGACTGCTCATGGGCACCACCGCATTGCTTTCGGCAATGCCGGGCACGCTGGCCCAGGAACTGACCCTGTCGAGCTGGCTGCCGCCACGCCATCCGATCGTGGTCAATGCCATCATTCCCTGGTCGGAACGCGTTGCCGACGTGACCGAGGGACGGGTGACCGTGCGGGTTCTGGCCAAGGCTCTCGGCGCTCCGCCGGCGCACTTCGACATGGCTGCCGATGGCATTGCCGACATCACCTATGGCCTGCATTCCTTCACCACCGACGACCGCTTCGAGCGCTCGCGCATCGGCCAGTTCTCGTTCATCGGCGATGACGCGCGAACCGCATCGACAGCTTTCTGGAACGTCTATTCAGGCCAGCTCGATGCCCAATCCGAACATGAAGGTGTTCACCTGCTCGGCCTGTTCGTGCATGGCCCGGGGGTACTCTACAACAACAAGCTCAAGATCGAGAGCCAGGACGATCTGGCCGGTCTCAAGATCCGGGTTCCGGGCGGCTACGTCTCCGAACTCCTCGGTGGGCTCGGTGCCGAAACCCTGTTCATGTCCTCGGACGAGGTCTACGAAAAACTGTCGCGCGGCGTCATCGACGGGGTGGCCTTCACCTATGAAGCGCTCACCGCGTTCAACGTCATCAATGACCTCTCCTATGGTATGCGCGTACCGGGCGGGCTCTACAACACGACCTGGTTCATGGTGATGAACGAGGGCGCCTGGGAGGGTATTTCCGAGGCCGACCGGGCGGCTATCGACGCCATTTCCGGACCGGCCTTTGCCGAACTGGTGGGTGAAGCCTGGAACGGCGCCGACTCCAACGCCATTGCCGAAATCCTCGCCTCGGGCATCGAGATCTACGATGCGCCCGCCGACTTCCTCGCCGAGATCAAGGCCAATGCCGCAGTCTTCGAACAGGAATGGGCGGACTCCATTGCCGAAGATGGCTTCGATGGCACGGCGGCCCTGGCCGCGCTGCGCGCCGAGACCCGTGTGGAGTTCTGATCAGTGACGGACGAATCCTCCCCGTCCGGCGAAGGCAGGGGGTCGCCACGCGACCCCCTGCCCAGCCAGGCTCTGGGGCTTGCGGCGGCGGTCGCCCTGTTTTGCCTCGTGGCCGTTACCTGTGTCGACGTGGTCGGCCGCTACTTCCTGCATCGGCCCCTGGCGGGGGCCTTCGAGTTGACCCAGCTTCTGGTCTGCGCCCTGGTCTTCCTTGCCCTGCCCCTGACCACGGCCCGCCGCGAGCATATCGAGGTCGATCTCATCGAATCCATGCTGCCAGGCGGGCTGCGCACATTGCTTCTGGCCGCTACCCAGGTGGTCTCGGCGCTGGTTCTTGCCGTCCTCGCCTGGCGTCTGGGCGTTCATGCGCTCGGCGCCGCCA